>JBAUWE010000210.1:0-4353 GCA_049583595.1 Terriglobia bacterium
CGGCGCTTGCGCAACGCGACTCCAAGGCCCTGGAGCACGCGGCCCATGCCCTGAAAGGCTCCGCCGCCAACTTCTCCGCCCACGCCGCTTATGAGGCCGCCTTGAGCCTGGAGAAGATTGGACGAGGTGGGGATTTGACCCGCGCCGAAGAAGCCTGCGGGGTGCTCGAGCAGGAGCTTGCGCGCCTCTGGCCGGCTATCGAGGAGATGCGGCGCGGCGCCGGGAATCGGGCATTGACGCCTATCTGATCAAGCCATCCGCCCCCAGTATCTGTTCAAAGCCATCCACCATCTGCTGCCCGAGATTGCCGAGGATTCGTTCAACGGGATCGCGAGTTCTCCCGACCCGGTCAAAAAGCGATGGGAAGCAGGTCCCTGACACCCCGCTGATTCCAGTCTGATCTGGTTCTTGCCTCGATCTTCCTTAAAAGCCCGACATCCGCCTCTTCTTCGCGGCCTCCGCGCTTCCATCCTGTGCTCAAGATTTGCTTGTCCCTGCCCGATAAAAAGGGTGGGAAGCAGCGCCGAGGGAGGTGATAAGCGATTGCTTCACATGGAGTTCCCATGCAAACACCAGGAAGCAATCGTTCCATGCCGAAGTGGATCCCTGCCGTAGGTTTATCTCTCCAGCTCGCTTCGGTCTTTGGCCACGCAGTCTGCGACCATGTCGGCGTGGTTTTGGCGCGCCGCCCGTCCGCACGCGCAAATTGCAGACGCCATCTCTCCTCCCATCTGGCCGTTGGCCTCTATGCGCTGTCGCTGCTGATGCTCGGAGTTCCAGGCTGGGCCCAGGAGCGGGCCACGGTGGATCTGTCCAAGGCCAGTCTCGAAGACCTGATGAATGTGCAGGTAACGTCTGTTTCCAAGAAGGAAGAGAAACTCTCGCACGAGCCGGCGGCGGTTTTTGTGATTACCCAGGAGGAAATTCGGCGGTCCGGGGCCACGAACATTCCCGATTTGCTCCGCATGGTTCCGGGACTGGACGTGGCGCAGATCAATGCCAACACCTGGGCCATCTCAGCGCGCGGCTTCAACGGGCAGCTCGCCAACAAGATGCTGGTCATGATAGACGGGAGGACCGTTTACGACCCCTCGTTTGCCGGCGTGTACTGGGACTCGCAAGACGTGGTTCTGGAAGATATTGACCGCATCGAGGTGATCCGCGGTCCCGGAGCGGCCATGTGGGGCACCAACGCCGTGAACGGCGTGATCAACATCATCACCAAAAGTTCCAAAGACACCCAGGGGGTCCTGCTGACGGGCGGTGGCGGCAACGTGGAGCAGGGTTTGGGGACGGCTCAATACGGCGGGAAGATCGGCAAGGACGCCACCTACCGGATTTTTGGCAACTATTTCAATCGCGCCGGCTTCCTGAATCGCGCCGGACAGGAAGCCGCCGATGGCTGGCGAATGAACCATGGCGGGTTCCGGGCAGACTGGGAGTTGTCCGCTCGCGACTCGCTGACGCTCGAAGGGGATATCTATGGCGGCGTAAAGGGGCAGCCGTACCCCGTGGGATTTAATTTGCAACCTCCCTACTCGACGCCCGCCTTCACCTCCATCATGGATTTCTCGGGAGGTAACATCCTGGGCCGTTGGACTCGCAAGGTTCGCCCGGGATCGGAAATGAGCCTGCAAATGTATTTCGACCGCATCAGCCGGGCGGATGTGATCGAGCCCGAATTGCGCAGCACGTTTGACTTGGACTTTCAGCACCATCTGACCTTGGGCGGCCGGCATGACGTGGTGTGGGGCTTCGGCTACCGGAACAATCGGGACCATATGAGTCCAAATCCCACCATTACCCTCACTCCTGCGACGTTCAGCAGTTCGATCGAAAACGCTTTCTTTCAGGATGAGATCAATCTGGTAAAGGACAGACTCTGGCTGACCGTGGGAACCAAGGTCGAGCACAACTATTATACGGGCTTCGAAGTGGAGCCCACCGTGCGTCTGCTTTGGACGCCGGGCAAGCGCCACACCTTCTGGACGGCCTTTTCGAAGGCGAACAAGACCCCCGCCCGGGGCGAGGCAGACATCCGATACAATTTAGAGACTTTCCCTGTTGCCGAAGATCAGGTGGCGCTGCTGAGTTTTTTCGGTAAATCAGGCCTGGACTCTGAAGAGCTCAAGGCGTACGAGTTCGGCTATCGTTTTGAACCGAATGAAAGCATTTCCCTGGATGTCACTTCGTTCTATAACGTTTACGATCGTCTGCGGAACCTCGAGCCCGGCACTCCCTTCTTCGAAGCGGCACCCCTGCCCCCGCACCTGGTATTCCCCCTGGTGTACGATGGAAAAGCGTATGGGTTCACCTACGGCGCCGAGGCTTTGCTGGGGTGGAAGGTCAGGACATTCTGGACCCTGCAAGGAGGTTATACCTGGTTTGTTCCCTCGATCAAACTGGACCCCTCCAGCCTGGATGTGTTCACGATTTCAGAATTGAACAGCGGGTCCCCGCGCAATCAGTTCCAGATAAGGTCCTACCTGGATCTTCCTCACCGTTTCACGCTTGACACGTCCCTCTATCGCGTGGGGCGCCTGGCAGCGGGCTCGATTCCTGCGTATACGCGGTTTGACACTCACCTGGGCTGGCGCCTGAACAAGTGGACGGAATTGAGCGTGGTGGGGCAGAACCTCTTCGACCCCCGTCATCCGGAATTCCAGGCCCTGGTACAGACTGTCGTCACAACTCAAGCACGGCGCAGCGTCTATGGCAAGGTCACCTGGCGGTTCTAGGAATTGGCAATTTTCCAGGTACGAGTGGCCGGTCAGATATGGCAACTTGTTCTAAAAAGCGAGAACGCCCCCATTTAACCAGGAAAGGTCCGGCCGCTTTTCGTGCGCCCATGCGCGGCCCGGTTGTCCTGTTCTTTATCACCGCAATACTGGCGCTGCTTCCCCAAGCTTCGGCCCAGGAGATTAGCGAGTATCAAGTGAAAGCAGCCTTTCTCTATAATTTCACCAAGTTTGTGGATTGGCCGCCGCAACCCGACGACAACCACGGGACGCCATTCGCAATATGCGTGTTTGGGGAGGATCCTTTCCACGGCGTTTTGGAAAACATGGTGGAAGGGAAGTCGGTGAATGGACAGGCTCTAGCGGTCCGGCACATCAAGAGTGTTGAAGGTGCGCAGGGTTGTCGAATCGCTTTTGTCAGTTCTTCCGAGAAAGACCGTCTTCGACCTATCCTGAATGCTTTGAGAGGGTCGGGGGTGTTGACGGTGGGAGACACCGAGGGTTTCGCCGAGATGGGCGGGGTGATCAATTTTACTCTCGTGGATAACCACGTGCGATTCCAGATCAACCTGGACGCAGCTAAGGTTCAGAGGCTCAAAATCAGCTCACGGCTCCTGAGGCTCGCCCAAGTCGTGCGGACCGGAAAAGCTGGCGGGTAGGACAAAAATGCTTTCCATTCGCAATCTATCCATCAAGAGCAAACTGCGGTTGATCATCATGGTTGCGGTGGGCGCCGCATTGGTGCTGGCCGTTGCGGCCTTGGTCGGCTACAGCTACATCGCCTCGCGCCAGGCGGCGAAAAGCAATCTCTCGATTCTGGCGGAAATCGTCGGCGAAAACAGTACGGCGGCTATGACTTTCAACGACCCCAAGTCCGCCGCCGAGATTCTCGGCGGGCTGAAAGGGCAGCCGCGCATTGCTTCGGCTTGCATCTACTCCCAGAACGGCGACATCTTCGCGTCATACTTTCGCGGGGGGAGAGCAACCTACTTGCCCTCCGCGCCGCAACCGGACGGGAGCTCTTTCGGCCAAGGCCGATTGAGGCTATTCCACAGCATTCGGCTGGATGAACAGCAGATCGGAACGATCTATCTCGAATCCGACCTGCAGGAGCTGAGTGCGCGGATTCGAGAGTACCTGATGGTCGTCTCCGTGATCCTGGTGGCCTCTTTGTTTCTGGCGTTCTTTCTCTCTTCCAGGCTCCAGGGGGTGATCTCCGGGCCGATCTTGGATCTTGCCGAAACCGCTCAATTGGTTTCAAAGAAGAAGAACTATTCCATCCGTGCGGTTAAGCAGGGCGAGGATGAACTGGGGGAGCTGATTGACGGGTTTAACGAAATGCTTTCGCAAATCCAACTGCGAGACCAGGAACTCGGCCACCACCAGGAGAATCTGCAAGACGAAGTGGCCGCCCGGACGGCGGAGCTGCGAGCCGCGAATGAAGAGCTGTCGGAAGCCAAAGTAAAAGCCGAGTCCGCCAGCCTCGCTAAGAGCGAGTTTCTGGCCAACATGAGCCATGAGATTCGCACCCCCATGAACGGCATCATCGGCATGACGGACCTGGCGCTCGACACCCACCTCACCGCCGAACAGCGCGAGTTTCTCGGCATGGTCA
>JBAUWE010000211.1:0-5297 GCA_049583595.1 Terriglobia bacterium
CCCTTGAAGATCTTCGCGCACATTGTTCCCAGGCCACGCTCGATCTCGTGGCAAGTTTCCAGGAAGCTGCCGTCACCGATCTGATTGAACGCACCGTCGCCGCATCCGCCGCGGCAGGAATTCGCACCGTTTTCGTCTCGGGAGGCGTAGCTTGCAATTCTCTGCTCCGGGAGCGATTTTCGAAGGCGGGCGAAGAGCGCGGCTTCCACGTCTTCTTTCCCTCTCCGCGTCTCTCTACTGACAACGCGGCCATGATTGCCGCCGCAGGCTATTACAAGCTGGCCAGGGGCCTCCGCGACGACTCCTCGCTGAATGCGCACGCATCCTTCCCGTTGGGCAATCACCCGGCGTAGAAAATCAGTAACTTTTGCCGGTGGATTTCAACCGAATTCCGCCGCTGATCCACACGAGTTCAATTCGCGATTTAAACACTTCCACTTGCGGGAACCCGCATACTTTCTGTTAAGCTTTCGGTTTGAATTGACACGGGAGTTACAGGCAAGCGGTCCTTCACCAGGCCGACCGCGAGGGCCCGGACCCATTCAATCAGGGAAAGCCGATGCGCGTTGGAGTGGATACAGGCGGAACGTTTACGGACTGCGTCGTGGTGGATGGCCGAAGCGTCAGAGTCATCAAGGTTTTTTCCGGCTCTCCCTCTTCGCCGGAGGAAGCCAGCCGGGCGATTGCGGACGGCGTGAGCCGACTGCTTGGACAGGCACCGCACACCACAATCGACATCATCCACGGCACAACCGTCAGCACCAACAGCTTGCTGGAGCGGCGGGGCGCACGGGTGGCGCTGGTGACCACCCAGGGGTTTGAAGACCTGATTGAAATCGGCCGCCAGGCGCGACCCCGCCTTTATGACCTGGATGTGCGCCGTGATCCCCCGCTGGTTCCGCGCCGCATGCGATTCGGATTGCGCGAGCGTACCGCGGCTGACGGCACTGTTCTCCTGCGCCCTTCCAGTCTCGAACTGAGCAAGCTCCGGGACAGGATCGCCCGTTCGGGCGCGGAATCCATTGCCGTGTGTCTGCTGTTTTCATTTTCAAACCCCGCAAATGAGCGGGTGGTGCTCCGCGCGCTTCGCGAGCTCAAGCTTCCGCTCTCCGTCTCCCACCAGATCCTGCCCGAGTTCCGCGAGTATGAGAGGCTTTCAACCACCGCCATCAACGCCTACCTGATGCCGCGTATCGGCGCCTACCTGTCCGGACTGGACCGGCAAGCCGCAGGGAGATTCTCCATGGCAGGGCGCAAAGGCGGTGAAAGAGCGAAGCGATCGGGCGTTCGCGTATTTGTGATGGAATCGAGCGGCGGCATCACAACCGCCCGGCATGCGGCGCGAGAGCCGGTTCGAACCATTCTTTCCGGCCCGGCCGGAGGCGTTGCCGCAGCCGTCCGGCTCGCGGAAGGCCTGGGAATCCGGCAGGCTATCAGCTTTGACATGGGCGGAACTTCAACCGATGTCTGCCTGTTTGAGGGCCGGGCGCGCATCACCAACGAAACGACTCTGGGAGGACTCCCCATCGCGGTCCCGGTAATCGATGTCCATTCAGTTGGAGCGGGCGGCGGTTCTCTGGCGCGCATGGATGCAGGCGGCGCGCTGCGGGTGGGGCCTGAGAGCGCCGGCGCAACGCCCGGCCCGGTCTGCTACGGGCGCGGCGGGCAGCGGCCGACCGTTACGGACGCAAACCTCATCCTCGGAAGGATCGATCCCGATCATTTTCTGGGAGGCACATTCCGCCTGGACCACCAGGCCACGGTGGAAGCTTTCCAAACATTCATTCGTGGTAACAGAAAGAAGTCACACGGTACCAGCGGCACCCTCAGCAGCCCGCTGACGGTGGCCCGCGGAATCATTGCCGTGGCCAACGCCAACATGGAAAGGGCGCTACGGGTGATTTCCGTCGAGCGCGGCCACGATCCTCGCGACTTCACACTGATTTGCTTCGGTGGCGCCGGTGGATTGCAGGCCGCTGATCTCGGCCGGTCACTTGGCGTGGCCAGCATCATCATCCCCCGGAATCCCGGGACATTTTCAGCCCTGGGCATCCTGCGGTCAGACGCGGTGAAAGACGTTTCGCAGTCGGTCCTGATGGGCGTCCCGGCAGAAGCGCGGGCCGGCCGGCCGGCTCCATTCCGGCAGTTTCTGAACGGTCTTGCGCGCCAGTTCAGGAAGATCGAGCGGGAGGCCCGTGCGGAACTCCGGCGCGACCATTTTCCTCCCGGAAAGGTCCGGGTGGAAAAGCAGCTTGAAGTCCGCTACGCAGGGCAGTCTTATGAGTTGATGGTCCCCTTCTCGCCGCGGTTCCGAATAGAATTTGAACGGTTGCACGAAAAGGTTTACGGATATGCTCATTCCGGCAAGCCGCTTGAGGTGGTGAATCTGCGACTGCGCCTGACGGTGCCGATTGCGGGGCGGAAGACCCCAGCACCTTCCGGCGTGGGTACGGCGCGCCGGGTTGGGAACGCAATCCTGAAGGAGAAGAACGTCTGGTTTGGCCATCGTTTTCACCGAACTCCACTCTACGACCGGGACCGGCTTTCGCCCGGCGTGCGCTTGAACGGCCCGGCCGTGCTGGCGGAATACAGTTCAACCACGGTCGTACCCCCCGGCTTTCAATGCCGGGTGGATAGCGAAGGGAATCTGGTGCTGACTGACCATGCGGATTGATCCGGCAGAACTCGAAATCTTCAAGAACCTCTTTCACTCGGTGGCGGAAGAGATGGGCGCCGCGCTGCGCCGTTCCGCCTTTTCGCCCAACATCAAAGAGCGGCGCGATTACTCCTGTGCCGTGTTTGACGGCCGCGGGGACGTTGTGGCCATGGGCGACCACATGCCCGTGCATCTCGGATCGATGCCCGGGTCCGTTGCCGCAGCCATCGAGCGCCTGCCGCTCCGTCCCGGCGACATCGCCGTTCTCAACGATCCTTTTGCCGGGGGCACTCATCTTCCCGATCTCACATGCGTCATGCCGGTTTTCGCCGGCGCGGGCAGACCGCCAAAGGACCCAAAGCCGCTTTTCTACGTCGCCAACCGCGCCCACCATTCAGACATCGGAGGCGCGCAGCCAGCCTCAATGGGACTCAGCGAAGAGATTTACCAGGAAGGACTGCGCATCCCGCCGGTGCTGCTGGTGCACAACGGGGAGCCCCAGAGGGATGTTCTGGCGATGCTGCTGGCCAACGTGCGCACTCCGACGGAACGCGAAGGCGATTTGACGGCGCAGATCGCGGCCTGCAGGCTGGGCGAACAACGCCTCCAGGAAATGACCCATAAGTACGGCATCCGCACAATGGACTTCTACCTTGCCGCCCTTCAGCGGTACTCGGCACGCCTGATGCGGCACGCGCTCAGCCGGATTCCCGACGGAACGTATCGCGCTGTAGACTTCCTGGACGACGACGGATATTCCACGAAACCCGTGCGCTTGCAGGTAGCTATCCGGATACAGGGAGGCCGTGCAACCGTTGACTTCACAGGGTCGGCGCCACAGTGCCGTGGCGGCGTCAACGCCGTCCTGGCCATCACCACTTCAGCGGTGTTTTACGTCTTCCGTTGTCTGCTGGGTGAAGACGTTCCCGCCTGCGCGGGGTTGCTGGAGCCGGTTGACATCATCGCTTCCGAAGGCACCGTGCTGAACGCCCGCCCGCCTGCGGCGGTGGCGGCGGGAAACGTGGAAACTTCCCAGCGAATTGTGGACGTCCTGTTGCGCGCCCTGGCCCGGGCATTGCCCCATCGCATTCCGGCGGCAAGTTCGGGTACCATGAATAACCTGTCATTCGGAGGAATCGATCCTCGTACGGGCAAGCCCTTCGCCTATTACGAAACCATTGCGGGCGGAATGGGCGCCCGACCAACAGCAGACGGCTTGAGCGGCATCCACACGCACATGACCAACTCGCTGAACACGCCGGTAGAAGCCCTTGAATTCCACTTCCCGGTCCGAGTGAGGAAAACCTCGATTCGACGAGGGTCGGGAGGCCGTGGAAAATTCCAGGGGGGAGATGGCATCATCCGCGAGATCGAGTTTCTCACGGATGTTCGCCTCAGCATCCTGTCTGATCGCCGGCTTTTTCCGCCGTACGGGCTGGCCGGTGGAAAACCGGGAAAGGCCGGGAAGAACACTCTAATGACTGGTGGCAAGAAGCGCAGACTGCCTTCAAAGACAGCGGCGAGCGTGCCAGCAGGGAGTGTTCTTACTATTGAAACTCCGGGCGGAGGAGGATGGGGCAAGAGTTCACCCCGTAAGGTTCAGAAACGCCAATTGAAGGACTAATGAGGAGACATCATGGACAATGTTAATCGCAGGGATTTTATGAAATCAATCGCCGCAGCCGGGGCTCTGGCCAGTGTTCCAGCGAAGGCAGACGAGCCGGATGGAGGGCCCGTCTTTCTGGCGACCTGGAAACACGGTCTGCCCGCAGTGAATCGCGCGGCCGAGGTCTTCCACCAGGGAGGGAGTCTGCTGGATGGCATCGAAAAAGGTATCAATATCCCTGAAGAGGACCCGGAAGTGACCAGCGTTGGTTACGGCGGCCTGCCCAACGCCGAAGGAATCGTCGAACTGGACGCCGGCATCATGGACGGCACCCGCCACCGTGCCGGTGCCGTCTGCGGTCTGCGAGGTGTAAAAACTCCAATCTCCGTGGCTCGTCTGGTGCTTGAGAAAACGAGCCACACGACCATTGGGGGCATCGGTCTCCAGGAGTTTGCCCGGAATATGGGGTACCACCCTGAGCAGTTGCTGACTCCCAACAGCCTGAAGAAGTGGATGGAATGGAAAGCCAACCCTCACCGCCAGACTTTCTGGCTAAGTCCTGAAAACCACGATACGATCGGCGTGGTGGCGACGGACGGCAAAGGGCACATTGTGGCCGGATGTTCCACTTCCGGACTTGCCTGGAAAATCCCCGGCCGGGTCGCGGATTCTCCATTGGTCGGCTGCGGGTACTACGCCGACGACCGCGCAGGTGGAGCTTCCGCCACGGGTGACGGAGACCTGATGAGCAATTACTGCACCAGCGTCTCGATTGTTCAGATGATGGCGCGCGGGGCGTCACCACAAGAGGCCTGTGAGGAATTGCTTCGCAGCATGGTGAAAGCAGCCGCCAAGAACAAGGAAGCCGCCTGCGCAGTGATCGCCATGAACACTCACGGCGAGGTCGGCGCCGCATCGATGAACCCTCAGTTCCATCTTCAGTACGCGCTATGGAAGAACGGCAAGAGCCAGATGCTGGAATCTAAGGATGTCTACTGAAAATACGCGCCCGCGCAAGTAGTAGCGGAAACCCCA
>JBAUWE010000212.1:0-13392 GCA_049583595.1 Terriglobia bacterium
GGTCATCGCCCCGGGCGCCGTGTGGCAGCTTCCGGTTTGGACCGGGATTTGATCCGCATTTTTGTCTGAACATCTCACAGATTCATTCTCCCAAAGTGTTTCTATACCTGCCTGCGCGGCATGTCCAGTGCCCGCAAACTTCTTCGGAGTCCCGGCCTCGGCGTCGCGCTGATTGCCGATTCCTCACCCGGATTACTTGAACCGCTTCCGAAATTTCAATTCCAGGCCAAAAATGCCGTTCTGATCGCGGAAGCCCCGCACCGACATACGCGGGTTGACGGTGTACTCAAACTCGATCACACGGTATTGAGAGTTGGCGGTGCTGGTTTCGTAGGTCAGGGTCAGGGCCGGGGAGAGTTGCTGCTCAACGGTGAGCACCGGGCCTCCCAGCGTGCCGAGTTCGGTACTGGAGGGTGAGAACTTGATGCGGCTGACTCCAAACAGGCGCTGGATTCTTCCGGTCACCGGGCTCGAGAGGGCCTGGGAAAGCAAGGCGCTTGCGCTGGCTGAGGAGAAAGGGTTCTTGGCTTCGGGAGCAAACTCCTGGAGGCGCCTGGAGTACCCGAACGCCAGCAGCGAGAGGATATCCATAGTGGGCAGAGGTGGATCGGACCGGTAAGAGAATCGAATCTGGTCCGTCGGCCCGGAGACTTCAAGCGTCAGGTCGTACTTGTCGATGCGCGTGTGGACCTGCAGATCGAGGATGGGTTCCATCCGGAACGGGTTGGTCATGGAGATGTCGCCGCGGGTCAGCGTGTAACGGTTACCGCGAAAGATGGCGTCTCCGCTCCGCAGGTAGATGTTGCCCACGGCTACGGGATTGGCCAGGGTTCCCTGCAAGTGCAGATCGATATCGGAAACCAGGCGAAGGTCATGAGTTTCAATGCGGACAGGGCGGGCGGAAGCCAGACCCACGTTGAGGCTGATGCCTGAAGCAAAACTGGAGGGGCGCGACACGGACGGCCCACCAAACAGACTGGGCCCGGAGAAGATATCCGCCAGGTTGAGACTCTCATTCGCGAAGAGGTTACGGACCGTGATATTCCCGGTGAGCTGGCCTTGCGCTGTGGTTCCGGCCAGAGTCAGCCTGCCCTCCAGGACGGATGTGAAATCGGTTGGATAACGCACACGGACCTGGGAGAGATCGGCCCGGACCTGATATCGGGGTGTATCCTGCAGCACCAGAAAGCCCGTAAGATTGACTTCGCCTCCGCCAATCGTCCCTCTCATCGAAGAGATGACGGCCCGCTCCCCCTCCAGCTTGATGGTTCCATTCAGCGCGTTCAGGCGGAAGGGGAGATCTGTGTACCCAAGCCCCAAATCCTTAACCTGAATTTGGCCGCTCAATTGAGGTTCGGCCAACGAGCCCCGCATACGCACCTGCAGGTCTGATTCTCCCGTAGCCTGAACACCACTCGCCACCAGGCTGAGCAATGTCGCGGCAGCCTGCCCTTTGGCGGAGATGTCAAGCGTAGGCGGTTGCCCCAAGTGGATGGAGCCACCCACTTCAAAGTTGGTAGACGGCCCTTGCAGCCGAAACTGTTTGAGTTTTAGATCACTGTCGGCGTAACTGACCTCCACAGGCCCTTTGTTTGAAAGCTTCAGGGAAGGGAAGTTGATTTGCAGTTGCTGGATCTGGCTGCTTCCGGCCAGCTTGCTTTTATCCTTGACCGGGCCATCCACTGAAAAGGAGCCGCTGGCGGAAACCTCGGCTGCCATGGTGTGTCCGGAAAATTGTTCGACCCAGGGGTCCAGTCGCCAGCCGGAGTACTGGCCGGAGAGATGCAAGGGCCAGTTGTCATGTGTTCCCAGATTTCCGGCCAATTGAAATTGGCCCGCCTGTCCTCCGCCTCCTTTGACCTGGAAGCTGATCTGCCGCCCTTGCCAGTCGGCCTCGCCGCCGATGCTTCCGAGCGATTGTCCTTTCCATGCGAGTTCGGTAACGTCGATGCTTGAGTGCAGTTGCGCCTTATCAAACGTTCCTCCACCCTTCAGGTCGAAGCTGACGAGGCCGGAGACTTGAGGCTTGTCCCTAGTTTCTGGCTTTTGAGGGTTGAGGATGTGGATGTGACTCAGCGGAAAGTCCCGGCCCTGCACATTGGCGGAAAACGTGCGCTCGACGGGGTTCACCTGCATGCTTCCGCTTGCGTGTCCCTGGCCTTCCACCAGCTTGAAGTCACGGATCGTCCAGTTGGATTTTGTGGCCAGAATGTCTGCCGAGAGGGAATCGAACGGAACTCCGGCGAACTCACCTTCTTGAATAGAAATCTGCCCGCGGCCCGAGAGGCTTTCAACCGTGCCCTCAGCCTGGACCTGGCCCGTGATGAGGCCCTTCATGGAAAGTTTCATGTTCAAGGCTGCGCGCAAACCTGCTACCGGAGTTTCCTGCGCTGTCACGTGCAGCCGGACCGTGCTGTGGGGTTCGAGCTTCCATCCGGTGAGGCCGATGTCGGCGTTCAGAGTCAGCAAACTCTTGCCCAGCTTCAACCTCCCGGACTGGACTCTGACCGCCTGCGGAGAAATCATAATGCCCGCCTGGAAGCTGTCCCAGAGCCATCCGCCGTAGTTGAACTTCCCGGCGGTGATCTGCCCTTCGATTTCGGGGTTTGAAAAGGTTCCTGATATATTGCCCGCAAAGACCGCCTGGCTGTGCAGCGTCACCGGCATGGAGTTCCGGGTTTCGATCAGGACTTCAGCCACAGGACGCCATTCTTCGAAATCTGAAGTCACAAATTTGACGGTCATGGAAGACCGTGTGTCGCCAAAGGCCCCCCGTGCTGCCACGGTGGAATGAGGAGTAGCGATTTCAGCGTCATTCAGCGTGAGCAGAACCTGGCGTCCCAGGTCCAGCGACCCTCGCGCGTGGCCGGTCAGGGGAACTCCCGGCTGCGCCGGGGCTTCCGGCGGATCAAATTGAAGGTCAAACTGGCTTTCCAATCGTGAATTCTGCTGCCAGGTTGCGTTCAGGACGCCGCTCATCAGGGCCTGGGGATGCAGAATCCCGATGGCGCGCGCAACGCCTGGAATCGCCTGCATCAAGGCGCTGAGGTCCAGGTGTTTGATCTGACTGTGCAGAACGGCCTGCGGGGGGCGCGTTGCCAGGGACAAGGTGGCATCGCCTTGCGCTCTTGCTTGCAGCCCTGTCAGGGTGAAATTCGGAATCCGCAACCGGCCCCGGGCAAATTCGTAGTTTGTGGTCAGGTCCAGGCTGCCGGGCTTGACTCCTGAAGTCTTCAGCTTCAGATCACGCACTCGAATGCGGCCCTGGGATGAAAAGCCCTTGGCGCCATAGGTTCCTTTTCCATCCACATAAAGATAACCGCTTTCAACCGGGGTGATTTTGAGGGCTCGGGCAAGTTTCTGAAGGCCGCCATTGGTGCGGAATTCAAAATTTCCGGCAAGCTGCGGCGTCCAACGGAGAGCGCCGGCAAGATGTCCTCCGAGGTTTTCAATCTGCCAGCTTAAACCGGAAACCTGCACCTGATCACCGTAAAGCTTGAAAGTAGTGGCGAACGAGAGATGGGGTAGTGTCCTGTTTTTCCAGCCAAAGACGGCGTCGGACGATGCGATTGCGCCCTGATAATGGTGGTCCTGGGTGATGTGCAGTTGGATCGCGACGTTCCGTCCAGCCATCTGGAGGGGGATGCGCTGATCGTTCCAATGCAGAGAAGTGTGGCTCAGCGTCAGGCGTTCGATCCCCAGATTCAGCAGATCTGACAGGCCCTGTCCGCTGCCGGGTGCGACGGCGGCGCCTGGAAGGTTGGTTGATCCGTCGGGGGAGGTCCGGACGTAAAGTTCAGCCTGCTGCCACTGGAGGGAACGGAGCAGAAGTTGAAACCGTAACAGGGATTCCGGGCTGACGCTGGCCGTGACGTCGCGGGCTGAGAAAAGCGGTTGCCCTGCGTCCTTCTCACGTCCGTGAATGACCAGCCGGCGGGCATCAACACGGAGGTCGAGGGGATGAACGACCATCCCTGTTATGACAACTTTTCCACCGCTTACCTCTGCCAGATTGGACTCAATCCGGTGTTGGAGAATGCTTCGGAACCAGGCGGTGCTGGCCAGGCCGATGACCAGGGCGCAGAGGGCAAGAAGCACCCCGGCCGCATAGATCAGCCCATGGATCAGCTTCGGCAATTTCAGACTTTTCAAATTCACTCTTCAGGACCTCTTCTCGTGTCAGTCCGATTGAATGGTCACCCGGTGAGCCGATTTCAACCGGTCGAGCCAGTTGTCCAGCAGGTCATTCATTTTCTTCTGCACAAGAATTTCACGGATCTGATCCCTGATTTTGTCCAACGGAGGCGGAGGCCCCGTATGTTCCTTTGCGTATTCCGGAATAAAGGTCTGCTTGTAATAATCTTCCACCTGGTTCGGATCGGGGATTGCAGCCGGCCGCAGCCGGTCGTTTATCATTTGCAGCGTGCGTTCATAAAGCGCCAACCGTTTCAGAACCTGTGGCTCCGTCATGCCGAGTGATTGGATGGCCGCGCTGTAGGCCTGCTGATTGGAGAATTTTTCCCGGACGCTCTTCAGGGTATCCTCGGCATTCTTCTCTTCGTTTCTGGACGGTATTGCTCGCCTTTGAATCTGTTGAGCGAGGAGCGTCTGGCTGATGAGCCTGTTAAGAACGGCCTGCTTTTCTTTGTGGTCGGGCGCGCCCGTCGGAGATTGGCCTTCAAGGAAACGTTCGAAATGATACTCGTTCATCACGTCGTGGTCCGTGATGGCCTGGTCTCCAACGGATGCTACAACGCTGTTCAACGTATCAGCCCGTGCGGGTCGCGCAAGGGCAGTGGCTGCCGCAAGCAGCAGACACCACGCGATCAGAAGCTTTGGCCGATGCTGATAAAATACTGTATCCGTGGCAATCGGAGCACCTCCAGACCATTCTGGCCGGCCACCTGGTAGCGGGGTGGGTTCAGGGCATAGCCCACGTCAAACCGCAGCGGGCCAACCGGCGTCTTATAAAGAAATCCTATGCCCACCGCATGGACCGTGTAGTCAAAATCGGTGGGAGAATTCTGCGAAAACTTCAGCAGACGCATTTTGCGGATGGTGGAATACACATTTCCCATGTCGTGAAAAAGGACCACACCGAGGCGGTCCTGCGCAAAAGCAAAACGCAGCTCCAGCGAATTCAGAAAGAGGGCATTGCCGCCAATCGGGAACCCGGTTTCGGGATCGCGCGGCCCGGCCTGGTTAATGGAGAAAGCCCGGAGTGAGTCGCTGCCACCCATGAAGAACCGCTCCGGCAGAGGAATTTCATGGGTCAGAACGGTCTGCTGGGTGCCGTCAGGCTGGGTGACGATCACACTCCGGAGCTGGCCGTAAGGGGACTCGATGGACAGGCGGGTGTTGCGCGCGAAGACCAGAAATGGAGTCAGCCGGTAATACGTTGCATTCTGGGCTGAGAAACGCAGGAAGTTTGCTTCCGAGCCCAGGCCGGACCAGGAAACACCGGCGTCGGCCACGGAATACGAACCGCGCGTGGGATCGATCGGGCTGTCGCGGTGATCGTTCACATAGCTCACGGCAAACATGCCGATTTTTGCCGCGCGACTGGCCAGGGGAATCTGATTGGCTGAAATTCGGTTGGACAGGTCGAGTGCCTGAACATTGCGGAAAGAGTATCGTGCCGAAAGAAACGTGGTCTGGCTCCAGCGCTTTTCCACAACGATCGAGGCTTCCTTGCGCCTGGCTGTAAAGGTCAGAACGTTGCGGCTGGAGTCGATGTTCGCATTCAACCGCACGCTGATGTCCCGGCGTTCGGGAAATTTGGGGACGTAGTAGCTGATATCACCCCCCTTGTCGAGGGTCGAGAGCCTGCCGCGAAGGCTCAACGTCTGGTTGCGTCCTCCCACCCCGATGCGGGAGACCTCCAGAGAAACGCGGGGACTGGCTTTCAACTGCCCTTGCGGTTGGTTACTGCCCAGCCTCTGAACCTCAATACCACCTCCGTATCCAACCGTCCAGCGGGGCGCCTCCTCCATACTGACCAGCACGGACTTGGTGGATTCCCGGGTCTGCGGGTTTTGCGGGGCAACCTGGACCTGATTGAAAAGCCCCAGGTCGTAAAGCTTGCGCTGAGACTCCAAAAGGGCGCTTTCGTTCACCGGCTGGTTGCGGCTGAAGGTGAGTTCGCGCCTCACGACCCCATCGCGAGTGTGCTCGTTGCCCAGCAGCAGCACGCGCTCGATCATTTCCTTGTTTCCGGGGGTCACCTGGTACATCACATTCATCAGATGCTCCTGGCCTGCCGGCGAACTGCTGGCAATGACTCGGGCGTGAGAATAACCCCGGTTGGTGAAGTAGCGAAGGATCGTGTCGCGGTCTTTCTGTTCGTTTTCGGGTGAATAGAACTGGCCCGCCTGATTGGCCAGGCGCGAGCTCAGCACTTTCTCCTGCTCGTCGGTTACCCCCCGGAGATCAACCTTGCCCACCATCGTTCGCTCACCCTCCTGGATTTCAACAGTGACGAACAGGTGTTGAGGCAGGTCCTGATAGAAGTAATTGAAATGGGGGGTGATTTTGGCATCCAGAAAACCCCGCGCCTGGTAAACCCCCTTCAGGGAATCGATATCGTTCGCCAGCATTTTGTTGCTGTATGCGGCTGTCTGGAAGGGGAATTGGGCCGTGCGGATGGTCATGACCGGAGAGAGAATCGTATCGGAAATATGATCGTTCCCCGCGAACTTGTATCCTGCAAAGCTGCCTTTCGGGCCCAGCTCCACTCCGTAAATCACCCGCATGTGATCGGCCTTAATGTGCTCGACTGGCTCCACTTTGACCTGTGCCCGCAAGTAGCCTTTCTGCTGGTAAAAATTCGTCAGCGCTTCGCTGCCCCTTTCGAGGGAGGGCTGGTCCACCACGCCGTCCTGGTATAAAGGAAGAATATCCCTCAGCTTCCGGCGGGATATGCCG
This sequence comes from Terriglobia bacterium, assembly GCA_049583595.1. Classification (GTDB taxonomy): domain Bacteria; phylum Acidobacteriota; class Terriglobia; order UBA7540; family UBA7540; genus SCRD01. The sequence continues at coordinate 6,925 of JBAUWE010000212.1, forward strand.
GCTCCCCGCACGTGAACCTCGATCACCGGACCCGCCTCGCACTCGACAATGAGATCTTCCGTATTCGTTTTGGGATGGAAGACCCGCTTCTGAATGGTCGTGCTGGCCTGGAGGTAGCCACGTTTCAGGTAAAAATTGTGGATCTTGTAGAGGCCCTTCTCGATTTCGGATGAAGTCAGCTGTTCGCCCGGGCGCCAGTTCGTCACAGACCGCAGGCGCTTGGGAGAATAGGCGGGATGGCCGTTGTAGGTTACTCCCCTCAAGTGCGCCTGACGGCCTGGCGTAATCGTCACCAGGATATTGGCTTCCTGGGTGGCCGGATTGCGCACAACGCTGCTCTGAATCTTTGCCTGATAAAAGGCGTTATCGTGGAGGACGTTCTGGATGTTCTGCTTTGCCGTCGTGAGGTCATCCGGGTGCAAAGGACGTCCCAGGGGCAGCCGGGCCGCCGCCGCTAGTGTGTTGGAGTCGAGCGGCTTGGGCGTTCCCGTGACCTGTACGACCCCGACAAAAAAACGGGCCTTACCCGCAAAGGTCAGGACTACGCCCCCGGCTTCCGGCTCGGCCTCGGCCCGAAGGCTGGCAAACCGGCCCGTCGCATAAAGATTCTTCAGGCTTTCATTGACTTTCGTGGCATCCAGAGGCTCGCCCTTCTGTTGGACGATCTGCTCCTTGAATTGGTAAAGATACAGCTGAGCGTCGGTTTTGAGTTCAATGCGAGTGACTGTCTTCCCCCAATCAGGCGGCACGGCACGCGCGGGAATCGCGCAGCCCATCCAGGCGAGGGCGATCAGCATCGCGATCGGGCAGAGGTTCTTAAGAGTGAAAGGGGCGCACGAAGGGGTTTCTCGGCGCCGGAAGGCCGTGTCCGCGCAAGGGGGTGAGTAAGAGTGCCGGCTGCAAATCCTTATCCAAGAGATCGGTCTTTACTCCCCAATGGTTTTGGAATCCCCACACCAAAATCTTATTATACCGTCCTTTCCGGGAGGCATCGAAAAGCCGGATTCCACACGTAGCTTCCCTTTCCTTTACCCGTACAACTTCCCGCAGGCTATCTTCCTCGGCTGGGAAAATGCTCAGGCCGGACAAGCTTGCCAGCATCCGGTGCAGGCCAGCTCAGCGGACCAAGGGCCCCAGCAGTTCCTTCAGCAGGTTGGTGGCCGGAAATCCCTGGCCAAGATGCTGGCGGAACCCCTCCGCCCATCGAACCCCGGCGCGCTTTCCCGCTTCCTTCGCCATGTTCCGCATGGTCACGATGGTTCCGGGAATTTCCTGCTGTGATTTCAGCCAGGCCTGCTGGCTCTGGTGGCAGGCCAGCATTTCCTCTTTCTGCTTGAGGGTAGCGCCGATGTTGACGGACAGCCGGGACTCGATTTTGTTTCCCAGAATGTCACGTTTGCCAAAAGCATCGGTGTAATAGAGGTGGGGGACCCCGTCGAGCGGCGGTGCCGGCCGGTGGCTGCCCGTACTGAAGTTGGGAGCCATGGCGCCGAAGCAGGCGCTCTGGCACAGGTGGCTCACCGTTTCGTGATCGATCATGTAGTCAACCGGCGAATGCGTCAACACCAGCGAGGGGCGTGTCTGCCGCACCAGTTCCATGACCTTGCTGAGATGGGGGCGGTCATAAAAAACCAGAAGGTCCTTGCTCATCAGGCAATGGTAACGGGCGCCGATCAGGGCAGCGGATCGTGACGCCTCCTTCCGGCGCACGGCCGAAATTTTGGCGGCAGGCAGATTGGTGCTCCCGCAGTCTCCCGCCGTCAGAGTTGCCATGTGGATGCTGGCGCCGCGCTGGGCAAGATGGGCCAGCGTTCCGGCGCAAAGGAATTCAGCATCATCGGGGTGCGCAAACAGCCCCAGAACATTGATGGCATTGGGCATCGGGTCGGGTCTCCTTTGGATCTGCGGCAGGATACACTTCAACCTGCATCTGCGTCCGCGGTCAGAAAATGATGGATCCGCTTCTACGACTATTCAGCCACGCTGAAGGTTGCTGCCAGCCGCGACGTTCCCCAGGCAACTTCAAGATCGCCCTGGTTTCCGTGGCTGGAAAGCTTGATAGTCATCTGTTCCACCGAGTCCTGGCCTTTTTCCAGCTTCATGGGCGTTTCGGCGATCTTTGCGCTGGAATCGTAGGCGTCCCAGGCCTTGGCTGATGCCAGCAGGACCCACTTTCCGGGCTCGGTCAACTGGGCCAGCAGGATATGCTTCCCTTTCGGGACCCGTGTGTTTCCGAACATCAGGTCCTGATCGGTGCTGATGGTGGTCGGCGCGCTGGCCCCCAGACGCCATACCTGGCCGGGTTTGAGCAGGCCCATGGGATCTCGCCCGTTGAGCATGGGGCGGCCGTATTCAATGGAAACGTGAGCAGAACCAATGGTGGCGCTGGCTTCTCCCCGGCTGCCGCCCTGCGCCAGCAGCAGGCTTGTTCCCAGGCTGATCAACGCGATAGCAGCGAGGCTGAAACCGGTCCGTGTAAGGTACTTCATCGATGCCTCCTCCTTCATTCATGGGTTTAGTGTTTCTTGATGAAGACCCATCGAAGTTGAATTAATGTGTTCCGGATGATTCAGCTAGGATTTTAGAAATGGTTTCGCGAAGCGTTACCAGGCTGGTAAACCCTACCCAGTGTCCTGCAATCGCGCCTTGCCTGTTGATAAGAAAAAGAGTGGGATAAATGGAAATGCCGCCGTATGCCTGGTTGCTTTCTTTGGTCCAGCTGACCATCGGAAAGGTGATTCCCTCCTTCTCCGCATATTGCTGGCGGGCCTCGTCACTGATTTCGAGCCCCAGCAGGTCGTCAGCGTTTGCGCCTACCACCTCAAATCCTCTCGCTCCAAACTCGTGCTGAAGCCGGGCAAGCTCCGGGGCCTCTTTCATGCAGGGCGGGCACCCGGTAAACCAGACGTACAGCAGGGCGACCTTTCCATCGAGCCCCGCGGAACTGAGGTGTTTGCCCCCGGCGCCCATCAGGTCAAAGGCCGGCGCCGTTCGCCCTTTCCAGCCGCCAAGCTCGTGTGCCGCGCCCCGGGCAAAGCGGGGATCGTTGCGGATCATCTCCACATCGACTTTGGTGATTTCTCCCGTCTTTGGGTCGCGAGTGATGAATTTCGGCACGCGGGGGTCGGTTTCCATCACGCGGAGCAACGTGTCGGCTTCTTCCGGAGTCTTCAGCGCAAACTGCCCGGCAATGGTCTTCAGAGTCGGCGGAGCGGAAAATTGCTGCTGGTACTGAACCACAAACATCGGAATTCTGAAGAAGTCCTTGTACAGCTTATTCAGGGCCGCGTGATCTTCCGGGGTCGTAAAGACGGTGTTGTATAGCTCCGTCACCCTGACGGGCTGCCCGGCCTTCAGGTGGTCACGGATATACTGAAGGATTTTCGCCTGGGGATTGGCCTGTGCCGCAAGGCAATGAACGCCGAAGCTCAGCACTGCGGCCGCAATCAGCAGGGATCGAACAGGTCCTTTCAATGTGAACTGGCCTCCGCGGACGAAGTTGACGCTTGCTCCCCCTGTTCGAGCCAATGCCATTGGAACTTCAGGGAATATTGCATGTATTGGTCAAGGAACTCCCACCCATGGCCGCCCGGACGCAGCGCGTAGGTGTGCGCGTAATTCTCCTTATTCAGGATTTCGTCCAATACAGCTGCTCCCTTCTCGAACCCGTAACGGTCCTGCTCTCCAACATCGAAATAGATCTTCAGCCCCTGGAACTTCGACGGATCTTTGGCCAGAGTCAGCGGGTTGTTTGCTTCCCAGTAAGCCTGGTTGGGCGGCGAACCGAACGCATGGCTCAGGATGCGCGAGTAGAATCGCCCCCGGCCCTCGGTGGGAAGAGGATCGGGCAACTTGGGGACGAGGACAGCGCTGGTGGCGGCCACGGACCCAAACAGGTCCGAATGGCGCATGGCCAGGTGCAGGGCGCCGTAGCCCCCCATCGAAAGCCCGCTGATCCCGCGCGCCTCTTTGGTGGCAATTGTCCTGTAGTGGTGGTCAATAAACGGAACCAGTTCCTGAACGAAGAAATCCTCGTAACGGTCCTTGCCGTCTTCTGAATTAATGTAGAAGGTCTCGCCGCCATTCGGCAGGACCACAATGAATGGCCCGATGGTCCCGTCGGCCGTCAGGCGGTCAAAGATTTCTTTGCCGCCGCGGTCAATCCAGCGGTGGTCATTCCCAAACAGGCCGTGAAGGAAATAGAGCACCGGGTAACGGCGCGACGAAGATGCGTAACCAGCCGGCAGATCGATGCAGTAATCGACCGGGTGGTCCAGAATCTTGCTGGGGACCGAGTCGCATTGGACATTGCCTGGAGCGGCGGCGAAAACGTTGCCGCAAAAGATCAGCGTCCAGCCGAGGGAAAGCACAGCGGCCGCGCACAGGACGCCGTAACGCAGTCGTCCGCGATTCGAACCACGGTTCTCAAAAGATGTTGTTCTGCTCATATTTTAATGGGGGCCCGGGGTGCTGTCGTGCGTGTGCTCGCCCTCCACATACACGTTGAACTTGCCGCTGCGTGAATCGGCACCCACGGCTCCGCCCTCACCGTTGGCCCGTCCAACACCGGAAGCCGCTGCCCCATAAGCGCTTCCGTGGATATTCTTCAGCACCGGCTTCTTCTTGCTGTCCTTCACCTGGAAAGTTCCCTGGGAAGAATCCGCCGCCGGAGTTCCAACAGTCGGTTGAAACTCAAGTACCGCGCCGTCTGCCGTCTTGCCCGATTGGGGTTGTCTTGGAGTCAGGGCCACATCTTTCTTCAGTTGCCTTCTGGCGCTTTCTTTCTCTGCCACCTTCCGCGCTGCTTCCGTTGTGTTGACTAAGGTCACCGACCGAAGCGGCAGCTTGCCCGGCGCTTTCACGGCCTTCGTGTTCTGTGAGTCGGATGGAGGTGGACCGGAAGGTTTCGCCTCCTGCGCGGTGGCGGCAGGGGGCAGAAGCAAGAACAAAGCCAGTACAACCAGCGTCGTTTGCCAGGGCGTTTTGCTCATGGTTCCATCCCGCCAGATGTTACCATTCTGGCTTTGTTGCGCGGCAGAGTCAAGACGTGTGAGCTTTTCCGGCTGCCCTTTCGAAGGGCGACACGAGATTGCCCGCATGGTCAAAACTTAGGGTGAACTCTTCCGGCAGCATTTGCCACCCGGCCGGCGCGCCGCCCTCCTTCGCAAAGGAAGATGAAACGGCAATGCGGTTGAGTTCGAGCGTGTTTCGGACCCAGATGATGCGCTGCTCTTCGGCATCCGGGGTGCCGACCGTGGCCAGCATGTAGTCGAGCGCTTCGTGGTCAGAAGCCAGATGCATGGGCACGCGGGCCATCATCGGATTCAGCGAGGTCCGGGCGTTCATGTACATCTTGCTGAGATCAATCTTGCGGTAGAATCGCTCGTGGATGGCGTCCACCATGCCTACTCCAATGGAGTTGCCATCGCTCTCCATGGTCAGGTCGCGGACGTAAATCAGGCCGATCTCCGGACTGTCAACAGGCAGCGGCCTGGCGCCCCGGCCCACAACTTTAGTGTCCAAGCCGGTCCCGCTGATGTTCTTGCCCATCTCGTCCACCACCAGCAGCTGGCACTTCGCAAACGGCAGACGCGGAACCAGGTTGCGAGCAATGGGCAGGGTCTCCTCCTCCATGGCAACGATTCCTTCCGGAAGCACTGCACGCAGAACCGCGATCTGGTGCATCTCATTTTCGGCGACGGCCAGGCCGCAAAGAATCTTTCCCGTGCCGAGCGTGACGCCGGCGATCGACCGGATCACCCGCTCATTGCCATATCTGCGGCTCCAGCGATGCGTCACCGCGGCGCCCTCGCGCTTGCCCATGCCAACGGCAATCATCTTCAGCAGTCCGCTTTCGATGCTGCCGCTGAAGTCGGTGTGGGGCTTGATGCGGTTCACCACCAGAATGCTGTCGGCTTCCCAGGCGTTTCGGTCAACGTTCACCGGGAATCCTTCCGGCGTTTCGCCCACCTGCACCGTGGACATGTCGGACCTGACTTCGGCGCCAACAAAGTCGGGCGTGACGCCGTACTCTTCAAGGATCAGGCGCTGGCCTGCGGCGGTGGCGCCGCCGTGGCTGCCCATTGCGGGGATCACAAAAGGCTGCGCACCCTGTGACTTCAGCCAGTCGCACGATGCTTTGATGATCTCCTTCAGGTTGGCGATGCCGCGGCTCCCGGCCGTGACGGCAACGCTCTTGCCGGCCAGGCGTTCGGCGGGAATGCCGAGCCCTGAAAGCGACTGCCGGATTTCAGCCTCAAGGTCCGCGAGGCCCGGCATGCTGGGCGCGGTCCGTTGAAGCACCCTGAAACTACTCACTGGAACATGACCATTATTAGACATGAAAAGCCCTCAATAATGAGCTTACGGATGCGCGGGCGGTGTGGTCAAGTCTAAAAGTTGCAACAGCTTGCGCCAACTTCAGTTTCGTCTCCGGCTGGTTGTTCAGTTGGCCTTTTCTAGAACAAC
>JBAUWE010000213.1:0-4686 GCA_049583595.1 Terriglobia bacterium
TATAAGACCATTTTCCCCCAGAGAACAAGAGGAGGCTCTACGCTTCATCTGGGATATGATAAATTCTCCAGCAATGACGGGTCGCGCCACTGTTTATGCTACATGCGGGCTGTAAATTGCTGTACCAGAACAAGAGACCCTCTGTTGAAATTACAATCAGGAGAGCCAAATGGAAAGATTAAAGGGAAAGACCGCTATTGTCACCGGAGGCAGCAACGGGATTGGCAAAGCCATCAGTGAAGTGTTCGCCGAAGAAGGAGCCCGCGTTGTCATCGCTGACATCGAGACTGAGAGTGGAACGAAGGTCGCCGCTGAAATAGTTCAGAAGGGTGGGGATGCAGTTTTTTCCAGAACCGATGTCAGTTCTGCTGCGGATGTTGCAAATGTCGTCAGACTGGCGGCTGGTGATGCCGGCCGTGTTGATATCCTTTGCAACAACGCTGCGTACATTACGAATTGGAACGGCATAGTCGAATCCACAATAGAGGAGTGGGAGAAAGCGTTCCGAGTGAATTTGATGGGAGCCTACAGCCTTACAAAGGAAGTCCTGCCGCTGATGCTCCGGCAGAAGCAGGGGTCCGTAGTTAACATAGCCTCTATTCAAGCCCTGGTTGGATGTCCGACATCAGTGGCCTATACCTCGATGAAGACTGCAATGCTGGGTTTAACGCTAAGCACGGCATATGACTATGGACCGCAGAACATCCGCGCGAATGCGATTTGTCCAGGTCCAATTCAAACCAGGATTTCGCCTAAGCCAGGAGAGGCTGCTTACCAATGGCAGTGTGACCAGACGATGATGGGGCGGGTGGGTTACCCCCGGGAAGTTGCCTACATGGCCCTTTTTCTGGCGTCTGATGAATCATCTTACGTCACGGGAACCTTTATTCCCGTGGATGGCGGCTGGACTGCGAAATAGTTCATTGGAGAACGGATTGACGGATTCGTGTCACTCCCGAAGAGCCGTCGTCACAACACGCCGTATTTCTCATACACGTCCCGAAGAAAGGCTCCGCGCAACAGATCTTCCCGGCTGTGGTTTTCGCTCGAAACCTTCTGAACAGCACGCTCAAGCACTTCCGGAACAAGAGCAGCCGGGACTGCAACTACGCCGTCAAAATCACCGACGATGAGGTCTCCGGGGAATACATTGACGCCACCGCAGCTTACAGGAATATTGTAGTTCACAACCACCCCGCGTCCTTTTGAATCTACGGGTTTGATCCCTGTAGCAAACACGGAGAAGCCGAGTTTCTCGATCTTCTTGACATCGCGGACCAGTCCATCGACCACTGCGCCGCGCGCCCCCCGGGCCATCGCCGCTGTCGAGAGCAGTTCCCCCCAGGGCGAATTCTGGACCGAACCGCCAGTTGAAATGACGGCCACCTCGCCGGCTAGAATGCTGTCAACGGCTTCAATCTCCATTGCGTAGGGATCGTCTGGAATCTCGTCCACATCGACACACATTACGGTCCGCGCCCATCCGGCCAGGCACACCTCTGGGAAAAGTGGCCGTATGGAGTGGCTCATCGCCTGATCCCGGTAGCCCAACTCATCAAGGGAGTCGGAAACCACCGCTGTATAAAGCTGCCTTTCGATTTTTTCGAATTGCGCCACGTCTTCCGAGGTTGCTGGCGCTCGAACGATCCGATGGTTATCATTGTTCATGTTCGCATCCACCTAAACGCAGGTTTCAACATTCAGCCGGCTCTGTTTTGTCCAACAGCACAATGTCAGGTTTGTTCTGGCGGAGTTTACGGCCTGCCTTGTGTCGATCGTCAATCTATTTAATTGCCTCGTGTGCTTGAGTATCGTCGATCCTGACCATCAACTTTCGATATGCGGCCTTCTTTTTTGCCACGGCCTCTTTAAATTTCTTCAGGGCGGCCTCACTCTTGCTTGTCTCGCCGAGCCTGCGAAAAGTCATGGCAAGCGTATAAAAGACGGTGGGATCATGATCGAGGGAAGCAGCCTTCTCGAAAGCGACAACAGCCTCTTCCCATCGATGTTCAGCCGCTAGAATCTTACCCAGCAGATAGTAAGCCGCTCCGTACTGCGAACGAAGGGCCAAAGATTTTCGAACCTCGGTTTCGGCCATGCCGAGTTTGCCGTTGTCCCTTGTCGCCAATTCGTATTCAGCCTGTGACTGGTAATACCAACCCACGGCTTCGCGCGGATCGAGGACCGCTACTTTCTGTCCGATCGTCTTAAGCTTTTCCCACTGCTGTGAGGCCTGGTAGGTTTCACCCAGCAGTTGATAGGCCGGAAGGTAGCCCGGGGAGGCCACATTAATGCTCTGCAAGATGTCCTCAGCCTTCGCATACTTTTTCTCCATCATGTAAGCGACGGCAAGAGCAGATCTAATCTTGAGGGAGTCCGGCAAGACCTTGGCCGCCGATTGAAACAAGGCGAGGCATGCATCATTCGCGTGGTATTGAGTCAGCAGAGTTCCAAACTCAAGGTAGTAGTCTTCGTTCCGAGGATCAAGTTTGATGGCTTCTTGCAGGTGATCCACGGCGGGCCTGAGCTGGCCGAGTTTATAGTATGTATCACCAATCAACTCATTCCAGCTAGCGGAACTCTTGCCAATATCGGAAACAGATTTCAACAGGGATAATGCCGAACGGTAGTGGCTCTCCGCTGCAGCCTGGTTCGCCGCTTCCAGAAACAGCGTGAGAGGATCTGAAGAGGCGTCCCTCACAGATCTATAGACCTGCCTGGCCTTGGTAGCGTCACCGCCCTCATCGAGGAGAGCCCCCAAAACAAGCAGCAATCGAGGGTTCCGGGGTTCATGCGCGATCAACTGGTCGGCTTGCTGCCGGGCGAGTTCGGATTGGCCTGTTTTATAAGCTGCACTTATCAAGGCTAATCGGATCCTTGGATTGTTGGGATCGAGCTGACCTGCTTTCTTCAGGTGAACCAGCGCACTGACAGCATCTCCCGCTTTCAACTCACTAAGGCCGAGGTCAAACCATCCGACGGCCCCACCGGGGTCAAGAGTGACGGCCTTCTTGAATTCACTGGAGGCCTGTGAATCGTGGCCAAGGGAAAGGTAGTACATGCCCAAGTTCACACGCGGAACAGCAGAATCAGGTGCCAATTTTACCGCTTTACGGAGGTATTCTTCCGCCTTTCCGAAGTTCTTAAGTTGTTGATATGCAACACCTAGCACCACATAGGCTGGGGAGAACTCAGGGCATCTCGTGACCATCCAGCCGTAGGATGCGACAACCTCATCCGCCTTACCCTGATTGAGAAGTCCGGTTGCCCGCTTGTAAGCCTGCGTACACCCATTGTTCTCCGCCGCAAACACAGAACCTGAAAGAACAACACCCAACACCATGAGGGAAAAGCCATACCCATATCTACTATGCACGTCAATTCCTAAATGAACATACTGCTCAGGAGTCTCCCAAAGGCGCCGTGATCGGTGCCACGTAAAAGAGCAAGGTTACAACATCATGTTGTTCAATTCGCCTGACACAAGGACAACCCTCCAGCTTATACGAATTTCACTGGTTCAGATGCTCAGCCTCAACAATTTGAGATCTGGCACGCTTGCTCTCCAACCACCCATAATGGATTTTTCTATTTGGAGAAGATAAATGTCAAGAAGTAAGGCTGCCTTAGTGATATTTGCATACAGTCTGATGAACAGAACTTTCGGATTGAAAAGAATGAGCCTTGACCAGAAGATTTGGAAGGATACAATCCGCACTTGGCGGTTTATTGTCAGGCCGTCAATGTGTTCAGTCACCCGGGGAAAACGCAGACAGATTTCGGATGGCAAGAGGGGATGGAAGACTTCGTGACTCTATTTCTTCGCCTCTCCTGAACGATCCAGCCGGCCAATCGACCCTTCGTCGAGATGTCAAGAGGAGCGTGAGATGGTGAGAGCACGGCTAACGCGTCGCGAGTTTCTCAAGGATTCAGCTTTAGCAGGCACAGGATGGGCCACGCTAAAGAGTCAGAGTTCTGCGCCTGCAACAGCTCAATCCAACAACGAGAAATCGATGCAGGGAACGAAGACCCCTGAAGAACCTTCCTACGAACTTGCCGTTGCAGAGTGGCCCGACCAGCTGCGCCCGGTCGTCTTTATAGGATGCAAAGATCATCTGGATGAATTTGGGGTGATGTGGAACGGCAATCTGACTTTCCACACGGAGACTATGATTGATGCGGACAGGCGGCTTGCCAAAGAGCGTCCCGATCCATCACTTCAAGTCAGTTTTGCTGTAGGGGACAAGCCAGACTACGGGAATCGGACAAAGGATGACGGAACAACAATTCCTTCCTTGGCCGCGGGACATCTTCCAATGCCGAGAATCAGGATCCATCGCCAGGGTGTCACTCTGCTGCAGGAATCATTCGCGGCCACAGCCGAGTCGACATGCCACGCAAGCTCCTGGAACTCGCCCGTGTTCCTGCGACTGCGCTTTACAGTCGAAGACCCCGGCGCGGGCAGATCTCCCGTCCGTCTCTGGGCGCAGATGGCAAGCAATCATATCCATTATTCAATGGCTACCAGGCGCAACGTGCGGATCCTGCCAGTAGCTCCCGTCTACCACAGCAATTTGCGTGCTGTCGGCAACGAATTGTGGGATGCCGACAATCGAATCATTATGGCCGCCAGCCGGCCCTTCCGATTTTATCCGGTACTTCCCGAGGAGTTACGGTCCATTGCAC
>JBAUWE010000214.1:0-7948 GCA_049583595.1 Terriglobia bacterium
CGTTATGGGTTCGCGTCGGACGCACCGGGTCGAGCGACTTGACCAATTCGTTAATGTGTTTCAGGATCTGGCCGCTCGCATACCAGTAAAACAGCGGTCGATCGAATTTCTGGTATTCCTGGTTCAACAGAACGTCGTTCCATTGGGCGTACCAGGCAGCGGGACCTCCGTACTTTTTCAGGCCCCATTCTTCGAACCAATGGTCAAAGTGTGGGTCGTCACGCCCTCGCAACCCGGACAAGGAGAACCCTTCCATATGCGGCTCATCCCAGATGTTATAAGCGACCACGCACGGCGAGTCCTTAAAGTGTTGCACCGTAGCTTTGGAATAATGATCGATCAGATCCATGACCTCACGGTCGGCAAAGGACAGCCTGGTTTCACGTTCACCTGCGCTCTGGATGGGCGAGAAACGGTCCGGCCATTTTGCCGCTGCATAGTCGACAATCAGCCCGGTCCAAAAAACCGTTGGCATCATGCGAAGACCCACTCGCTGAGCGGTCTCCAGGATGAGGTCAGTCTTGGAGAAGTCGGGCTCGGGATTTCCATGCTTCAACAAAAAGGATGGGTAGGGATTAATCGTATTGATGCCGGTTGCGGCGATGGTTTCCAGATCGTGAACAATTTGCGCGTCTGGTGTCCACGAATAGTAGAGATATACGGCGCCTACTTCATATAATCGCCGGCCAGTCGACGCCCCGGCCGCAGAGAGCATGGGGAACACTCCGTCCATACCGAGGGCGGCTGAGCCGCCTATGGCCTGCTTGATAAATGTTCTTCGACTGGGCATGTCAGAACTCCTTTCCATGGGCCTTCGCACGTGGCGAGCGTTCTTAAGGTAACGCTACAGGCATGGACCGGGGCGGGAATCCACTCGTAGGCACGGGCCTGCCGCTCCCTCAATAGTGAAAATGAGCGGCTCTATAGGCTCCAGAGGGCCATGCTTCCTCGATAGGAATCCACTTGGGGAAAGGGCCGTGCGGCCGTAACCCGCCAAGCCCTTCCAGCGCGATGAGCCCGATTGCGCCGGGACGGCGGGCTCTGCGTCGTCCTCGTGCCTTCATGCCTGTCGCGAGCAAGTTAGGGTTCCCCTGCAATGGGTTCGCAGAATTAACTCGCTTTCTTCTTTGATGTTAAGGCGGAACGGCGTACAGACTTTTTCCTCCAGCCCTGCGGGGCTGCTTTCAAGCGTCCCTCCAGCGATGGCCCGCCGAGCCTTGACGAACCCGGCCCCAACTGTTGAGCAAGGGTTTCCTGAATCTCACGAAGGCCGAAATTGATGTGCCTTCGCATGGCCCTTTCGGCAACCTCGGGATCCCTTCTGACAAGTGCTTCCATAAGCTCTCCGTGCCACTTCCCAGGCAATCTCAGTTTCGCGTTGATGTCGTACAGCCAGTTCAGAGTCAGCACGTGGGTCTTTTCGATCGCCTTGCTCAGGGCGACGCTCCCCGTGCACTCGACGATTCTCATGTGGAAGGACATATGATAGGTCTGAGTCCGGAGTATGGTTTCAGCGTGAGTATTTTCACCGCACTGCGACAGCATTTTATCGACCCGCCTTGCCATTTTTTGCAGCTCCAGTCGTTCTTCTGAACTCGCCTTTTCGGCAAAGAGACGAGCGGCCTGGCATTCCAACGCTTCGCGCAGGATATAGTGTTCCCGTATGTCTTGGGTAGTTGGCATCGTAACCCGCGTTCCTACACGTGGGCGACTCTCCACTAACTCCTCGTACTCCAGGCGCTCAATGGCCTGGGAGATCGGCAGGAAGCTCATTCCCAACTCGCGCGCGAGGCCCCGCCGGGATAGCGGGGCGCCGAGGGGAATTTTGCCCAGCAGGATCCTTTCGCGGATCAGGTAATAAGCCTTCTGAGACAGATTATTGTTGAGCTCGTTTCGTTTCTGATGAATATTTCCGGGCAGTAGCATTCCGGGCTACCTCTTATCCAAAGCTCAGGGCACCTTCAAACCAGGAAGGATATGAGAGCCGCAAAAAACTCCTTGACATCATAGCTTGGTGCGTGCTAAATCACAAGTTATTACTGATATGGCAGATTAAGTCAGTTTCTCCGAAACGCACGATATGGTTTCATTTTCGGTCTGCCATCATTGCAGGGTTGCGCTGTTGCGAAGGGATTTCGTGCTGATGTTCAACTCGTGCACAAGAATCCTCCGCAGACAGTCTTGCGTCGGGTAGTCATTCTAGGCTGGTCCCTGTAGCGTTTAAGCCGGGGCTGATGGAGTTGCCACGATAAGCCTGGGGGCCTGTTCAAGCAGGGGACCCCGTGTCCTTTAGGGCCGGGAAGGTTGTTCCTGCAACGGGTCTGTTAGAGCTATCCGGCAGCCTGCTCGGACCGGACTCTGAGAAGGCGGAGTAGAAGTGTTCGTATCGCAGGACCCCGCCGCCGAATCATTATCGCAGCCAAAGCGGCGACGAACCTGAAGGACGGAGATGACTCCGAGAGCCGAAAACTACTTGTCAGGACGCAAGAATCTCAGGAGGGAAATAATGAAACAAGATTATCGCTTTTTGGCGAGACTGCTCGCCCTGGCATCGCTCAGTGTGCTGATATTTTCACTGAGCGGCTGGGCGCAACAATCCTCGGCCACGATGGTGGGGACTGTCACCGACCCCTCCGGCGCTGCAATTCCGAATGCCACTGTTACAGTTGCTTCGGTCGACACAGGCTTTAAGCGAGTCCTTGTTACGAATTCTGCGGGGGCGTATACCGCCGCCGCGCTTGTTCCAGGCACTTACAGCGTGGCAGCGGAGGCAAGTGGCTTTCAGCGACTTGTGCAAACCGATGTCACCCTGACGGTGGGCCAAACTCTGCGAGTCGATATGGCGCTAAAGGTTGGCCAGACGACCCAGGAAGTGACCGTCCGCGGCAACGTACCCCAGGTGCAGACGGAGAATGCATCAGTCTCCACGGCCGTAGTCGGGAATCAGATCCAGAACCTTGAGACCAATGGCCGGAACGTACTTCTGCTTACGACCCTGGTTCCTGGAGCGGCCCCGGTGGGAGCCTATGGCAACGGCGGAGCCCGCCTGGGCCACGGGGGTGCGACGGCCGGTGTGTCGTTCAATGGAGTGCGGGCGCAGTACGGCAACCTGGAACTCGACGGCGGCAACAATTCCGATGAGGGTTCGGGCGCCAATGGCGGCGATGTTACGCCTTCCCTTTCAATGATCCAGGAGTTCCGGATTTCTACTTCGAATTACGGAGCCGACCAGGGACAACATGCCGGCGCCATTATCGAGCTGGTGACCAAGTCAGGAACCAACGAGTTCCACGGCGACCTTCATGAGTTCCTGCGCAACGACGTGCTGGATGCCAACGACTGGTTCGTGAACCGGCAGATCAATCCGCCGGGTGGCCATGCTCCTAAGACACCCTTGAAATGGAACACCTTCGGTTACACCTTTGGAGGGCCGTTCTATATTCCTGGTGTCTACAAGAAGGGGAAGACCTACTTCTTCTGGTCGCAGCAGTTTGCGCGGTACCGGCAGGGAACGGTCATCTCCGGTTTTGTTCCTTCTGTACGGATGCGCGGTGGTGACTTCAGCGAATGCAATCCCAATTCTCCCAATGCCAATTCGCTCATCATATCCCAGGGGTGTGACCTTCCGGTTGATCCAACCACCGGGAACACCTTTGCGGGCGACATGGTGCCTGTGGATCCGAACGCGACGGCGCTCCTGAACGGTTTTGTTCCCCTGCCGAACAACGGGGTGGATGGTTATGTTTCCGCACGGAGCGCCCCGCAGAATTTTCGTCAGGAGTCCATCCGGGTTGACCAGAACATCAGCGACAAGGCCCGCATGTTCGTCCGCTGGACCCACGATTACGACGACATCGCGGCAGTTCCATCGCTATGGTCAGGGTCGGATTACGATACAACTGCTACCGATCAGTTGACGCCGGCTACAAGCGCGGTTCTGCACTTTAACTACATGTTCAAACCCAACCTGATGAGCGAATTCCTCATGGGATTTGCAGACGACCCGCACGTATATCTCCCGCTTGCTGGACCGGGAAGTCCTGCCGGTTCCGTCCTCAGGCCCTCCTCGTTCAACATGAATTCCATCTTTCCGGGCAACCAGGGTAATACTCTGCTGCCGGGAATCAACGTGAGTGGTGGATTGCCTGGCAGTTTCTATGTGAGTTCGGCCAACTACCCTTATTACAATGCCAACCCAGTTTACACTTTTAAAAACAACACCATCTGGACACACGGGTCGCACACGTACAAGTTCGGGTTCTTCCTCGAGCGATTCCAGAAAAACGAAACCTTCGGGTCGCCGGCCCAGGGAGAACTCTCGTTCAGCAGCGGGAGCGCTGTCTCGACGGGCAACGGCCTGGCGGACATGTACCTGGGCCGAATCGATTCATACAACGAAGGCAGCGCGCAGGTTAATGGGGTCGCCGTTGGCGGATATAACAAAGGACACTGGCGGGCCACAATGTTCGAGCCGTACTTCCAGGACGACTGGAAGGTCAACCGGAAGCTGACCTTGAACATGGGGATGCGCTATTACCTCTTTGTGCCCATCCACGATGTCAGCCACCCGGTAACGATCGACTCAGTCTTCGATCCCACTCTTTACAACCCGGCGGCCCAGGCTCTGCTCGATTCAAGCGGCAACCTGGTGGTGGATTCTGCCACCGGGAACATTGCCACCTTTCAGAGCTACGGCAACGGCCTGGTGCAGTGCGGCGTGGGACAAATCAACGCCGGGTGCATCAAGCGCTCGTACGGGACGTTCGGCCCCCGCTTCGGCTTTGCCTATGACCCGTGGGGGGACGGCAAAACGGTGTTCCGCGGCGGCTACGGCATTTACTACGAATACGGCAACGGCAATGAGGCCAATGCTGAAGGACTGGAAGGAAATCCCCCGGGATCTCTCAGCCCCTCCGGCTTCAACATTGTCGGGTACAACAGCATCGTGCCGGGCGCGGTCGGCCCACCCAGCATCGGAACCCTTCCGTCACGCATTGAGTATCCGCAGGTTCAGCAGTACAACTTCACAGTGGAGCACCAGTTCACTGGAAACAACCTGCTGAGCGTGGGCTGGGTCGGAAACCTGGGCCGGCATCTCTTCCGCCAGCGAAATATGAACCAGGTTCCTCTTGGCGCTACCACGATGAATGTTCCCGCCCTGGCGGGAACCACCGGGTGCGATGCCTCGGGCAATTGTGACGTGCAGAATATCCTGATCAACGGCGACCATCCGACGATATTCTTCAGCCCGTATCGCGGATACAACTCAATCACGTCGTTTGAGAATACGGCGATTTCCAATTACAACTCTCTTCAGGTCAGCTTCCGGCATCCATTCGGGCACGGGTTCACGGCGCAGGTTGCCTACACCTATGCACACGCGCTGGATGACTCAACCAACAGCAGCACCAGTACCGGTATCGACTCCACAAATCTGAGCCGGTTCTATGGCACATCGGACTTTAACCGGACGCAGGTGTTTGTGGCTAACTACGTCTACAACTTGCCCTTCTTCAAGAACTCAAGTAATTCCTTCGCGAAGCAGGTGCTCGGGGGCTGGACCGTCAGCGGCATCACAAGCTTCTTCAGCGGCTCGCCAGTTAACTTCAATTGTGGTGTCAGCGGGTTCAGCACTGGGATTGGACGCAGTTATCGGTGCAACACCGTTGGGAATCTTCAGATTCAGAAAGGGACCATCAATGATCCACAATTCGGGCCCACGCCCGGCTGGTTCAATCCGGCGGTGATCACGCAGCCTCTGATGAGCCAGCTTTACGCCAATGGACAGGCGGGAATGTTCGGGTACATGGGACGGAACGTCCTGACAGGACCGGGCCGGAACAATACCGACCTCGCCTTGCTCAAGGATTTTCAATTTCCCTGGTTTGGCAGCGAACACTCCACGCTCCAGTTCCGTGCGGAGACGTTCAACACCTTTAACCATCCTCAATTTCGGAGCGTCCACGCAGGGTGCAGCAGTAGTATCGGATTCGGACAACCCTGCACGCAGACGGGTAACGGCGAAGTCAGTGCCGCTTACAACCCGCGTCTGGTGCAATTCGGACTGCAGTTCTCGTTTTAATTAGTCCGGCTTGCGCGGAATGGCTGCTCGGCCTGGAGCCGTGCGACAAATGGGCAAGTCCCGCGGAATCACTGATGTTGACAAGATTCCGCGGGCGCCTGTTTTGAGGCTCCATGTCGGGTGGCGAATCGTCCACTCCGGAGTTGACGGGGAAATGCTTGGCCGAAACTCCCGGCAGCTCCTATGTCTTCCAGAAGGCCGGCTCCTGCCAAAAACACGCTGGAACAAATCATGGTCCCGAGTGATACGTGGGTGGTGTGCGGATTGGGAGCAACGCCACTGGACAAGTTCTAGCGTTTCAGAAGAATCCTGATTTCATTCCAAGAGGAGGTCACGATGTCAGATCGAAGAACCTTTATGCAGCAGGTTCTGGGGGGCGGCACCGCCATGGCAGTTTCAGGATGGGTGCCCGCGGGGCGCATTCTGGGGGCCAACGATCGTGTCCGGTTTGGACTGATCGGCGCCGGCGGCCGCGGTCAGGCCATTTTCAAGGCTGCCATCAAGGCTCCCAACACCGAGGCGGTGGCGGTGGCCGATGTTTATACGCGGCGGCTGGATGAGGCAAAAGCTATCGCCCCGGGCGTGAAAACCCATTCCGATTTCCGCCGTCTGCTGGACGACAAGAGCATCGACGCGGTATTGATCGCGACTCCGCAACATCAGCACGCGCTGAATTTCGTGCCGGCCATCCAGGCGGGCAAGGACGTTTATCAGGAAAAAACGATGGCCTTCACCCCCGATCATGCACGGCGCATGCGGAACGCATTTGATAGTTCGAACCGGGTTGTGCAAGTAGGTATCCAGTCTCTCAGTGGAATCGGCTATACGCGGGTTCGAGAGCTTGCCACTCCGGAACGCATGGGGGCGATTACCGCCGTTCACACGCACGCATTTCGAAATGCGCCTTACGGTGGATGGAAGCGGCAAATTCCTGACGATTGCGACACGGCGCATGTGAACTGGAAGGCCTTCGAAGGGGAAGCTGAGCCGCGTCCCTTTGATCCCAACCGTTACATGAATTGGCGCTTTTACTGGGATTATTCGGGTGGAAATGTTTATGAAAACTTTGTTCACCAGGTGGGATTCTGGCACAAGGTGTTGGGCCTTGAAATCCCGCCAAGTGTAACGATGGCGGGCAACAACTACCGTAATCCCGGGATGGAACTTCCGGACACCATGGACGTGACCATGGATTATGAGAAGAAGGTCCTCTTCACCTGGAATTCCATGTTTGGCAACCGTCATTACGGGGAACAGTTCGACCTCCTCCTGGGTACCAAGGGAACCATCCTGAGGGACGAAGAAGAGAATATTCGATACGTTCCGGAAGGCAGGAGGCATGTGCCGGAATCGATGCAGGCCGGGACAGGGAAGGGGAGTACCCCCGACATCGTGGACGCTGGCGATGCAACGCAAGGCCACATGCAGAACTTCTTTGACTGCGTGCGCAGCCGGAAAGAGCCCAACGCACCCTTTGAAATCGGCTACAAGTCAGCGATCGCGTGCCAGATGTGCAACATGTCATACCGGCTGAAAAGGACGGTCCACTGGGATCCGCAACTGATGGAGATTGTGTGAGCAAGCGAGCAGGAAAGGCTGGCAAGACAGAGCCGAATGAAAGGAAGCTGTCCACTGCCAGCATCGACAGGTAACACACGGACCGACGCATCCTAAATCTTGCGAGAGAGAAGAGAAAAATGACAGACAAAATAGCGCGAAGAAGATTTCTAAAGACAGGCGGGCTGGCGGTGGCCGGCGCGCTCTCAGTCGGTTGTGCGCCTCAGGCAGAAAACAAGCCGGCGGCGGGCGGGGCGGCCCAGCCGGCATCCGCGGAATTTGCCTCGCACGAGCCCCGGCTTCTGCCCG
>JBAUWE010000215.1:0-8309 GCA_049583595.1 Terriglobia bacterium
TCGACATGAGCGCCAGCTTCCCCGGAGACGGTCACTGTCTGGGACACGTTGCCGAGCTGCAGTACGGCGTTTACCGTGACGTCAGAGGTGGTCATTACGTTAACGCCGCTTTGCTCGTACTTTTGGAAGCCGGATTTCACCACTGAGATGCTGTACGTTCCGGGTTGTACAAAGTTGAACAGATAAAGTCCGCTGGTATTGGTCTCCTGGTTGACCGCCACCGAAGTCTCGGTGTTGGTCATGGTGACCTTAGCGCTGGGCACAACGGAGCCGCTGGGATCGGTCACAACTCCACGAATCGTGCCGCGGTATTGGGCGGATAAAGGTTGAACAAAACACAGTAAGAATGCTCCCAGCAACAACATGCCCATCATGGCAAATGAAAGGCTGCGCCTGGGGGAGCCGGTCTGATGCTTGTTGCTCATGACCCCTCCTTTGAGGATTGTAAGTTTGTTTATTAAGACCCGCACCCGACAGCTTCAGACGCTAATTGCTTGTCGCCCGACGAGGAAACACCGGAGATCGGTCCTTGTCCATGATTGGCAGGAAACCGCCTCCGATATAACAAGTGGCTATCGAGTGGAGCGAGGGGCAGCGGCCTCCCGTTCAGCCACGATATACCACCAAGCCTTTCAACTGCAGGCTAACCCAACCGAGATGCACAAACGCTTCTGACTACTTCGCGTACCCAGGAATGATTAAGGTTAAAAATAGAAATCAAACTTTCTGTGACTGGGGGCACGATTACACATCGAGACAGATCTGTCAAGAACTTTTTAAGAGAATTTCAAGCTGCTTTAAATAGGTGTTGCGGGTGTTGACGATTGGGTAACGTTTTTCCTTTTTTCCGCTTCTGTTTGCTCATTGTTACTTTCGTTTGTTGCCCTGGGCCGGGCGAGTCCAGGATTCCTTAACCGTGAAGGTGCGGGCTGTTGGCAAAGCGCCGGACCCTCCTAACCTCTCCGGGATTCTCCATTTCAGCCGGGCCGTCCCGGCGGGTCGTACCTTTTTGCAGAAGGTTTGACAATGACGCCAGGTTTCCGTGGCATAATCGGCCTGATGAAGTTTCAAAGGCGGTTATCTCCTGTGAAGCTCGCGACGCTTGCGGCGGCGGTGGTTGCCGCCTTTGCCTTGCTGCGGGCGGGCGAAGTTCCGGCAGCTCCATCTGCATCCGATGCGCCGCAGTATTCCGCGGACGGCAAGCTCGTGCTGCCGCGCGGCTACCGTGATTGGATTTATCTCTCCTCGGGGCTCGGCATGGAATACAGCGCGGAAGGAAAGCCGGGCAGCGAGTTCACCAACGTCTTCGTCAAACCCTCCGCTTATCGCTCCTTCCTCAGCAGCGGCCGCTGGCCCGACAGGACGGTGTTCGTCCTGGAA
Organism: Terriglobia bacterium; assembly: GCA_049583595.1. Lineage (GTDB taxonomy): Bacteria > Acidobacteriota > Terriglobia > UBA7540 > UBA7540 > SCRD01. Next base: position 1,381 of record JBAUWE010000215.1, read on the forward strand.
ATTCGCAACTCGGCTACGCAGGGTTCCATCAATCGCGGCGGCCATTACCAGTCCGGGCTTCGCAGCCTGGCCGCTTCCGTCAAAGACGTCAATCGCTTTCCGAAAAAGTGGGCGTATTTTTCCTTTGATCAGGGCGCACAGCAGGCCGCTGCCAACGCTCCCTCTCATTGCTTCCAATGCCACAACACTCATGGCGCCGTGGACAACACCTTTGTGCAGTTCTACCCCACGCTCAAGCCCGTGGCCGAAAAGCACGGCACCTACAATCAGGCCAAAGCTGCAACAGAATCCAACAGAAATCACTAAGGCGTGCATTGTCCGGCTGCCACGCCGCAGAAATCCCCGAACCGAAATGCACCTTTGACCTTTCCGCTGCGGCTGGTGTTCCCGGCGGCTCTGGCCTGGCGATGGATGCCGGGGCTGTTTCCCGAAATCAGCTAGCCGAACGGTGCGGAATCAATAATTGCGTCGTTCTTCTGGATTGGCGTTAGAATGGCGGACAGCGAGGACACAACCCAGTGGACTCATGCATTGTTGATTTTAGCCAGGTTGTTTTCAGTTACGGCGCCGCTGAAGTTCTGCACGAAATTTCTTTCAAACTGAAGCGGGGCGAAGTGATCGGGCTGCTGGGTCCCAATGGAGCTGGCAAGACCACAACGCTCAAAATCATTGCCGGCGTTTTGGCCCCGGGCCGTGGAAGAGTTTCCGTTGCTGGCTTCCCTCTGCCCGAGCAAGCCATCAACGTCAAGCAGCACATTGGCTACGTCCCCGAAGCAGCCGTTCTTTTTGAGAGCCTGACGGGCCAGGAATTCCTGGAACTCTCCGGCCGCCTTCACGACGTGGAAGAAGCGGTTCTTCAAACCCGAATCGAGAACATCCTCGAATCGTTCGACCTCACCTCAAACCGGCTCCGCCGCCTGGAATCTTATTCCAAGGGCATGCGCCAGAAGGTCCTGATCGCCGCCGCCCTGCTGCACAATCCCGACCTCATCCTGCTGGACGAGCCGCTGGCCGGGCTTGACGTTAACGCCGGCATCATGATCAAGGACCTCATCGCCGCCCTCGCGGCTGAAGGCAGAACCATCGTTTACAGTTCGCACGTTCTGGACGTGGTTGAAAAAGTCTGTCACCGCGTGCTGATCATCCACAACGGACATCTCATCGCTGACGGATCGGCCGAACATTTGAAGGTCAAGACCCACCAGTCCACGCTGGAAGAAGTCTTCCGCAAGCTCACCGATTCCGACCGCGTGGATCCCGCTGTGGCCCATATTCTCAGCGGTCTGCGTACCTGAGGGCCATGAAGGCGATGCTCAACAGACTTCTCCGCAGAATTCTTCGCGGGCCATTCACCGCCAGGCTCCTGAAGGCGTGTGGCGTCAACCCTGTCCACTACTGGCTGCTGGTGGATCTGTTTGGCCGGCTCAGCGAGCGCAACGAATTCATGACCCAGCTGGGACGCTCGGGAATCGCGCTGAAGACGATGGCTTGGTTTTACTTTGTCTTTCTTTCCGCCGTGGGCATCATCCTGGTCTTTGCCCGGCTTTCACTGCCCTTTTACTTTTCCATCTTCCTCGGCATCACCGCCATGTTCCTGCTGGCGCTTCTGATATCAGAAACCAACAACAGCCTGGTGAATCCCGAGGATGGCCTGGTGCTTGCCCACCAGCCGATCGACGGCGCTACGTACACTGCGGCAAAGCTTTCGCATCTGGTGCGCATCCTTCTCTATGTTGTCCCTGCGCTGAATGTGGTTCCGGCGCTTGCGGGTTTGTGGCTACCTGGCGCTCCCTGGTTTTATCCCTTCCTTCACATGGGCGCGGCGTTCGCCATTGGTTTGTTGATGGCGCTGTTTTCCTGTGCGTTGTTTGGATGGCTGATCCGCTTTGTTCCGGCGCCCCGCCTGAAGACGGTGGGCAAGTGGATGGAGCTGATTGTGTGGATGTCTTTCATCTGGCTTCCGCAGGGTTTTCGGTTCCTGCCCCGCATCCGCTCCAGTGTTCTCCTTGCAATGCCCGGATGGCTGGAAGTGCTCCTTGCTGTTCTAGCAGCCGTGGTGATTGTGGCCAGCGTCATCATGGGGTTGCGTTCGCTTTCGGTGGATTACATGCTGCGCGTGTCGAGCATCGTGCACGGAAGTTCCAGCGCCCCGGGGCGGTCGCGCCCGCCGCGGAAGGCCAGCACCGTCTCCGGTTGGTTTGGAGGCCAGCCCGGCCGTGCAGCCTTCAAATTCATTCTGCAGATGATGCCGCGCGAGTGGCATTTCATCCGGCAGGTGGCAGCGTTCGTGCCCCTGCTCATCTTCATCTCTATTTGGATGGCTCAAGGCGTAGGCGTTTCCCCGTTCTCCCGCCACTTCTCGAGCTGGCACGTCTTCCCTCACATTTTCGGCCTGATGTTCTACATGATCTGCAGCGTCATCTCATACGGCAACAACTACAAGGGTTCGTGGATTTTTCTGCTGGCGCCTGCCGGTGCACTCAAGCGATTTGCGCATGGCGTGTTCGGTCTGCTTTGGATCGGCTTCGTCGTGGTGCCTCACCTTATTGCTTTTGCGTTCCTGGCCTCGCTCTGGGGAGTGGGTTCCACGGCGGTTTTTATCGCCTACAGCCTGGCGGTGGCCTCGTTCTATCTCGGCCTCACACTCAGGCTGATTGAAGGCGTGCCTTTCACCCGGCAGCCTCAGGTCTCAGGCAACTACATGATGCTCCCGATGCTGTTGGCAGCCTCGGTGGTTATCGCGGGTGCAGTCGCGCTGCAATATTTCTTTGTGTTCCGATCGATTCTCGCCGTGCTGGCTGTCACAGCCGTTATAGGAACAGCCGCCTGGCTCCTCACACGCAGCTCATTGCGCCGCCTGGCTGAAATCATGCGCTTCACGCTCGGCCTCGTTTCCGGCGAGTCGAAGTTCCTGTACCAGGAAATTATCACCTGATCGCGCAGGCAACCGCTCAACAAAGGAGAAACGAAATGCTTTTTGAAGTCAGAAGAAGGCACGTCACCATCAAACTCAGTGATCACAGCGTGCTCAACGCCGCCGTTCGCGGAGAAGAAACGCAGGGACTGTGGCTCACACCGGCGGAGGACACAGCGAACCCGGAATTCCCTGCCGGCGTGCAGGAACCCATTATCTTCGTCCCTTTTTCACAGATCGTCTGGATGTTCACTTCCTCGGCCCGCCAGACTGACATTTGACGCTCAACATCTGTGGCGGATGCTGACGTCGCGCCTTTTGCGAGAACCGGGAAACTGCGCTGGGCCGCGCGAACCGCCGGCCCTGGGGTCCGGGGCCCTTCTGGAGTGCGCGTCCCGCCCCGGCGGGACGGCCGGCCCTTGCTTTCATTTATCTGGCTTCTGTCCTCCAGCTTTCCTTGCCAGGTAAACGGTGCGGTAGCCGGGCGCGAGTTTCCATTCGCGCACGAAGGGCGCCTGGTCCCAGGCGCGGATGGTGCTGAAGCCGGCCCCTCGAAGCGACTTGCGGATTTCGGTCGCCGTCCAGGCCACTTCCTCCACGCGCTCGAGGGTTCGTTGCCAGCTTTTGCCTTTGCGGATGAACCACTCGGCGTTGCTCCAGCCTCTCTGCCGGCGGCGGTCGTAGCCGCCCTGCATCACCAGCACGACGCCGGGCATCTCGTGCCGCCAGGTTCCGGTCCACACTTTTTCAAATGCCTGCTGGTTGTTCACGTCAAAAAAGAACCAGCCGCCCGGCACGAGCGCCCTGGCCACGGCGCGCGCCACGCGGTCGAGATCAGCCTTGCGCGGCAGGTGATTGACGGCGTCAAACTCGCAGATCACCAGGTCCACTTTTTCCGGCAGCCGGAAGCTGCGCATGTCGGCGTGCAGCACGCGCACTCGGACGCCCGCCTCGCGCACCTTGCGCCGGGCCAGGCGGCACATGAGTGGTGAGGCATCGACGGCATACATGCGAATCCCGCGCCGCGCGAGTTCGACGGCCGCCGTCCCCGTGCCGCAGGCCAGATCGCACGCCGCCGAAGTGCGCTTCAGAATCTCTCCCAGCACTTCCTGCCGCACCCGGCTCATTGGAGCCCGAACGGATCCGAGCAGCCGGTCGTAATAGACCGCCAGCAGTTTGTAGGACGAATCAACCATGGCAGCGGTCTCCTTCCGCTCGGGATTGCACAGCCGCCGGGCTTTTCTGCAGCGGCGGTTTTATGTGGCTATGGGAAATATTAAAACACGGTGGGAGTGCGGAGGGCTGCGAAATCCCATCGCCCGGATCGCGGTTTCCCGTGACCCGGGCGATGCCAGCGGTTGTCCCTCATCGGCTAAAGTTGAGATTCAGGGAAATAAAGTCCTGCACGCGGTAGCCACTGTCCACCAGCACGACGTTTCCGCCAAAGATAAAGTAACGGTGGCGGGGAGGTGGCGGCGGCAGTTCTGCCAGCATGGGCGGGGGCAGCGGACGGCAATATCGACGGTAACGGGGCGCGAACACATAGCCGTAGCCGATGGCTACGCCGCGCGGTGCGCGTTCGCGGAACCAGCGCTCGTCCCGGTGGTCGCGGACGTAGGCCACAAACGCGCGCCGCCCGTCGTCATTAAAGCGGTATCGTCCACCGCGCTCGCGGTACCAGCCTCTGTGCCGGCCGTTGTCCCAGTGCTCACGCCTGCGCCCCTCGTGCCGCCTGCCGTGATGCTTCCACTCTTTGTCATGGCCGTGGCCATGGCCGTCAAACGGAGGGTTCGGCCGCGCCAGGCTTGCCAGGGCGCCCGGCCCCAGCGCCACTCCGGCGCCAACCATCAGAACCATTATGAATTGCTGGAATTTCTTCATGGGCTGTCTCTCCTTGGCCTGCCATCGACAGCCCTGTTGGCGTGAATAGGGGCGGTGAATGGCCAGGGCGTATCAAATGGAACCGTTACTCCCTGCCCCCTCCCCTAAGTTCCCACTTTTCCACACAGCGTTATGAACTGTCAATATACGATCGTACCAGTGGCATCCCCCGATTGGGGGATAAGCACGAAAGGGAATCGAATCTGTCGCTTGCGATAAGCTTCGCGTGGATTTGCACCCGCCGGCTCCTGTCTTCAACCAGCATCGCGACCGTGATACGCTATCTCTGTGAGGCAACAGCATGAAGCGGACTCTGATCTTCACGGCAATCATCTTGATGGGACTTGCTCCCTGTGTTCGGGCGCAGAAGTCGCGACCGGCTCCTGAGGGCAAGGTTCGCGGCTGGAAGACCTACCGCAACGTGAAATTCGGTTTCGAGTTTCAGTATCCGAAGAAATACTTCGTGGTTGATTACGACGTCGGCCCCAATGAGCATCAGTTCCTGGCGGACCAGCCCATCAGCGGAACTCAGCCCCCGCTGCTTGATCTGGTTGAGGTGCAAAACGAGAAAGGCCAGCGGGTTCTCAGCATTGAAATCCCGGACCAGAAGAAGTTTTCGGTCGTGCACAAATCTTACGATTGGTCATTGCGCGCCTGCGGCGAGATCGGGTTTGAGGACATCAGGTCGAAGCAGGAGACTTTCTTTGCCGGCCATCCCACGCTGAAAGTCACCAACAACTCTTTGCGCTTTTATTGCATCAATTCCTCTCCCCAGCCCATCATCATTTTTTTCGACGCAGACTCCGACTCGCTTCCGGCCAGGATCCTGTCCACCTTCAGGTTTCTCAAATAGCCTGTAGCCCCCAAGAATTACAGCCCTCTACCCTGGGGTGAGGGTCCCAGAGGTACGACGGCAGGTGAGGGGTGTTTGCAGGAGGGCCGGGCTTCAGCAGCCCGCGGAGCGGGCGCACTCCTGCTGGGGGATCAGCCGGACGGATTCTCAGGTTATCCCGGGAGGCGTCGCCGCCAACGGAGCCACCATCTCATGCAACGATGCGCCGGATCGACGGGCTCGCAGTACATCAGCGGACAACCCCCGACGATGCACTGGACTCCCCGGGCCAGGCACTCCCGGACCGCCTCTTCCGACACGCTGCCCTGGCCGAAGGAGCGGTGAAACCAGACGCGGTTGACGCCACAATCCAGGCACTGCCGCACCAGCTCCATCGAGTCCTTGGGATGCGTGGCAATGACCACCCCGTCGACGGGGTCCGGAATCGACATCAGGGTGGGAAAGCACTGCACGCCCTCCACCTCTTGGGCGGCGGGATTGACGGGAACAACCTCGTAGCCGGAATCGCGCAGTTTGCGGAAGATGGCGTTCGATGCCGCTCTGCCGCTTCGAGACACGCCGGCAACCGCGATGCGCTTCCCGCGAAGGAAATCGGCAACGGATTCTGGAAAGGATGACATGCCTTGGCCCTCCCTGCCCGGGGTCCGCCTGACTCCAGCGAACGTTTGGTGCTTGAAATCAGAATACTCCACACAGCACGCCTGGAGAAGCTGCGAGTGGGCAGACGTCTCTGGAATTGCAATACCGTGTCAGGGGTGGTGGTCACGGCAGCGCCTTCTACGCAGAGGGTGCGTCGGTCATGTCCAGCAAAACGCCCACCGGTCTTCGGGGCAAACCGCTTGCTGGAAAGGGAAGAAGAATTTACTATCGGATGGCAACTAATGTCTGGACCGGTTGTCTCACCTCCGGGGCTCACGTCCGGGCGCCACCGATGAATCCAGACCCCCGGCGCTGTGGGTTCTGTTTTTGGCGGGTTGCGGCCAGGCGCGTTTGAGGCCAACCATTGTAAGGCTGCTCTCTCTGCAGCGGAGGCATTACTACTCTACTTGTGAAAGGTGATGGTCATGACGAAGAAGTCGCAATCGATAGCGCGGCGCGATTTCCTGTTAGCAGCAACGGCAGGGACGATTTTATATCCAGGCGTGTCGTCAGGCGAGACCGCCCGTCCGCCGCAGACTTCGGGGTACGAATACGGCCTGGTGGGACCGGACCGCTCCCTGAAGCCCACCATTGACCGGACATTTCCCACGCCGGACCTGGCCAATCTTTACGAAACCATGG
>JBAUWE010000216.1:0-15682 GCA_049583595.1 Terriglobia bacterium
GGCATGGCCTTCATCCTTCGCCAGGACGCACAGGCTCTGTTCAGCCTGCAGAACCGGGAGACGGAGGCGGTGGTCCTACTCAACTCTTCCCTCGCTGTTCCCGCCGCGCAACAGGCCCTGCAATCGAAGCTGGCGGGGAAGAATGTGGAAGTGCTGACCTGGTACCAGGTGGAACCGTTTCTTCTACAGTTCATCCAGCTTGACGACGCGTTCTTTTACATCATCGTGATCATTTTCTTTGTGGTCATTTCCATCGGCATCCTGAACACCATCATGATGTCGGTGTTCGAGCGGGTGCGGGAATTCGGCGTGATGATGGCGTTGGGCACGAAACCAAGGCAGATCGTCAAGATGGTGGTGGAGGAGGCGTTCGTTCTGGCGCTGGTGGGCGCGGTAATTGGCAGCGCCATCGGAATCTCCGCTTCGCTCTATTTCGCCCACCATGGCATGAACCTTTCGGCGTGGGCGGAAGGCGCTGCGGCGCTGGGCATGACGTCCAGCATGGTTTATACGAGGCTCACCGCCGCCAACGTGGTGATCTCCAATCTTGCCGTGCTGGCCGTGGTGGTGCTGGTGGGACTCTATCCGGCGATGCATGCTTCGCGGCTGCGTCCGGTGGAGGCCATCCGGCACGTTTAGGAAGGAACCGTTATGGCCCTGGTGGAACTTGAGAACGTCACGAAGACTTACGAAGACCACGTTGCCGTACACGCGTTGCGCGGCGTCACGCTGGCGCTCCAGCCGGGCTCGTTTGCGGCCGTGGCGGGCCCTTCGGGTTCGGGGAAGACAACTCTGCTGAACGTGGTCGGCGCGCTGGACCAGCCGGATTCGGGGCACGTCCGCATCGGCGGAGTGGACCTGACCGCCACGCCGCCGGACGAGTTGGCCGACTTTCGCCTGCGCCACATCGGATTCGTCTTCCAGGCCTACAATCTGCTGCCGGTGCTGACGGCGCTTGAAAACCTGGAGTTCATCCCGGCCCTCCAGGGAGAACCGAAGGAACAGCGGATTCGCCGCGCCGAAGAGTTGCTTGAAGCCGTGGGGCTTGCCGAAATCCGCAACAAGCGGCCCAACGAACTGAGCGGGGGCCAGCAGCAGCGTGTGGCCGTGCTGCGCGCCATCCTGACGGAACCGGAAGTGGTGCTGGCGGACGAGCCCACGGCCAATCTCGATTCCACCAACGCCTCCCTGCTGCTCGACATGATGGAAAAGCTGAACCGCGAGAAGAAAATCACTTTCCTTTTCTCCACGCACGACCCGCTGGTGATGGAACGCGCCCGGCGTCTGATCCGGCTGCGCGACGGCATGGTGGTTTCCGACGAAAATCGCGAAGGGCGCGGCGCAGGGGTCAAGCCATGAGCCGCACCGGCCTGCTGGCGGCGTGGCTGTTTCTTGCCGCCGTTGCCGCCTGCGCCCAGCAGCCGCCGGCTGCCGGTCCCGACTGGAAGTTCCACTTCAACGGCTATTACAAGAGCCTGTTCAGTGCTTCGCAGTCGATCTTTAACAACGATTCCTATGGCGACAGCCTCAACCGTCTGCGCCTGAGCCTGGAAGGTCGGCGGGGCGCCTCCGTCTTCTTCCACGTTGATCTGGATAACGAAGCCCACTTCGGAAACCTGACCCAGCTTCCTGACTTCGAGCTGGTCCGCCAGCGCCAGGCGTCCGCCTACCTCGATCTTCTGCACGTCAACGTCGACGAACCCCACGCTTACTGGGACACTTCAATCTATCGGGGCTACGTCGCGCTGCGGTCGGGGCGCGCAACGCTCACGGTGGGCCGGCAGCGTATTGCCTGGGGCACGGCGCGCTTCTGGAGTCCGGCGGACGTGTTCAACCCTCTCAGCCCGTTGCAAATCGAGTCTGATGAGCGGCAGGGAGTGGACGCCGCACAACTGGAATTGAGTTTACCGAAAAATCTCACCTGGACGCTCGTCTACGCTCCCCAGGAGGGTTTCAACCGCTCCTCGGTGGCCACGCGCCTGGCAACCACCTGGCACAACTATGACGTTGCCGGTTTCGCAGGGCGATTCGGGCGGGACTGGATGGCGGGGGGAGAATTCGCGGGCCAGTGGGGAGGCGCGGGACTGCGCGGCGAGGCCACTTACACCTGGCGGGCGAATCCTGCCGAACCGAACGCGTTGCGCTTCACAGCCGGGTCCGATTACGCCTTCACGCCAAAGTTCTACCTGGTGGGCGAATATTTCTACAACCAGGGGCAGCCTGCCGGACTGGCGCCCGGACAGGCCTTCGACCCTGCCGTGCTGCTGCGATTCACGCGCGAGATCTTCACGCTGCACCGCCACTTTCTCTCCGCCGGAGGCCGCTACGAGCTAACGCCCCTGCTTCACGTGGAAAGTTACGCCGTGCTCGACCTCCAGGGGCGGAGCGTCTTCTATATGCCGCTGGTTCGCTACAACCTGACCGCCAACACCGACCTCACCGCAGGAGGACAACTGTTCGCGTCCGCACAGGGCGGCGAATTCCAGCCACTGCACAACCTCATCTACGTCGAGCTACTAACGCATTTCTAATCGCCAGGCGGGAGGTGAGTTCTCGAAGTCAAACACCTGAGAATCGCGAAGTCATCGAATAGGGTTAATACTGGTGGACCTTGACGACCAAGTCGCCGCTGAAGGTGACGAAGAGAACGTGGGGAGGCAGGCCATAGAGCCAGTCTTCCGTCTCTTCGCCGTTGGGCTTGGTTTCGCGCACTTTGCGGAAGGGAGTGCCCTTGGCGGAGAGCACGGTGTCGCGGTCCATGCCCACCAGCACCTGGTGTTTCTTAATGGCCGCTTTGAACTTTTCAGGCAATCTGGGTGAGTAGAGTTTCGTGGGCAACTGGCGGTGGAAATCGAGCGCCGCGCTCAGCAGCTTTTTGGCCTGCTCCACGCTCACGTCCGGAACTTTTTCTCCCTTAAATTTCAGGGTGATATAGGACCCGTAAGCAATGGGATTCTGCCGCTGCTCTTGCGGATCGAGAGGCTGCATCATGCCGCCGCCACCCATGCCGATTTGAATATGCTGGTACCACTTCTTGTGGCTCCTGCCGTTGTTGATAACAAAAATAATCGCGTGGTCTTTGAACTTTATCTTGGTAATTTCAACCGGTAACCCAGGCTGGATCGCGGCGCCGTTCGAACGGAGTTCTTCCTCCGCCCGGCCCCGGTCAACCTGTCCCTTGTCATTGATAAACAGGCCGTGCTTTCCGCGCGGCAGCATCACCTTGGCCACGGCAATTTCGCGGTCCAGTCCCCGGATCAGTAGGATGCGCCCCAGCTGGTCGAGTTGCTGCTCTTTGGCGAATAAACCCGCCGGGCCTGCCAGCAGAACCGCGGCAGCGACCGCCAGCAAGGCGCACCCTCCGCCCCGGGACCTGCTTTGTGGGTTTCGTTTGAAGGAAGGGGGTCCGTTTTGGCACAGGGGAGTTGCAGCTAGTGAAAGGCGACGGAAATACTGACGGAAACTCATACCCTTGCCCACGCCTCGGCGCATTCGTTGCGCCGTTTTTAGCGCTTCCCGGTCGGGACGCCATCAGAGTGAAAGAGGGGAAGTGCAGCTGCCTTTTCGTTCCTTCGACCGAGCCCCAGAGCCTGCATCTCGCTGGTCGCATCAATGCGTTTGGAAACGAAAAAGTAAGCCGTTCCCGCCGCGATTACGCCTAAGCATAGAATACTACCTTCCGGGCCATATGCGCCACCGGTAAGCCAAAAAGGTCCGTCGATTTCTGCCCGGAGAATTCCATGCGGAAAAGCCACCCCGCTGACGGGCATTCCCAGGACGTATCCCTGGACAAAATTCCAGGCGAAATGAATTCCCAGAGGTAGCCAGAGGGCGCGGGTGCGCAGGTAGCAAATGGCCAGCAATACTCCCACCAAAGCGGTATTCAGCGTTGAAATCCAGTTCTGGAAAGGGTTCCCCAGATGGGCGGCGCCGAACAGAGCCGCGAACGCAACGACAGCCGGAAGCGGCCCTGCCACCTCCACCAGGCGCTGGAAGGGATAGCCGCGAAAGATCAGCTCTTCGTCGGCGGCCGCCGCCATCAGCATTAGAAACAACCCGATCCCGGCCAGAACGGTTCGTCCCGCCGGACCCGGAACCAGCGAGAACCGGGCAACGCCCAGCAGATATTCGACGCCGGCAATGGCCAGGATCATGACGGCCCCGGCGATCAGGCCGGTCGCTAGCTCCTTTTTCCATCGGGGATGGAAGGCGAACCCGACAGAAGCCAGCGGGCGACGTTCCAGAACGCGCGTCAGAAATTTGTAAAAGCCCAGCAGGAACGGCAACATCAGCAGACTGAACCAGAACAGCAGCGCCAGCCTGCCGGGCAGCCACTGGAACCTTACCGACAGCCGGATCGCCAGAATGGCTGCGACCATGGCAACGACCAGGATCCCCGCTGCGGAAACCAGGAGCCCGATGGCAGGGCGTGGGCGCGCATCTTCAAAAGCAGGCATTTCCAACATCGTCATCACCGATATCCGCTGCACGGCAGGCGGACTGTTTAGATCCCAGGGACACGGCCAGACAGATGTTCCCACGGGCCCCAGCCACCGGCGCAAGGTTACGCCGTTGGCCCTTATTCTCGTTATTTTGGCTCCCGGAAGCAATGGCCATCTTGCTTTGCGGCCACGAAGGTGCTTTAATGGGCCGCCTGACACGTGACGGGAGGTGGCATGACCAAACGAACACAATCCCTGCCTGTCCTGCTGCTTGCGGCGGTCCTGGTGGCCGGCGCGGGACTGTTGCCGAACGGCCGCGGGCGCGCCGCCGCAGCCCAGAAGGCGAAGAACGATTCAGCCGACCTGGCCCCCACGCCTCCCATGGGATGGAACAGCTATGACAGCTACGGCGGGGACGTGAACGAAAAGCAGGTGAAAGCCAACGCCCGGTACATGGCGGACCACCTGGCCATCTATGGATGGAAATACGTGGTGGTGGATTACTACTGGTACTATCCCACTGGCCACGTCGAGGGCGCGCCCGTCATGGATGAGTATGGCCGCCTGCTGCCCGCAACCAACCGCTTTCCTTCCGCCGCCGGCGGGCAGGGATTCAAGCCTCTTGCCGATTACGTCCACTCGCTGGGTTTGAAGTTCGGAATTCACATCATGCGCGGCATACCGCGCGCCGCCGTCGAACAGAATCTGCCCATCCTCGGGACCAGCGCGCACGCCAAAGACATTGCCAACTTGCTGAACACCTGCTCCTGGTCTGAAGCCATGGACGGCGTGGATGTCTCAAAGGCGGCCGGGAAAGCCTACTACGATTCCCTTGCCAGACTTTACGCGTCGTGGGACGTAGACTTCATCAAAGCGGACGACATGAGCCGCGCCCGCGACCCTTACGGCGAGGTCTACCACGCCCCGGAAATCGAGGCGCTCCGGAACGCCATGAGCAGCTCCGGCAGGCCCATGGTGTTGAGCCTTTCCCCCGGCGCGACGCCGCTGTGCGAGGCCGAACACGTGGAGAAATATTCGCAGATGTGGCGCATCTCCGACGACATGTGGGACAACTGGCCGGAACTGCGAAACCAGTTCGGATACTGCCGCCTGTGGGCGTCCCACATCGGTCCCAACCACTGGCCGGATGCCGACATGCTTCCCCTCGGCCTGTTGCGCCTTCGCGGGTTCAAAGATGGTCCACGCCTCAGCCGCCTGACCCACGATGAGCAGATCACCCTGATGACCTTGTGGTCGATCTTCCGCTCTCCTCTGATGATGGGCGGCGACCTGCCCACCCTCGATCCCTTTACCCTGTCTCTGCTGACCAACCAGGAAGTTCTTGCCGTCGATCAATACAGTTCGGGCAATCATCTGCTTTTTACGCGCGGCAACCAGATCGCGTGGATTGCGAACGCCCCCCGAACCCGGCAGAAATACCTGGCCCTGTTCAACCTGGGAGGCTCGCCCGAGGAGATCACGGTCTCATGGCGCGAGTTGGAGATGGCCGGAAAAGTTCCCGTTCGCGATTTGTGGAAGAAGGAAAACCTGGGCGATTATGGCAAACAATTTTCAGCCCGAATCGCTGCGCACGGCGCAGGCCTCTACCGAATCGGCAGAAGGTAACGGATAGATTGCGGATTCGGGGGCTTGCCAACCGGCGCTTCGGGTCCATCGCAGTTGGCCTGGCCGCGCGCCGGCAAACCAGACGGACGATCCCCTTCAAGGTTCACCTCCCGCATACCGATAAGAGTTGATTAGATAGGCTCAGCGCGAGGCTGCGGGTCGACGCGCGCTGAACTATGCCCTCAGGCGCTTTCGCCGGGAAGTGGCAACCGACTCTCCGCCCCGGCGAAAGACGCTGAGGAATCTCTCGCCTTCCCCTCAAGGTGAGACACAAGGATATGCTTTTGCCCACAGCAGCAGGCCCCCGTAATCGCTGCTTCCCTGTGCGCTGAAGGGAGGTCTGACCGCATGGAGTCGTCAACAAAGCAACAAAGCCTGCTGGCAACCGTCAGCGAACAAATGGCTGCCCTTGAGAAGCGTGACTGGGAGGTCTGGCTGATCTCCGCCGGAGTCGGGATTCTATTTGGAATCGTGCTGCTGGCGCTGCTGTTCCGCGCCGCCTTCCTGCAGCACGGTTCGCTGCACCTGGACGTTGCTGTCTCGCCCGAATTTTTCTTTATCTCTGTCGCCTTGCTTATCGTTTACAACACTTATGTCATCAACCGGCGCCGGCAGTTGCGGCGAACGCGCCGACAGGTGATCTCCACCACCATCCAGAGCGAACTGGTGCGCTTGCAGAGCTTCACGGACCCGCTGACGGAGGTTTACAACCGCAGAGCGCTCGAAGACATTGCCCGAAGGTTTATGAGCAACGCCAAACGCCAGGGCAAACCGCTGACCTTTATGATGCTGGACGTTGACCGGTTCAGGAACATCAATACCCGATTCGGCCATCTGATTGGTGATTTCGTGCTCGCAGAAGTGGCGACCATTCTGCGGGGGGCCGTGCGCGGCTCCGATGCTGTGGTGCGATACGGAGGAGATGAATTCCTGGTCATCCTCTACAACTCAAACTTCCAGGGGGGCCAGGTGGTTGTCAATCGAATGGCAGGCAGCCTTATAGATTGGAACCGCGAGGGACACCTGAAGGATGTTGACCTCTCCTTCAGCATCGGCCTCGCCGAGTGGTCGGACGGGAAACTCCTGGCGGAGATGCTCGACTCAGCGGACCAGGCCATGTATTCCACCAAGGCATTGCACAAGACGGCCGGCAGCAGCCCTGCGGAAACTTCCGCGCCTGAACCCTCCACCCGCGCCCGCACGCTTGCCGGTGATTGACACGCCGTTCCCTGAGGTTCCGTGGCCGCAAGCATCCGCGGACTCAGGAAGGGCGCGTCAGAATCGCTTGATCCCAACTCAATTGTAGAATTCCCTCAGTCCCTCCCAAGGTGTACACTTTGTCTGTTCACGGATGCAGACAGTAAGTTAGGCCAGGCATCCAAGTCGGGGAAGGGCCCCGGAGTAAACCTCAAAAATGCTGCTCAAACTCTATCAGTGGTTGCCACCGGACGGCGTCAAAATCGTGCTCGTGCTCTTCCTGGCTTTCCTGATTGGAATCGAACGGGAGGAACACAAGAAGCGGATTGAGCATTATGCCTTTGGCGGAGTCCGGACTTTTCCGCTGATCGGGTTGATCGGGTATGCATTGGGCGTGATTGGCCAGGGCAACCTGCTGCCGGTCACGCTGGGATTTGTGGTGATTGCGGGTTTTCTGCTGCTTTCCTACTGGCGAAAGCTCACCAGCACCCCCACCGCAGGCGTGACGACTGAGATGTCCGGCCTGGCCACCTACATGATGGGCGCCCTGGTCTACTACGATCATTTCTGGATTGCCACCACCCTGGCCATCGCCAGCGCGTTACTGCTGGAGTTGAAGGCTGCGCTCGATGGCCTCACCAAGCGGATCTCATCGGGAGAAATCCTGACCTTCACCAAATTTCTGCTTCTGAGCATCGTCATCCTGCCGGCCCTGCCGGACAAAGCGTTTGGGTCTTTCCACATCAACCCGTTCAAGACCTGGGTGGTGGTGGTGGCGGTCAGCGCCATATCCTACGGCAGCTACGTTCTGCAACGTCTGACGCGGGGGCACGGTGGCGTCATCCTCTCCGCCATCCTCGGAGGGGCCTATTCATCCACGGTCACAACGGTGGTCCTTTCCAAACGGGCGGCTCAGGGCGAGCATCGGCACCTCTTCGCCGGTAGCATCCTGATGGCCTCGGGCATCATGTATCTGCGGCTGGTGGTTCTGGTGGGTCTTTTCAATCATGACTTGATGGCCGCCCTTGCCCCGTCGTTCCTGCTTCTGGCTGCGATTGCAAGTGCAGTGGGCTGGCTCTGGTCCCGCAGGCGGGACGACGCCACGGGTGAGGTCAAACGGGAGTTCGAACCGAAAAATCCGCTCGAACTGGGAGCCGCTTTTCTCTTCGCGGTCCTGTTCCTGACCATGCTGGTGGCCACGCGGCTGGCCATTGCGCACCTGGGCCATATGGGAGTCTACGGCCTGGCAGCGGTCACGGGAGTGACGGACGTGGATCCGTTCATCCTGAGCATGACCCAGGCGGCCGGAACGCTCACCCCCTTGCAGGTGGCCTCTGCCAGCGTTCTGATTGCGGCGGCCAGCAACAATCTCGTGAAAGGGGTTTACGCGCGCTTCTTCGCTGATCGCAAGACCGGCAACGAGAGTTTCTGGCTGCTGGTCGGTCTGGGCGTTCTGGGCCTGGCGCCTCTCTTCTGGCTGCTGTGACTCCTGGCTCCAGACTAACACCCGCCGTCTTCACTTATTTTCGTGTAGGGCCTTCTCAATGGCCGCTTCGGCCACGGGCGCCAGCAAGGCAAAGCCGCGGTCGTTCGGATGCAGACCGTCATTCGAGTAGCCGTTCTTCAGCATCCCCTTGCTGTCCACCAGCGCCGAATAGTAATCCGCAAACGTGGCGTGGACCCTTGCGGCGTAACCCTTGATCCAGGCATTCAGTTCCAGAATCTGCGCAGGAGGCCGCCGCACGGTCTGAGGGTGCGCCGTGTAATCGCTGACCGGCGTCAGCGAGCAGAGAATCACTTTGATGTGGTGCACCTGCGCAAGCTCTGTGATAGCCCTGTAATTTTCCTCGATCATCTTTGCCGTTTCAGGACCGGTGTTGCGGGCAACGTCATTGGTCCCGGCCAGCAGGATGACCGCGTCCGGCTTGAGATCGATCACGTCCGGGTACATCCGGACCAGCATCTGCGGCGTCGTCTGGCCGCTGATGCCGCGGTTGACGTAGGGCTTGCTCGGGAAGAATTTATCCAGTTTCCAGATATCCGTAATGGAGTCGCCCAGAAACACGACGCGCCCTGACACGCGGGGCTGCGCTTCCAGGCGCAAATCGTCCTGGTGATAGCGGCCCAGCTGGTTCCAGTCCTGGAGTTCATCCGCTAACCTCTGGGCGGCAGTCGTCAGGCAACAGCCTGCCTTGGGCGGATTAAACTCCTGGACCAGTTGGGCGTGCAGATTGGTGCACAGCCCGAAAAACGGTAGCACCAATAATGCCAGAAAAGTAGAGCGCAGACGCATAGCTTCCCCCTTCAAAGGTTGGATGGCTGTCTACTATAAGGCAGATGGAGGTTCTTTGAGAATGCTTTTGTCCCGGCGCGTCCAGCCTGGCAGTCCTTCCGTGGGCCGCACAGTTCTTATTTCCGCATGGCCACAGGCCGGTCACACGCGGAAATTCGAAGGAAGGCCGGAAGAGCCCGATTCCAGTTCAATCTTGGTGGAAAGAAAGTCCAGCAGGTCCTTCAGCGTCAGGACTCCGGCAAGGTGGCCGTCGTCAACCACCATCAACCGGCTGTTCTGGGTTTTCTTCATCTGAGTGAGAGCCTTGATGGCATCAGTGTCAGGCGTCACCATGTCTTCGGCGCAGGAGGCCCGCATCACAGCCTGCACGCTGTTCTGCGCCCACTCGCCGCGGGGAATCGCCTTGACCTCTTTGGTGGTAACGCAGCCCAGCAGATCGTTGGAATCGTTGACCACAGGAAACATCTTGTAGTGGTACTTGTAAATGAAATGCTCCACCAGATCTTCAAGAGACAATGCGGGAGGCACCGTGACAGGGTTGGTGTTCATAAACCGCCGGATGGTCTCGCCTTCCAGCATCCTCTGGACAATAAGCTGCTGATAAGAACCCTGCGCAACCGACCGCAGGAACATTCCAATCAGGAACAACCACACGGCTCCGATGAAGTCTCCAAAAAAGAGCAGCCGGTAAACGCCATAAGCGATCAACAGGATTCCAAATCCGGAGCCGATGGTGCTTGAAATTCGGGTGGCTTCCCAGATGTTGCCTTTCCAGTGCCACAGCAGCGAACGCAGGACGCGACCGCCGTCCAGCGGAAATGCTGGAATCATATTGAACGCCGCCAGGACCCAGTTGATCCAATAGAGATAGGTAAACACTCCCACGACGGCGACCGGCCAGCTGCCGCGCATGGCCAGCGCCAGGATGAAGAAAACGACGCCGACGGCCACGCTGGTCAGCGGACCGGCGATGGCCATCTGGAATTCCGCTTTGGCGCTGGACGGCTCCCGTTCCATCTCCGCAACCCCGCCAAAAATAAAGAGCGTGATGCCCTTCATGGGCAGGCCGCTCCGTCGTGCCACCAGCGAGTGGGCAAATTCATGGACAATGATCGAGGCGAAAAGCAGAAAGGCGCCCGCGATTCCCATCAACCAGTATTCAGCGTGGGAGAGGCCGGGCTGCTCGTGGGGGAAAACCATGGCCGCCAGGGACCAGGTAATCAACACAGCAATGATCAACCAACTGGCATCGACGCGGACCGCAAAGCCGAACATCTTGAACAAAGTGTAGGTTCGTCCGAACATAGCGCTTCTCCCTCACCTGATAGCGTTTGCGTTTCGTAACCCCTGCTTTCCTGTTCGACCCAGGGCCCACCGTACCCATTTCTCCCTCTATCAGTTCTGATGAGGCCGCACCTCGTCCTGTTATTTACATTCTATGCCCGCCGGGGGTACGAAACAATTTGAAAGCCAGCATTGGAAGCGGCCATCAGGCCACATCGGCGAAGGAGTCCCCTGATGGTGCGGGACAGCGTCTTGCCGGTTTTCAAGCGTCGGGCCGGCTTGTTCTGCTTGGCGTGGGAGAGATTGCAAGCCGCGCAGCGTGCAGGCCGGGCAGGTCATTTAAAAGTCAGGATGAGTTCGGCGTCTCCGTTATTGGGCCGGGAAAGCGTTACCCGGACGGTATCGCTTCCACGGGCCAGGGCGCTGATGCGGGCGTCCTCGGCGCGCTGGGTTTTGAGAGTCGCACCCGCGGTGTAAACGGTCAGCGTGGTGGGATAGTTCTGCACCAGAGAGGCTTTAATTCGAAGCTGCTTTTTTGCCGCGTCCCACACTTCATTGGCGACCTCCACGCCTCCCATGGTGATGTGCCGGTCTGTCCCGATCAGCTGGGGATGGCCCTCGTCGGGCCGTACGGAAATCACCTGGCAGTCGTGGGGCGGAAGCTTCGCCGAATACTCCCCGCGCACCTTGCCCAGGAATTTCTGCTTCCAGAAGTCGAACAGAAGATAGTCACGGCCGGGCTCGAGACCTGCTTTGGCAAAGTTGAGCACAATTTTCTGCGGCGCCGGAGCGTTCAAAAAGGACGGCACCGGCAGCAGTTGCAAGCCGGGCGGCTTGGAGGACGAGGTCGCCAGGCTCTGGTTCTGTTTTTCGGCGTTATCGAGTTTGGAGGAAATGGCCAGTTGCTCCCCGTAGTCGTGGCGGGTCCCCAGAAGTTCATCATTGCGGCTCAGGATTTTCTCCGCGCCAGGCTGCATGGAGGCCGGCATTTCATCAGGCCCCTCAGCCCAGTTGAACAGGCCCACCACCGTCCAGGAACCAAACGACCTCTCCATATGCAGGACCCAGACAGGACGGTCCGTCCCGAAAGGATAGAGGTCCATGGGGGCGATGTCCGCCACGGGCATGATCTTTCGGACCATGTCGCGGCGCTCGGGCGACAACCTGGTTTCATCGTCACCCAGCATCAGCACCTGGCCCGTGAGCCCCAGGATGGAAGTCCAGGTTCGCGCTTCCTGGAGCGTCAGGGGCGGACGGACCACCAGCGCGTCCGGGTCGCCATACCAGGCAATGTTGTGCGTGTAATAGCCGCGCCGTATGCCGGCAAGCGCTTCGCGCACGCCCCGGAATGACGGCGGCTCACCGTCGCCCACCACATCTCCGGCCAGCCGGCCTGCCTGTGCGATTCCCATGGCTTCGGTGGGATAAACGGGGCCGCAGGCGGAAAAAAGGACTCCGGGTTTGGCATCCATCGCCTTGCGAATCAGGCTGAGGGCCTGCCGGAATGCCGTGTTCGCATCCAGAGTGGGATCGTAAGCGCGGACGCGGTTTTTCGCCCAGAGGTCGCGCGTGTCGTTCTCTCCGTCCAGCTTGAAGTAGTCATATCCCCAGTTCAGCGCATGGTCCCGGTAGGTACGGTAGAGATACTTCCTCAGGGCAGGATTTGAAAAATCTGCGACGTAGGTGCCGAACCACGTTCCGAGCTTTCCGCTGCCGCCGGCATCGTGCAGGAACCAGTCGGGATGGATTTCATAAAATTGCTCGTCGGCGTTGCCAAAAGCCGAGAGCCAGAGTCCGGCATACAACCCCTGGGCGTGGATCTGGTCAGCAAGCCACTTCATGCCGTGCGGAAACTTCTTGTTCCAGGCGTTCCAGTCGCCCCCGATGGGCGAGCCTTTTTCGCCGTCGCCCTCAGCCTGCCAGCCGGCGTCCACCAGGCAATACTTCAGCCCGAAAGGCTTGTAATACCTGGCAACGGCCTGAGCATTCTCCACGACTTCCTTTTCGGTGACGTGCGAAAAGTAGTCATACCAGGAGATCCAGCCCACGGGCACTTCCGGCCACTTCTTCTTGTCGAGCGGAGCGAAGAAAGGCAGCCGCCGGCCCATGACGTGACTCACCACCCGGAACCGGCAATGGGGAGCACTTCCGAGCGGATCAGAAACGGTGACCATTGCGCCAATAGCCCAGTGCCTGAAGCTGGTCCTGCGGCCGAGCACCTGAAGGGCCTGGTCGCGAAAACGGTCATAGACGCAGTCGTTCAGCGTGCTGACGGCGCCGCCGCTTTCCATCTGCTGGATGCCGTCATCCGGATCACGCAGGCGGACCTGGATGGGGTCGGGACCACCATAAGCAAAGGCAACAATCGCCGCCTGCGCCTCGCCTCCCGATGGAAATCCCGAAAGTGAAACCTCCAGCGCAGGGCCGTCGCCGTTCAGGACAATTTCATAAGGTTCCGGCCCCGGAACCTTGAACACCCAATTCCCCGCCCTGGAAGAAGATTCCGGAACCAGCCCTGTTGCAGGAGCGGACGAATTGAGTCTGGGATCGCCGGCCTGAACCCGGACCTCAAGCCCCGTGACCCAGACGGCTCCGTCGTACGCCAGGGTAATGGTGCGGCGGTCCCGGGAAAGACGGGCCGACCAGGAGGAGGAGGTACGGGAACTCCGGGCTGCGGGCTGCGCCGTTTTAGCCGGGGCGCCAGTCCTGTTGGCCTGCCGCTGCGCCCTCAAGGCAGCCTGAGGGGACGCCTGCATCAGAAGCTTTGTGGCCACCAGCATTCCCGATGCGAGGATAGAAGCCAGGATCAAAAATCGTGTAAACCGGGTCATTCTGATGTCACATCCTCCTCAAATTGCGGTGCCCGCCGCTGCCTGCCGACGGCCGGACGTGCGGCGAGGATTATACTCCCAAGGACGAACAGCCTATGAGATAATTCCCTTTTGTTTCATCACAACATACCGCAATCGGGGAAAATAGATGTCTGGCTTCGTTGACTTTCGACATCCTCTATTGTAGTTTCATCGCGGGGGATATTCTGACCGCTGATGAATCATGAAGCTAGCATCGTCGAGGTGATCCTCGAAAGCAAGCTTGAGAATGTGGAACAGGCCGAGGAGGCCGCCCGAGGCGTTTCCGCAAAGCTGAAATTCGACGAAGAAGCTCAATTCCAGATTGAGATGGCCGTACACGAAGCCGTCATTAATGCCATCCATCATGGCAACAAGGAGGACCCCAGCAAAAAAGTTTACATCAAATTTCTGGTCTCTGAAGACAGGCTGGAAATTCATGTGCGAGACGAAGGGGTGGGATTTGACCCCAGCACCCTTCCCGACCCTCTGGCCAGGGAAAATCTTCTGAACATTTCCGGAAGGGGAATCTTCCTGGTCCGCAAGTTCATGGACGAATTCCGGGTTGAGAATCCCCCGGGCGGAGGGACGGAAGTAATCATGGTAAAGCATCTGGGTTCTCGAATTCAGTCAAACCAAGGAGGAACAGGCCGTGAGCATGAAGGCGACAGTGCGTCAGGTTGATTCCGTGACCGTCGTAGACGTTAGCGGGAGGATTACGCTCGGTGAAGCGTGCAAGGAGCTCCGTGAACTCATCCGAGGAGAGCTCGGCAAGGGCCATAAAAGCATTCTCTTGAACCTTGCTGATGTGACCTACATCGACAGTTCCGGAATAGGAGAATTGGTCAGCGCTTTTACGGCGGTTTCAAGCCAGGGAGGAAAGTTGAAGCTGCTCAAACTGACCAAGAAAGTCCACGACTTGCTGCAAATTACCAAGCTTTACACAGTTTTTGACATTCATGATGATGAAGCAGGGGCCGTCAGCAGCTTCTAATTCGCTTAGGAAGACCTGTTGTCCGGCAGGGCACTGCTGCCCCACCGAATGATTCGCTGCTTCAGGGAACCTCACAGACCATCGGGCGCCGGAACGACCTTCCCGTCGATCGACGGACGGCGCCCTTTTCTTTCAGGGGGCCGAAGCTCGGCGCAACAGCTTATTGAGCTTTTTGCTGGGGGCCTTTCAAGGTTGTGCGTTGGGGCCTTTTCGTTTTTCTTTTCGGAGGTCCTGCGCGGCGGCTGCGATGAACAGGGGCGGGATAATCGGAAGGCAATGTTGCAACTTCCTGGGGACCTGCTCTGGAATTTCGCTGGAACGAAGTGTCCACCACATCAGGAGCTGTTTTCTTCCAGTGCTGTTTCCTGGAAGACTCCTCCGCCTTCTGCTGGGTAATTAACACCTCTTTCATTCTTGCTTTGAGCGAGACAACCGCTGAAGAGTGAATCTGCGAAACCCTGGATTCGCAAACCCCCATGCGGGCGCCTGTTTCCTTCATCGTCAGGCCTTTAAAATAATAGAGGTCCAGGACATGACGCTTCCGGAGAGGCAGCCTGGACATCGCCCGCTCCAGCAGACCATTCATTTCTGCGCGCTGGCAAAGAGCGAAAGGGCTCTCTTCGGTCGTGTCCGCCATCTTTTCATCAAGAGAATGGCCCTCCAGGTAAGTCGGTTCCTGAAGGCTGGCCACTTCCAGGCCCTGCAAATCTCGCAGCAGCAGCTGGAGTTGGCGGTCAGAGACTCCCAGCCCGTCCGCAATTTCGGCCTGGGAGGGTGCACGGCCAAGCTCAAGTTGCAGCTTTTCCCGTGCCCTCTCAAGCTGCCTCTCTTTTTGCCGCAGCAGCCGCGGACTCCAGTCCTGCTCGCGAAGACTGTCCAGAATCGCTCCCTGGATGCGGTATCGGGCATAAGACTGCAACTGCACATTCCTCTTGGGATCAAATTTGGCAAGGGCCTCAATCAATCCCAGGACGCCGGTATTGATAAGGTCTTCCAG
>JBAUWE010000217.1:0-2638 GCA_049583595.1 Terriglobia bacterium
CTGCTGCTGGAAGACCTCGACCGGTTGGGGGCGGTGCTGAAAAAGCGCGCCCTCGAGTTCAAACACACGCCCATGGTGGGCCGCACGCACGGCATCCACGCCGAGCCCATCACTTTTGGCGTGAAGATCGCCACCTGGTACGCCGAGTGCCGGCGCAACCGCGAGCGACTGGCCTACGCCGCCGACGAGATGCGCGTGGGGAAAACTTCCGGCGCCGTGGGCATCTATTCGCACCTCAGCCCGGCCATCGAGAAGAAGATCCTGGCGAAGCTGGGGCTCAAACCTTCGCCTGCCGAATCGCAGGTGATCCAGCGCGACCGGCACGCGTTCTATGTCTCAACGCTGGCCGTGGTTGCTGCATCGCTGGAAAAAATTGCACTCGAAGTTCGCGGGCTGCAGCGCACGGAGGTCCGTGAAGCCGAGGAATTTTTCTCCGCCAAGCAGAAGGGCTCATCGGCCATGCCACACAAGCGCAACCCGGTCTCGGCCGAACAGATCTGCGGCCTGGCGCGCGTGGTTCGGGCTAACGCCCAGGCGGCGTTTGAAAACGTGGCGCTGTGGCACGAGCGCGACATTTCCCACTCTTCGGTTGAGCGCGTCATCCTGCCTGACTCGACCATCCTGGTCGATTACATGCTCAATAAGACCGCCAACCTGGTCGAAAAAATGTTCGTCTACCCCGAGCGCATGCAGGAAAATCTTGACCTGCTCAAGGGCCTGATCTTTTCCGGCCAGTTGCTGCTCGACCTCACGGACAAAGGCGTTTCGCGCGAGGAAGCCTACCGATGGGTGCAGCGCAACGCTATGCAGGTGTGGAAAACGCGCGAGGATTTCAAGTCGCTCGTCCAGCGCGACGCCGACATCAGTAACCGCCTGTCCGCCAAAGAAATCGCCGCCGTCTTCAACACCAAACGATATCTGAAACATGTCGATCAGATTTTCCGGCAAGTGTTCGGGAAATGATTTGCGGTTAGCAGTGGGTGCGAGCGTCCTAACGGGGAAGCGACTTTTTGTGCGCCGAAGCGCTCTGCCGCGCGGCGGAGCTTCCATCACCCGATGCCCCGCTCTTTGGCTCAGGCATACCCGCACCCGATTTCAGAATACTCCCGCGGGACTGAATTACAAGTGGTGAAAGCGTCTACGACAGCCGGTTAATCACGCTGGCCAGGTATCCTGCGCCAAACCCGTTATCGATATTGACGGTGGCCACGTTGGAGGCGCAACTGTTCAGCATGCCGAGCAGCGCCGCCAGGCCGTGGAAGCTGGCGCCGTATCCGATGCTGGTAGGCACGGCAATCACCGGAACACTCACCATGCCGGCCACTACGCTGGGCAGTGCGCCTTCCATGCCCGCCGCCACAATAATGACGCGGGCGCTGCGCAGTTGCTTGCTTTCGCTCAAAATTCGATGGATGTTGGCCACGCCCACGTCGTAAATAAACTCCACGCGGTTGCCCATCACCTCCGCCGTCACCTGGGCCTCTTCGGCCACGGGAATGTCGGAAGTTCCGGCGCTCACCACCAGGATCTTGCCCTTGGCGCGGATCTTTCGGTCGCGCCGGATGGAGATGGCTCCGGAAAGCGCGTGGAACTCGGTGCGTTTGTCGAGCGGCTTGATCAGCTCGTACAATTCCTCATTGCCCCGCGTGATCAGGATGTTGTGCCGGTTGCGCAGCATGCCGCTAACGATCCCCACGACGTGGTCGGGTGACTTTCCGCGCGCAAAGATGACTTCCGGAAAGCCCTGGCGCAGTGAGCGATGATGATCGATGCGGGCGTAGCCGATATCTTCAAAGGGAAGATTGCGCAGACGGTCAACGGCCGACTCCACGCTGAGTTTCCCGCTCTTCACCTGCCGGAGCATTGCTGTGATTTCTTCTGGTGACATTCCCCCACCATTCCCTGCCCTCTTTAAAACAGGGCCCTTTTAAATTGGCCGGGCGGCAACAGACTTCCGGGAGGACCCTTCGTACTGTCCATGGAGACTTTCGCGCCAGCCCGAATGGATATGAGTATAACAAACCAGCGAGGAGTTCCGGCTCTCCTTGACTTTAGGGAAACGGCTGGCAGAAAATGCCTTCCATGGCCACTGCTCCTCTTCCAGGCCCCAAAACAGTAGTATTGGGCGTCACCGGCGCCAGCGGCTCGGTGTTCGCGCGGCGCATGCTGCAGATGCTGGAGTCCGACGGGAGGGTGGGCAAAATCCACCTGGTCGTCTCCGGCGCGGGTCTCAAAGTCCTGCGCGAGGAACTGGAACTGGACGTTACAAAGAGCGCTTCCCTTCCCGCGGCGCTTGCCGGCGGCCCGGCGCCCAAAACCGAGTACCTGCTCGATTCCGACATCGGAGCCTCCATCGCCAGCGGCTCCTATCGCGTGGACGGCATGGTCGTCATACCGTGCAGCACGGGATGCCTGGCGCAGGTGGCCCACGGCATCTCCACCACGCTGATCGAGCGCGCCGCGGACGTTTGCCTGAAGGAGGGCCGCACACTGATCCTGGCCGTGCGCGACACGCCGCTGAGCCGCGTTCACCTGCGCAATATGCTCCAGGCGCAGGAAGCCGGCGCTGAAATCTTTCCCATCGTGCCGGCCTTCTACCACCGGCCCCGAACCATCGACGACCTGGTGACCCAGTTCT
>JBAUWE010000218.1:0-5809 GCA_049583595.1 Terriglobia bacterium
CAGCTTGTGGTGGGATTGCCACCTGATAATCAGACCATCCTCGGCCTGGCCAGGCAACTTGCGGCCAGGATCAAGCGGGACCCGATCCCGCCTTCAGGCAGCCGGGAAGAGTGGGCTGCGGGCGAACGCGCCAAGCTGAAAAGCGTTGTCCGTTACCAGCCC
This sequence comes from Terriglobia bacterium, assembly GCA_049583595.1. GTDB lineage: Bacteria > Acidobacteriota > Terriglobia > UBA7540 > UBA7540 > SCRD01. The sequence goes on from JBAUWE010000218.1 coordinate 163, forward strand.
GTGACGATGAAGCATGTCTGGGCTGTGGCCAACACTCTCAATAGTGGGCTGGCCTCCATATCCTACCGGTTCGAACTGAGCAACGGCCTCAATGCCACGGGCGTGTGGTTCAAGGAAACGGACACGCCGGACGGCGCCCCGGTTGACCTCGTTCTGGATGACAAGGGCCGCAAGGGCGCGGCAGGCGAGGTGTGGAATAGCATGGAGCAAGTGGCATACCTTCTGAACAGGGGCGACCAGGTCATCCTGGTCAATCTGCTGTTTACCGGTGACGACTCGCCGGACCTGGGTTCACCTTCCTATGTGCCATCGTTGTTTGCGAGTGCGGTCGCCACGGTGGGTGATCGTCCGCTGGGCCTGGAATCGGCACAACTTGCCGCTGTCGCCCGTTGGGCGGAGCAGACGTTCAATCCGCATCCGGTCCACGTGGAACTGACGGGCATCCGGACCCAGATGGCCGCACTGATTGCCGCCGCCATCGAGCCCGATTTGTTCTCCAGCGTAACCGTCCATCAGGGAATGAAGAGCTTGGATTATCTTCTGCAACATCCCGTGGGGTTTGACGATGCACCCGATCTTTTCTGCCTGGATCTCTATAAGGATTTTGACGTTGATCGCCTGATCGCCATGGCCGGCCCCACCAAAATCCTGCTGGATGGGGCGGTTGAAAGCCCAAAATCCAAATAAACTTTGGCCCTGTCGCTGAAACTTTCCTCAAAGTGCAGAACACACCGAACCTTCTCGGATATGGTTTTATGCATTAACATAGAAGGGTGGAGTTGCAACAGCGTTTCATCCCTTGCAGCAGGATCCAATTCCAGCCAGTGCCTGCCTGAGAGTTGAACGGTCTGTGGCCTGAGATCGCTGCTGCAGTAATCCTGTCAGCTTTCTGCTCCAACACATGCTGCGGCCAGACCTGATCACCGGTAAAGGCCCTGCCTGCCGCACGGAAGTGTCGTGAAAATTTGAACCGGAGATCTGAGTCCCTTAATTTATGAAACAATCCATTCGCAACATTGCCATCATCGCGCACGTAGACCACGGAAAGACAACGCTGGTGGACGGCATGCTTCGCCAAAGCGGCATTTTTAAGGCCAATCAGGAAGTTGTGGAGCGCGTGATGGATTCCAATGACCTGGAACGTGAGCGCGGCATCACCATCCTGGCCAAGAACACGGCGGTTTCTTACGGCGGCGTCAAGATCAATATCGTGGACACGCCGGGCCACAGTGATTTCGGCGGCGAGGTTGAGCGGGCCCTGAAACTGGTGGACGGTGTGCTGCTGCTGGTTGATGCCAGCGAGGGGCCGTTGCCGCAGACGCGCTACGTCCTTCGCAAGGCGCTTGAGGCCAAGTTGCCTCCCATTGTTGTCATCAACAAGATTGACCGCGCTGATGCCCGATCACAGGAAGTGATCAACGAGATTTACGATCTCTTCATCGATCTTGATGCCACCGAGCAGCAGCTTGAGTTTCCCATCCTCTACGCGATTGCCCGGGACGGCATTGCCAAAACTTCCCTCGACGATACTTCGGAAACCCTCCAGCCGCTTTTTGAAGCGATCCTGAAGCACATTCCTCCTCCGGGCGGGGATGAGTCGGAGGTGCTGCAGTTACTGGTGGCCAACCTGGATTACAGCGAATATCACGGCCGCCTGGCGATTGGCCGCATCTTTTCAGGTGCGCTCAATCGCGGCGACGAGGTCGTCATCGTCAAGCTGGATGGAAGCAACCAGAAAACACGCATCACCAAGCTTTACAGTTTTGAAGGGCTCAACCGCACCGACGTGGAGCACGCCGGGACGGGCGAAATTGTGGCCATTGCCGGAGTGGAGGGCATTACAATCGGCGAGACCGTGACCAGCGCAGAAACGCCGCGGGCGCTGGTTCATGTGCCGGTGGACGAACCCACGATCTCCATGGTTTTTACCGTCAACACCTCTCCGTTTTCAGGTCGTGAGGGCACGTACGTTACCTCACGCCACCTTCGTGAAAGGCTGGAGAAAGAGCTGCTGACGAATGTTGCGCTGCGCGTTGAGGAAGGTGGGAATACAGACTCTTTCAAGGTCCTGGGGCGCGGCGAACTGCACCTGGCCATCCTGATTGAGACGATGCGGCGCGAAGGTTATGAACTGGCGGTGGGCAAGCCGGAAATTGTCACCCGCGAGGTGAACGGCAAAGTGCAGGAACCGATGGAACTGCTCATCGTTGATTGCCCTGCGGAATTCGTCGGAGTTCTCATGCAGAAAATCGGCGGCCGCAAGGGCGTCAACACGAAGATGGCCGGCCATGGAACAACCGGCGGGCGCGTGCGCGTGGAATTTGTGATTCCGTCGCGCGGGCTGATCGGGCTGCGCGGCGAGCTTCTCAGGGACACGCGTGGGACAGCGGTGATGAACACCCTGTTTGAAGGTTACAGCGACTGGCAGGGAGACATCCCCAGCCGTCTGACGGGCTCCCTGATCGCCGACCGTCCCGGACGCACCACGGCGTATGCGCTCTTTAACCTGCAGGAGCGCGGCGAGCTTTTTGTGGGGCCGGGTGTGAACGTCTACGAAGGCATGGTGATCGGCGAAAACGCGCGCTGGGATGACATGGACGTGAACGCCGTCAAAGAGAAGAAGCTGACCAACATGCGCGCATCAACCTCCGATGATGCCATCCGACTGGTTCCGGCCAAGCCCATTTCGCTGGAGCAGGCGCTGGAATTCATTGCCGAAGATGAATACGTCGAGGTGGCACCGCACTCGATCCGCGTTCGCAAGAAGATCCTGGAAGCCAACAAACGCCCGCGGCGTCACCGTCCGGACGATTAAACGAACAGCCCGCATACCCATCGGACCACACGCTGGCCGCTGGCCCGCCGGGAGTGGTAAGATTTTACGGAACACGCGGCGCGCGTCTTGCGTTGCGTTTACCCGTATCCCGGGGCCCATAGCTCAGTTGGTTAGAGCGGCGGACTCATAATCCGTTGGTCGCAGGTTCGAGTCCTGCTGGGCCCACCAACCATCCTGTTGAAGAAGTTCGACTTCTCCTTTGAGCGAGTGCAGCCTGTTTCTCTCTCGCCTATAATCTGGAAAAGCTACTGGACGTGAACCTTGACTTTATTTCTGCTCCTCAGGAGACCGCAGACGGCAGGCGCATTCGCGAGCGGATTGTTGAGAGCGTTCCTATGTAGACCGCAGAAAAATACCGCAGAAGGCGAAAGGCGAGGCGCACGATCGCGCTTCGGGACTTTGATGAGAGTGTCCTGAGCCGACAAATTGGGTCTTCCAGCCAAACGCGGGTTGTAATGCGCTATCGAACGCGCATCCCTGCTTTGTGGTCCCAGCGAAGGGGCTTTGAGGCCCGTGGCAGAGGAGATTCGGGCAGTTCGCCTACGGAGATGCCGAATTTCCAATTGGGCGGGCAGATGGCAATGTAACGCGCGTAACCCCCCGTGCCGCCCTGGAGCCGAGGAAAACCTATCGTTACCAGCGCGCCCTTCTCAGGGACCTGGTCGAGGTTGGCCAAGCCCTCGGCCTGCGTGTATCCGTTGGTCAGCAGCCATCTTTCACTTTCAAGCGTGGGCGTGGTGTCCGTGTCGAGCGGTTCGTGCCCGTGGAAAAGGATGTGCCGCTCAAGATGGAGAAACTTCAGGGCCGCCAGCTGGACGCCGGGGAACACCGTGCGCGTGGCCAGGTCCGCATTGGGCCATTCCTTTGACCAGTCGGAGCGGACAAAGACGACGGACCCCTGCGGAATTCTGCCGTGGCGCTCTTCCCAGGCGTGAACGTCCCCGACGCCCATCTGGTATCCCGGATTACGCGCTACCTTTCGCTGAATGGGAATCACCACCAGGGGCCGCACCGCAAAAGTGGGGGGCAATTCGTCAATTGAGGGAAAGTAGGGGTTCCAATGGGCTGGCGGATCAAGCTGGGTCCCCAACTGGTCGGTGGAGAGGTCGTAATGCGTCGCCTCAAATCCGTCCTGCCGGTAGGTGTACACTCGCCCCGTTTGAGGGTCAGCCGTGGGCAGGAATCGGGATGGCCCGAATCCGTGCCATACGGGAATGTGTGGGTTGATCTTGTGTGTCAGGTCAACGTACTTCGCCCCTTTCAGGGATTGCTCATAGACCTGCCAGAGTGATGTTCCTTCGTGGTTACTTTGACTATCAGACCGCTGTGTACCTCTTGCCGAAAAATCCAGTCCCAAGGCCGCCGCCATCGATAGAAGTCCGGTACGCGCCAGCCACAGACGCCGGGTAATCTGCATGGTTCCTCCTGAAGACTAACTTGTCCGGGGACCTCGAACCGTCTATCCCGGGGTGCAACCGAGAATACACCCATCAGCGCTGGCTGCAACCCCTGGAATGGGTTCCCAGCCAGCGGTGGTAATCGTCTCGGGCTCCTTGTTGAGTCCGATTTTCTACCCGACAAATTGCTGGACCCGCTCACAGTGCATCCGGAGGGATCCAGCCAGAACTCGAGACGACAATACTGGTTGCATTTGGGCAGGGACATCGATAGATTATCTTTCCGTTTACGCACACAGCTACCGGTTAAAAATTCCAAAGTCTGGATGGCAGGGATGGGCGAAATCTGCATCAACCCTTTAACTGGTTTCCGTCTGACTTGGAATCGGGGATTTTCGCCATCTTCTTGTATTCAGAGCTGCAGGGGTCATCAAGGCGGGGTTCTGGACGGTGGGGCACGATGGCGGGTCCGCGTCGTGCTGGATGGGCCGGCCTGGCTTGTGTCGCCTGGTAAGAGTTTCAAATGAGCATGGCTCCTTCCCAAGCGGACGCCCGGGACATGCGGCGGGAATACAGCGCCGCATACGTCTGGATGATCTCGCTGGTGGCGGGTCTGGGCGGTCTCCTTTTCGGATACGACTGGGTCGTTATTGGCGGGGCGAAGCCCTTCTACGAAGCGTACTTCCATGTGAGCGATCCGGCGCTGCAGGGATGGGCCATGAGCTGCGCTCTGGTGGGATGCCTGCTTGGCGCAGCGATTTCAGGCCACCTGAGTGACCGATTTGGCCGCAAGCCCCTGCTGATTACCGCCGCCCTGCTGTTTGCCGCGGCCTCGGTTGGCACGGCGTGGGCAGGGACTTTTGACGGCTTTGTCGTATGGAGGATCAGCGGGGGCGTGGCGATCGGCCTGGCGTCAAACCTTTCACCGATGTATATCTCTGAGGTTTCTCCTGCCGGGATTCGCGGCAAACTGGTAACTCTGAATCAGCTCAATATCGTGATCGGCATACTCCTGGCCCAGTGTATCAACTGGCTGATTGCCAGACCCGTGCCCGCCGGCGCAACGGCTCTGGATATCCTGCATTCCTGGAACGGCCAGCATGGCTGGCGCTGGATGTTTGGAGTGACGGCGGCCCCGGCGGTTCTGTTTTTTGTTGGCATGCTGGTGGTCCCGGAAAGTCCTCGGTGGTTGGCCAAGGCGGGCCGGCATGGCAAGGCCCGTCAGGTGCTGGAGAGAATCGGAGGTGAAGAGCATGGCCGGCGCGCGTTGCAGGAGATTGAATCAAGCCTGCAGGTTGAAGCGCGAAGCAAGGGCCTGCGGGACTTGATCGATCCAACCATCTTGAAAGTTCTTCTGCTGGGCGTTGTCCTGGCGGTGTTCCAGCAGTGGTGCGGCATTAACGTCATCTTCAAC
>JBAUWE010000219.1:0-4949 GCA_049583595.1 Terriglobia bacterium
ATTTTGCAGGGGGACACGCTGTCTTAACCCCCCATTGCCCCGCAGGACGATAATTTTCGGGCGGCCGGTCAGCCGGACGCCGCGCCAGACCGACGCGTTCTGCCCTCCCTATGGATTCTATATCCAAGCCCCGGAACCAGCCCCTTCACTCTCATTTTCGTCAGGGGTGGAGAATCAGGAACCCGCTGACCGTTTGAACGATGGTTTCCACGGTTCTTTTCGCTGCGGCCTTGCTCCTGCTACTTGGAATATAGAGGATGTCATTGGCGGCCAGAACCGGATCAGGGGCCTTATCCTTGATAATCTTTTCGACATCAATATACGTTTCGACATGAGTGCCGTCAGGCTTTGTATGGATGATGCGGGCCCGATGCCTGGCTGCGTTGGGTGCCAAGCCTTGCGCCATCGCCAGTGCCTGTACCACTGTGACTGAGTCGCGATCTTCCAGAATGAACCCTCCGGGTTTTTGTACCCCGCCGCCCGCCACGTAAATAACATCGGCTTTCGAAACGGCGATAGTATCGTGAGGTTCGATCTGAATGTTAAGGCTGTCTGCCTGGCTGTAGAGGAGGTCTTTCAGGTTGATGGAAATCTTGTTGGGGGCCAGTTGCTGCAAGCCGGAAACGATCTTCAGGTTTTTGAATCCCTCGGGCCGGGTAACATAAACCGACTTGCCGGCCGCTGCAGTGGTCCGTTTGGCCAGACCTCCAGCAAGGGAGATCATCTCGACCAGAGACCGCGGCCCCGTGATCTGGTAGAGACCTGGTTTTTCAACCGCGCCAACAATGGAAACGGGGCGCGCATGGTACTGCTGGACGAAAACGCTGACCTGAGGATGCTGGACAAGGTTTTTGCCCATTTCCTTTTCAAGCAGGTCGCGCAACTGATCTGCCGTTAACCCCGAAGCCTTAAGCCGTCCGAGCAAGGGCAGGCCGATGGTTCCGTCATTCGCAACTCGCACCGTCTGGTTGAGGTCCGGAACGTCGAATACGGTGATTTGCAGGATGTCTTCGGGTCCGATCACATAATCCGATGAAACCACTTCGCTGCTGGCCGGTGCCGACGGAGTTGTGCGGGCAGCCGGCGGGGCTTGTTTGGTTTCAGTCCCGCTTGTGGCCGTGGATGGGATGGGACCGACCCTTTCCAGGTCCTGTCCGAACAGGCGCACCGTTCCCGCCAAAGCCAGTGAAAAAGCTGTGGCGCAGGCCATTCCTGCAAAGGCTCTGGCGTATCTTTCCATGGTGATCTCCTGCCGCAACAGGCGTCCGAAACCTGGTCCGTTGCTCCCTAGTTTGGCGGGGGTTCCAGAGGCCGTCATCCACAAAGCTCAAGCGTAACAGAGGGCGTTTAAGAGTGTCAATAAACTCCAGTTCGCACGAGGTTATACCTCCAGCGGCCTTCGTTCCGATGAGCCCGCCAGGTGCCCCCTCCGTCATCCTGAGGAGCCCACGGGCGACGAAGGATCTGCTGCTGGTTTCTTCGAAGAATGAGGCCGGGACCCAAAGCAGACCCTTCGCCCGCCCTGCGGAATCAGAATGACGGCTCAAAAGCGGCTGTAGCAAATTGATGTGCCCTAGGGCTTGTGAAGAACACTGGGGTCTACGCTCTGCCAATTCCACTGGGCCGCCGAAGGTGTGGCCGGTGAGTCTATTTCTCTTCAGGGGCTGAAGCCCCTTGCCAGCAGGACCCTCGCAAATGTCGGAGCTAAAGCTCCGACCCCCTGAGGAAAAGATCGTTGGCGCACCCGGCAGGCTTAGGAGTTCGGACCTTTAGCTCCGACATATGACGGGCACCGCCGGTCAGGGGGCTTCAGCCCCTGAAGCAAAGTTCGACCGCGTGGCCGGGCATCTTGCCCGTGAAAAACCATGGGAGGGTGGCCATGCCACCTGCGACCTATGCAGCCGCCACGCCGCCATTCAAACCCCACGCAGCTTCCCTGAACGCAGGCTTTAAAAATCAAAAACTGCGTCACCCGCGAAGCTGAGGCGCATTCAAATCCGATACCCTGATCGCAGTTGGCGATTCCCCGCTTGCCATATTTTTGTAACCCTCCGATGGCGTGTCCGGTGTATGATGCCTGCTCAGCCAATCAGAGAATGTTTTATCTGAGAGATACCTGAAAGGGGGATATTTCAAGTCGTGAAAATACTGGGGAAGAAGTTTGGATATTTGCTTTCTTGTATGGTCCTTCTCAGCAGCGTGGGCTTCGGACAATTGCCGCAGGCTCCGCCAAGCCCGGGCCCGGACGCCCGTTATAAAGCCGACATTCTGGTGATGGTTGCGCACCCGGACGACGAGAGCGTGATCGCAAGCTTCCTGGCCCGCGAGGCCACTGACGGGCACAAGCGGATTGCCGTCACCTTTGGGACCTGCGGCAATGCCGGAGGCAACACAGTTGGATATGAGCAGGCGGCGTCACTTTGTGCCGTGCGTGAAATTGAAGTCCGCAAGGCGCTGGCCTCTCTTGGCATTATGAACGTCTGGTTCCTGGACGGCGTGGATACGGCCAGCCAGAGCCCGCTGATTTCGCTTGAAACCTGGAACCACGGCCGGGCACTCGATCGGGCCGTCCGCTACGTTCGCCTCACCGAGCCTGAAGTGATCATTACCTGGCTGCCCGACTACGCCGACGGCGAGAACCACGGCGACCACCAGGCTTCATCCGTGATTGCCAACGAGGCCTTTGACCTGGCAGGGAACCCGCTGGTTTTTCCGGAGCAGGTTACGGCCCCCTATAACTACAAGCTGATTGGCAATCTCACCGAAGGCCTGCGTCCCTGGCAGCCCAAGAAGATCTACTTCTTCACCAATGCCCACAACCATTCCTGGCTGAAGGGGCAGGGGCCGGTTTACCCCTCGACAACGGTTTCACCGTCAAAGCACGTTCCTTATTATGAGCTTGGGGCTACGGAACTCAGTTACCACCAGACGCAGATGGACGCGGGTCCCGAGGGCAGGGAAGCCGTTTACAAGAGCGCGGTAAACCACTTTAAACGCCCGGTTCAGTTCATCCTCGCGAAATCTCTGGTGGGTGGTTCACGGACGGGGGATATTTTTGAAGGCATTACTCCCGGACCCATTCCGTATCACGCGACTCCCGGATACCAGCCCGGATCTCATGAGGGCGTCTCGGTTGAGCTGGGTGGCACCTATCTGTTCTACCACCGGTTCTGGAAGGCCCACGGACTGGAGCACCTGGCGTCTCTCTATCCGCCGGAAGCAGGCGTGGGGCCGGGAATGGAAGTCAGCGTTCCTATCATCATTCGCAATGATACGGACTCTGCACAGAAAGTGAGCCTGACCGTGGAGGCTCCTTCGGGATGGAAAGAAGAATCGGGTTCGGCGGTCTATCCCGTTGCGGCGCACAACACTTACCCCATCAGGGCCATCCTGGTGGCTCCGGATAGCAAGAGGCCGGAGTGGCAGGAGATTCATTTCACAGCCGCGGCCGGCGGAAAGACCGTCAGTTCCGTGACCCTGCGGGTCAGCGACGTTCCAAGCGGGCCACGGGCGACACTGCGAAAGTAGCCGCCATCGAGTGAGCGCGCCGGGGTTTGGGAAGATCCGGCGCGCCTCCGCTCCTGTTCCTTCCCGGCATATTCACCCTGCCGCTACTGGGGCGCCATCCGTGACGACGGCTCAGGCCGCCGCGTGGGCGGGCTGCAGGTGTGTGGTCACGGCGCGCACAATTTCGATAGCGGACAGTGGTTTTTCGAGGTAATCGACAGCCCCTAATTGCATGGCTTCCAGGTAGCATGCCACATCATGATAGCGGGAAAGGATGACCACCGGCCGGTATCGGTCCCGGGCCACTGAACGTTCCAGCACCAGCCGGCCCTGAAAATCCAGGCCGCCCTGGCTGACCACGACACAATCGAATCTCGCGGTAGCCAGCAGGGCTGCTCCTTCCGCAAAATCCGCACAAACCTTCACTTCAAACCCACAATCGTGCAGCATCCTGCGATAGTGGTCCCGGTCTCTTGCGTCTTCATCCACTAGCAGGACTTTGGTCCGGTGAAATTGAGGCGCCAATCCGGGTGCCCCCATTCGCGTTCTGACTGCCTCCATGTCCAACCCCTTTCTGTATGATAGTCGTCTCGGTTTCTGGCCTATCAGAAGCTCCCTGACTCCTGACGGTTGATGGCTAGGGGGTTCTTGTTCTTCTCAGGCGGACGAGCGGTCCCGAGAACCTGTTCTAACGGCAGAACATTGCTAGGTAGTGATCAGACGCAGTCCTGCGCCATAACCTCTGGGTGGGCCGAACTTTCACCTTTACGATAAGCGTTCGATAAGCAAAAGAAGGTGGTTGCGGCAAGTTGGACCCGTTGTTGACCACGACGTATTCCTCAATGGAGGATCGCATCCAGAAATTAGTTTTGCCCTACAAATGTTTAGACTCACTGAGGCACCGGAAGGATGTACAGAATGTGCAAGGCTTTGTCAAAGAAATGCAGGATGGCGGTATGGGAGGGCCATCACCGCTTTGCCAGCTTTCGGAGGGAAGGGGAAATTGGGCACACAGGGCATCAGTCTCCGGTCAGGGGCGCCACATCAGGAGAGAATTCGGGGCGTCTTTCCCTGTCAACCGAGGTTCCGCTTATCGGGCCTGAATGGTCTTTGGTGCGCTGCGGCGCGGCATCAGCAGGCGGCGCAGTTCCTTCCGCAACCTTGCGCGCGCGCGGCAAGCATAGGACTTCACCGATCCGCGGCTGATGTTCAGGCGTTGGGCCGTTTCTTCGATGGTGTAGCCTTCAAGGTATCGCAGGTGCAGCACCTGCCGCGCGCGTGCGGGCAGCCGCCGCAGAGCCTTGTTCAGCAGTCCTCCCACTTCCGTCCGCACAATCCGCGAGTCGGTTTGGGATTTTTCACCCTGAAGCGCCGCGGGTGATTCTTCAACCTTGCCGGTGGGCCCCGCCTCAGGGGCAAGCGGAACATCATGGCGACGTTTC
>JBAUWE010000220.1:0-5232 GCA_049583595.1 Terriglobia bacterium
GCAACGAAATGTGTTCTGGCTAAAGAAAGGATCTGTCATCCATGCCAAAGCGAAGACATTCGAAATCACCGGGCAGGCGACAATTTCTTCAGTCTTTAAGCGCCGGGACGGCGAGCCTGATGTTGCCAGGTGGAGAGCTTTATGCTGATACCCGTCAGGCGGAGGGGCGCGAAAAGGAAAATCCGCCTTCCGCTGCGTTGCTCGATCCTAAGCGCCCGCTCTCGGCAGAACAGAACCTGAAGGTATCCGAGGAAGCGGAATCCGTTACGGTTCTGGGCGAGACGTTTGAGTACACCTTCAGCAAGGCCAACGGGCTGATCACCGGCGTGCGCGTGCTGGGGGAGGAACTCCTGGCCGGTGTTCCTATCCCGAACCTTGAGCTTGCCGAGCAACTTGACCGCAACTTCTCTCCCTACTCGGCCAGCCGGGAAACTCAGGCGCGCCTCACGGTCAAGAAGAACGAGCCGGCGCGCGTAGTGATCCAGGCTGAGGGTAGCTACGTTTCCGAAGCGGGTGCTCGGTTCCCGGTGTTCTATTCCATCACTTACGACATCGCGATTGACGGCGTGGTGATCATCGACGTGAACAACACAGCGCGCGGGGAACGCTGGTTCCGATGGCTCAGGCTTTCCGGCGGCGCTGTCCGGGAATCGCTGGTGAGCTTCATTTCATGGATGCCTGAACAGTTCGGCTCCGAAGGATCGAATTACCAGTTCCGGCCGGTCGAGTCCGGCGATAAGAAAATCCTCGCCGGGATATTCATTCCGTGGTTCTGGCTGGGTGATAAGCGCGTGGGGATGGAAGTGAGCACCTGGAAGGTGGACACTCAGACCTGGAACAGCGTGGACGGTTCCCAGCGGCGGGACGAGAACGAGATGTTTTCCGTTGAGCGCAGGGGCGACCACATCGAATGGGTTAACTACCTGGTGCGAAACACCGCCACGCTCACTCATCCTGGCTGGACGCGCGCCGGCCGGTTCGCGCTGGCCGTGACGCCGTCGAAGAAGTTCGATCCGCGCTTCGCCATGCTGAAGGGCGCCATCCTCGGTCCCTACCAGCACCGGCCCCGGTGGACGCCGCCCACGGAAGAGCAGATTGCAACGCTGGCGCGGAACGGATACAACCTGGTGGTGGGCGTGGCCAACTGGCTTTCCGGCGACTACATGCCGCTGAACGAAGCCGACATGCGCCGCACCATCGAGCTCTGCCACCAGCACGGGATCAAGGTGATTCCGTACATCACTCTCGTGGACCTGTGCCACGCAAGCAAGACGTTCCGCGACCACGCCGAAGAGTGGGCCATCGAACCGACCGTTGAGCACTTCCGCGCGACGCAGGAGTTCGTCCGGAAGGGCATTGCGGCGGAAAACGCCTACCGCATGCATCCGGACGAGGAAACGACGCTCATGTGTCCGGGGGCGCCCGGCTGGCGCGCTTACTGGAAGCGGCAGATTGCCCGCGTCGTGGAGCAGTACGACTTCGACGGGCTTTACTTTGACTTCTGGTACGGCAAGATGGTCTGTGAGAACTGGCGGCACGGCTGCGGAGGGCGGTTCCGAACGTACACCATCCTGGGCGCTCGTGAGATGATGGCTTACGCCTATAACCTGCTGAAGGCGAAGAACCCGCACTCCATCATCAAGGCGAACACGAACCTGCTTTCAACAGCGTTGCTGACCAGCTTTATCGACCTGCGCCTGGTGGGCGAATCGCGTGACATCACCGCCCTCGATGCGGATTCGCGCCGCTGGCTCTACAGTTCCTACCGGCTGGGAGAACCGACGGATATTCTGTGGGCGAAAACGCCGTGGAACGACGTTCGGAAGGCGTCATTCGCTGCGCTGATCAACTTCCTGCCGCAGCACTACCACCGCCCTCAGTTCTCGCCGCGGAAGGGGTTCGACGATTTCGATGTTTTCCGGTATTTCGGCGCAGAAACCGGCACGTGGCACCTGGGAATGCAGGGACAAAGCGTTCTGCCCGTCGGCCCGGGAGAGGTTGTCGCCAACGTGGTGGAGAAGCCCGGCGAGATGCTCGCAACTCTCATCAACACGAGTGAAGACAAGGTAACAGCCGAGGCGCCTCTCAGCCCGGGACGCGTGGCTTACGACCCCATGGCCGCCGAATTGTTTCAAGGTGAAAATGGACGCTTTAAAATTGAAATAGACGGTTGGGCGCACCGGCAGCTGGTTTTCCTCAAGAAACCGGCGCACCCGCAAGTGTTCTTTGGTCTCGGCGCTCATAGGCTGGAGTTCGAAAAGTGGGACGCGCGGGGGCGGAGGCTCGACTTTTCGTTCAACGCGCCGGCCGGAGCGTCGCTGCAGATCACGCTTTACAGCACCCTCCCGGTACGAAAAATCACAAACCACAACGGACAATCTGTGGCGTTCAAGTGGTCGAGGGAAACGAAGCTCGCCCGGTTCGATGTGAGCCATGAAGCGGGAAGCCGATTTGTGGCGCACTTTTAGCAAAGGCCCGATAAGGACGGACTTCAATCACCGACCGTAGTGGCACGCCGGCCGCAGAGTTGCAGAACAATTTTACGCCGCCGCCTTCGGCTACTGCCCTTCGAGGAACGCTGCGCTGTGAACAGGCGCAGGCATGCGCTGGCCGGGCCTGAGGGCGTCCCACAGAATCTTGTTCAGGGCGTCGGGGTCGGCGCGGTCGACGTCTGAGAAGTCGAGCTTGGCAGACGCCACGGCGCCCGGCCCCGTCTTCGGGTTCCTGGCCATGAGATCGGTGCGCGGCCTGAGGGCATCATAGGCCCAAAGCTTTGAGCGGCTTTGGAAGCAGCGGTACATGGGCGTTGCCGCGCGGTCGTACTGGGTCATGATGGGCAGCCCCAGCATCAACTCCATGGTTCGGATCATCGACGCCGTGGTGTAGTGGGTGCTGTCCACGAATCCGTATTTGACGTAGGGCGAAATCACCAGCCCCACCGTGCGATGCACGTCCACGTGATCGGGGCCGTTCTGAGCATCATCTTCAATCACAAAGATGGCGGTCTCCGGCCAGAAGCGCGAGTGCGTGACGGCCTCAACCATGCGTCCCAGCGCCAGGTCGTTTGATCCCACGGTGGCCCTGGGAGTGAAGGCGCCGGGCGTTAAACCACGGGTGTGGTCCTCGGGCAAACTCATCACCATGAACTGCGGCCACTGGCCCGTCTTTTCGGCTTTGTGCAGGTCGTCAATAAAAACTTTTGCCTTGTCGGTGTCGCGGCCATTGTGGTCTCCCAGCCAGGCCTTGCTGAAGTGTCCTTCCAGCCCGCTCACCGAGCTGTACTCCGGAGCGTGGCCCGGATCAGAAGTGAAGTGAGTGAACTCGCCATAGCTCATGAAGCTGATGCCGTGCCGGCGGCAGTTGTCCCAAAGATAGCCGGCCGGTGACGCCGTGAGCCGCTCGTCGGCCTTGGGCTCACCGCGACGGCTGTAGCTGGAAGGCCAGACCTTCTCGGTAAAGTTGGTGGCGTAAGCGCCGTCTGACCACTGGTGGCCGTCTTCAGAAACTTCACCGTTGACGTACAGGTTGTCGAGGATCACCGTCTGGTTTGCCAGCTTGTGGGCGTTGGGAGTGATGTTCTTGCCGAACAGCACCAGGTTGGGATCGCCGTTCCCGCGGCCCAGGTCGCCGAACACCTGATCGTAGGTGCGGTTTTCGCGGATGATGTAGAGAACGTGCTTGATGTGGCTGAAGGCCTCACGGGCCTGCGCCTTTTCTTCCGGCGAAATTCCCTGCTGAGGCCGGGGAACATTGCCGAACACCTGCCTGGTATACGCTTTGAGCTCCGCCGCACCGGGCACGGGGATAATTTCCAGGTGCCCCGAAAGGATGTTGCCCACGTAGTCGTAGGGCGTTGCGGGGTCGGGAGCCTTGTTGGGAAACCGGCCCAGCGCCGGCACCGTGGCGCGCGAGCCCATGCCCTTTCCCGTCGCCACCAGCAACTGCCTGCCGTCAGCGGTGACGCCGATGGCGCTGGGATACCAGCCGGTGGGGATAAATCCCAGCACACGCGATTCGGCCCGCTGTGCGATGTCGATCATCGCCACGTCGTTGTTGTCCGCATTGGCGACAAAAAGGAGCTTTCCTTTGGGCCCTACCGCCAGCGCATCGGGAGTGGACCCGACCGGGTCTTGCGGATGGAGCGAGGTCTTGATGGTTTCGATAACCATTCCGCCGGCGATGACGCTCACGCTGTTTGAACCTGCGTTTGCGACGAAGAGCCGGCCGTCGGAAGAATAAGCCAGGTCGCTCGGCTGCGCTCCCACCGGCACGCGCGCAGTCTCCTTCAAAGTGGCGGGGTCCAGCAGGCTGACCGACTTGTCTCCCCAGTTGGAAACCGCTACGGCCCGGGAATCAGGAGAGAGGGCGATGGCAAAAGGACGATAACCGACCTGCACCGACGCCACGACGGAACCGTCTTTAGGATTCAGCTTGTAGACGGTGTCTCCCTGATTGTTGACCACGTAGAGCGCCCCATCGCGCCCAACGGCCACACCGGCAATAAAGCGGTTCTCTTCCGCCAGGCCCGAAATGGCAAGGCCGGGGCGGGACGTCAGCTTGTTGTTCTGCAACGTGACGCGCAACACGGGCTTCGTAAGAGACTGGCGTACCACCGGGTTGAGAGGGACCCTTTTGAAATTCCGGCCGAAGCTCCGAAGCAGCGGACCTCCGCCCGAAACAAAAATGTTTTTCCCGGAGGCGTCCAGCCCGAGACCGGCCCAGACTTTTCCGAGCTCGAGGGTTTCAATGACTTTGCCGGCGGCAACGTCCACCACGCTCAGGGAGTGGTCGTGATAACCGCCTGTCAGGACCAGCACCCGGCCGCCGGCGAGAGGCAGCACTCGCAAGGGCATGTCGCCCGCCAGGTCCACCACCCTTCCGGCGGGAGTGATCTTCCAGCCGCTGGGCAACTCTGTTGGCGCCGCGTTCAGAGTTGCAGGCACGTTGCTCCCAGCCAGCAGGAGAAAACCCGCCACCAGCAGCAGTCCACTCCATACGACTCTCCAGTTTGGCCGCATCATTGAGCCTCCTGATCAGTTTCTTCGGTAGCCCTTGCCACGCGTTGGGCTATGAGTCCTCGGATGATTTCGGGAACGATTATACCGCGCCAACACGCGCCGATGATTACAACAAGATGAAGTTTTCGTGCCGCCAGGCTTCATCGGTTGCCTGCACGAGCTGGTGTGCCCAGTTCGCCCGGCCGGAGCGAGATGGAAAAACGACTTCACTGGA
>JBAUWE010000221.1:0-11443 GCA_049583595.1 Terriglobia bacterium
GACTTCCCATCAATCAATAGCTCCTCCCTACCGGTAAGGAACTGCAGTGCACTCCCCGGATTCAGCCGATTGAAATGAGCCTTCGACAGCCCTCAACCTGAAGTCCCGTGGGGATGGCAGGCTTCCACCCTCGGACCAGCGTCCCTTGCCCATTCTGAAGAGACTCTGCACCTCGATTGCAGGGGGAGCGCAGAGACGTCCTCTTTCCCGTAGCCGTTGGCTGCCTTTCCCAGTGAATTTCGCAGATTCCCACTCATCGTTTTTGATCAACAGCCGATAACTTGGACGCAGGGAAACTCCGTCGCAACCCGCGACGGGCCAGGATCTGATAAAGGAAAAGAAGGGCTGAGTCCCGGCCCGTGGACGCTATGCCATTCTTGATTGAAAACGTCACTAAGGTTGTTCTTGCGCTTTTCGTTCTTGCCCTGATGGGAAATTTCTTCCTGATTGGAGTTGTTTTCCTCCGCCGCTGGCGCCGGCAGAAGTATTTCAGCCGGGTTGATGCCTTGCGTGAGCAATACGGGCCCATCATTGCGGGAGTCGTTTCAGGCCGCATCGCCTACCCGAACGGGCTTGATGAGCTGCGCCAGATCTCCGGTCCCGACCGGCTGTTCATGCTGGAGCGGCTTTGCCTTGAAAAGAAGCCCGCGCCCCAGGAGGAGCCCCTCCTGAGGCGGCTTTGCGAAGACCTTGGATTGGTTAAGATCTGGCAGCAGCGCCTGATGGGGCAGATCGACCAGTCATCTCTGCGGGAAGCGCTGATCAACCCGCAGGGGGTGTTGAGACGGGTGAAGTTCCTCCATTTCCTGATTCGCTCCAAGAGCGCTGAAAACCTGGGGCTGATCCGCCATGAACCGAGCTGGCCTCTGCTGGTCAAAGCGCTTGACGACCCGAATCCCGATATTCAGATGGTGGCCGTCCGTGCGCTCACGGCAATCCATTATCCCGGCAGCTTCCTGCCGCTGGCAGAACAGCTTCACAAGGCGGTCCTGGAATCCACGCCCAACCTTTCTGTGCGGGTGCTGAAAACGGCTCTGGTGAGTTTCCCGCTCCAGAGTGCAAGGGAGTTGCGCCCCTCACTGCGCCACCCGAACCCGCGAATTCGCTTTCTGGCTACGGACGTTATCCGGGAAATGGTTGAACGCGAAGCATCTGGCAAGGCTGATTTTCGGCTGGACAGGAAGAATTTCGACGACGAAACGGCCGGGGTGTTCCTAACAGACCTGCCATTTGACGGCAATCCGGACGTGCGCGCACGGGCTGCCCCGGTCATCGCCTATCTTGCTGACCCGCGTGCGGCTTCGACGCTGTTTACCTTGCTTGAGGATTCCGCATGGTTTGTAAGGCTCCACGCGGTGAGGTCGCTGGCCAGGCACAGGTTTCTTCCAACTGGCGACCGGATTTCGAGCGCCCTCACCGACCCAAACTGGCGGGTTCGTGAAGCGGCGGTGCGGATTCTGCGCGGTTTCGGACGTCCGGGTCTGGACCTGCTGACCGCGCATTTTCTCGCCACTCGAGACCGCTACAGCCGGGAACAGGTTGCCGATGAGTTCCAGCGCGCGGGGCTGATCCCGGAATTGCTGACGCGCTGTGCTGAAACCGGCAACGGCCGGGATACCGCTGTCCTGCGCAACATGGCCGAGATGGGGAAGACCAGCTACATGATTTCAGTACTGGAAGAAAGGGAGGGGAACGGGAAACTGCGCAAGAGTTTTCTTCAGCATTTTGGGCGGTACCCTGACCCCCAGATTCACCAATGGGTTGAGCGGGTGGCGGTGAAGGAACCCGATTTTGACGTCCGGTCCCTTGCGCAGGAGGTCCTTGCCGCCACCCCACAGCGGGGAGAAGGGTAGTCTCATGGAATTGTGGCGACAGATTTTTATTCACGGGATGGACATGTTCAATCTGCTCATCGTCTCCTATTTTTTCATTGGAAACGGTGTCTACACGCTGCTGATGGTTCTGTCGCTGGCCACCGTCTGGCTCTACAACCGCCGGCTGTCCTATCAGGACCTGGATGAAATCCGCGAATCGCCGGTTACGCCTCCGGTGACCATTGTGATCCCGGCGTGGAATGAGGAGCGGATCATTCTGGAGACGACCACCTCCACCCTGCAGACCGACTATCCGGAGCTTGAGGTTGTGGTGGTTGACGACGGCTCAACGGACGGGACGCTCACCCGCCTGATCGATCATTTTCACCTGGTGAAGATGGACCTCATCTACCGTCCGCATATTTTCACCCGGGCCGTGCGCGGCTTCTACATGAACCCGGAGACGCCCAATCTTCTTGTGGTCAGCAAGGAAAACGGCGGCAAGCCGGACGCGTTGAACGCTGGCATCAATGTTTGCCGAACCCCGTATTTTTGTACGCTGGATTCAGACTCGATCCTGGAGCGGGATGCTCTGCTGCGGCTGATGCGTCCGGTCATCCATTCGCCGGTCAACACCGTTGCCAGCGGCGGGATCGTTCGCGTGATGAACGGCTGCCAGATTCGTGACGGGCGGGTGGCGCAGGTCGCTCTGCCCAAGTCGTCGCTGGAACGCTTCCAGGTGGTGGAGTACCTTCGCAGCTTTCTGTTTGGGAGAACGGGGTGGGACCTTCTGGGCGGAACCCTGATCGTTTCGGGTGCGTTTGCGATCTTCCACCGCGAAACCGTGATGGAAGCAGGCGGTTTCGCCCATGACACGGTGACCGAGGATATGGACCTGATTGTCCAATTGCACCACTGGGCCGCCAAGAGCAAGCGTCGCATCCGGATGTCATTTACCTCCGACCCGGTGTGCTGGACGGAATGTCCCGCCACGCTGAAAATGCTGGGCAAGCAGCGCCGGCGGTGGCAGCTTGGTTTGTGCCAGACGTTATGGAAACACTCCGAGATGCTGTTCAACCGGAAGTACGGAATGGTGGGAACCCTCAGCTTCCCTTTTCACCTCTACGTGGAAGCGCTGGGGGCGGTGGTGGAGTTTCTGGGCTACTTTATGGTTCCGCTGGCCATCATTTTCGGCATGGTTCCGGCCATGCTCTACCTGCTTTTTGTCCTTCTCAGCCTTGCCTATGGCGGATTGCTCTCCATTGGCGCCGTCCTCCTGGAAGAACTGACCTACCGCCGTTACCCGGCTTATCGGGACCTTGCCAGGCTGCTTTGGTACGCGTTTATTGAAAACCTCGGTTACCGCCAACTGGTGCTCTACTACCGGTTTGAAGGCGTCGTGCGGTTTCTGACTGGGTCCGGGCGCTGGGAAAAAGTGACCCACGTTGGAGTTACGCAGTAGGTTCCGCGAATGCCCCTTCTGAAGAACCGTATTGGCCTCTCCCTCCTGTTGATTCTTCTGGGGGCGTATCTGTGGGAGTTTTATGTCAAGCCTGTGAGCGGGCCGCTCTATACGGCCGCTGTCAGCGAATACCGGGACGGCCATTACGAGAAATCTCTAGAGCTTCTCCACCGCGCTTACAAAATCGATCCCAACGATACGAGCGTGCTGACCCTGATGGGTTGGAACGACCTTAAAATGGGAAGGCCGCGACTGGCCCTGGATCGCTTTAGCCGTGCCCACCGGCTCT
The DNA here is from genome assembly GCA_049583595.1 of Terriglobia bacterium. Taxonomy (GTDB): domain Bacteria; phylum Acidobacteriota; class Terriglobia; order UBA7540; family UBA7540; genus SCRD01. The sequence goes on from JBAUWE010000221.1 coordinate 3,566, forward strand.
CCCCTGATTCATCGGACACAATCCTCGGATATGCTGACACGGAAATCGCTCTTGGGCATTATCAGCGAGCCGACGATCTGCTGACCGTGCTGAAAAAACAGGGGGACGATTCCGCAGACGTTCGGATGGCATGGGGATCGCTCTACCGTCACCTGGGCCGAAACCGCGATGCCGCCCGGGAGTTTGAGCGGGTTCTGGCGCTTCGTCCCAACGATGAACTGGCCTTCAAGAACCTTCGCGAGATCTACAACGTGCAAGGTCCCATTGATCCCTCCCGTCTGCACTTCCAAAAAGTGGCACGGCCCGCGAAGTTGACCTACCCCTTCCGCGTGGACGGGAACTTTTTTGAAGAGCCAGGGGGGGAAGCCTGGAATGCCGTCTATCTGACCGGAGTCGACCTCAACGCAGCTCTGCCGGGCAGTTTTCCGGCCGATTCGGTGACGGATCCGGACACTTATCTGAAATGGCTCCGCATGATCGGCAACCTGGGAGTCAACACCGTTCACGCCGAGAACATTCTTCCTCCGGCGTTCTACCATGCCCTTGACCTTTATAACGACGACGGCTCCCACGCGCCGCTGTGGCTGCTCCAGGGCATTCCGTTCCCGGCGCCGCCTCCGAATGACGATTTGTTCGAGAAGGATTATGACCAGTCATGCCTTCGGGAACTTCGGGACGCTGTCGATGTGATCCACGGGCAGGGCGACGTGGCGTCCAATCACCTGCATTCGGGCGGCCTTTATCCGAACGTCGTCAGCGGCTGGGTGACGGGCTTTGTTGTGGGGAATACCTGGCTTTCGCACGTGGTTCTGGACAACAACGCGCTGCATCCGGGCTTGCTGTCATACGAGGGCCGGCACATCCGGGTTCCTTCCGGCAGCCCCACGGAGATCTTTCTGGCCCGGATGATCGACCACCTTGCCGAGTACGAAGAAAGAAAATACAACTGGCAACATCCCGCGGCGTTTCTCAACTGGCCCTCCCTTGATCCGATGCGGCATCCAACGGAAAGCACGATGTCGGAGGAGATGGGCATCCGGCGATCGCTGGGCGAGCGCTTCCGGACCCCGCCTGGCCCTTACGATGACGATGACAGCGTCACCGTTGACCCCAGTCATTTGAAGGCGACCCGTGAGTTTCCGGCGGGATACTTTGCCGATTACAATGTGTTTCCGTTCTACCCGGATTTCCTTGGTTTGGATCCTTCCTACCTCCAGGTGACCGATAGCGAGGGAATCAACCCCTTTCTCGGCTATCTGCAGGACCTGAAGGCGCATACGCAGGAGCTGCCGCTTCTGATCAGCGCTTACGGGATCCCCTCCAGCCTGGGGATCGGGCATTTCAATCCTACCGGTTTCAACGAGGGTGGGCAGACCGAAACCCAGCAGGGCAGGTTGCTGGCCCGGTTCACGCGCAACATCTACGATTCGGGAGCCTCCGGGGGAATGGTGTTTGAATGGCTCGACGAGTGGTTCCGGCGCTTGTGGCTGACACGGAATTATGAGGTTCCGGAGGAGAACAAGCCGCGGTGGAAGAACTTCATGGACCCGGCGGAAAATTACGGGCTGCTCGCCACCGACCCTTCGGGGCGAGAAACACATCAACTGAATGGAGACTCACTGGAATGGAACAACCGGCCGGCGTTCTATTCCAAAACAAAACAGGGACCAGCCCATCCCGCTGGCGACGAATGGGACCGGGCCCGTAACCTGCAGGCCCTCTACGTTGATGCCGACGAGGGTTTTCTTTACCTGCGGCTGGTGGTGGGCAGTCTGGCCGCCGGCAAGACAGGTCGCCCAGACTGGAACGAGGTCAATTACCTGATCGGCATCGGGACCGATCCGGGCCACGCCGGCCTCACTTATCTCCCATTTATCGCTCCGCTGCGGTTTCCGCAGGGAATGACCTTTGCCATCCAGCTGGCAGGACCCGAGGCCAGCCACGTCTGGATCGCTTCATCCTATAACCCTTATAAAATCGTTCCGGTCACCGGGATTCCATCAGAGACCTCGCTCGGCCAGAAGCTGGGCTGGACGCCGGGACTGACCGATTCAGGCACCTTTGAGAGCGAGGTCATCGAGCCCAACCGGCGGCGCTTCGGGCGAAACGGGAAATTCTTTCCTCCGGAACGTTACGACCGAGGGATGCTTCGCTACGGAACGCTGGACCCGGCTTCCCCCGATGACGACTCTTTGGCGGAATGGCATGCCAACGTTCAATCCAACACGATTGACGTGAGGATTCCCTGGGCGTTGCTGTATGTAACCGATCCTTCCACGCTTGGAATCTTTACCGGCCTGGAAAAGGACGGAACGGTCAGGACGGCTCGGACGCCGGGCTTCATCCTGGCGGCATTTTCCTACCGGCCTCAGCTGGCTCTCCGGATGCGTCCGATCATGGAGCAGGGCCATCCCATTGCGGATTCCCTGCCGCCGCTTGCGGGCCCTCTGGTGATGTCTCCGAACTCCCTTCGAAAATACGCCTGGGCTCCCTGGACCCGGCCCCGATATGTTCTGCGGGAAAAGCGGTCATACGACATCCTTCAGAAGGCGCTCCTAGCGCTGCCGAGAACACCCGTCGGAGCAATGCCCGTGGCAACGGGTGTAAGAGGGGCGCGGGCACCGAACCGCGGGCGGACACCTCTCTTAAAGGGGGAGGATCGCACAGCCGATAAACTTCATGAACCATGAAGGCCCCAAAACCCCGAAATTTACTCCCGATCATTGCGTTGCTCCTGCTGGGGGGCGGGGCTGCTGGTTACTGGATTCTGCTGAGTCCAGGGAGCGTCTGGGTTCGTTGGGCGCAGGCGGCTTTCCCATCGCGCATCACAAGGATTACTTTCGGACCTTATCCGAGCGGGAAGGAGTTGCGGAGCTTCAGTGAGAAGGGAGGCAAATACGTTGTCAGCCTTCTCGATCCCCGTTTGCCTTATGAAAAGAAATTGATTGAACGCGAAAAAGCGGAGGCCGCAAGAGACGGACTGATCTTCAAGGATTTTCCCATGGCCAGCGTTTTTGATCATCGAATTTTTTCCAATTACCGGGGCGAGGAGCAGAAGGCGGTGGCCTTTCTGGAGCACTTGGATGGCCCGGCGTACGTCCACTGCTACCTTGGCAAACACCGGGTGATTCACGTGCGGAATGCGCTGCTCAAAGCAGGCGTGCCGGCCAGCTACTGGACTCCGAAGGGGAACGGAAAGGAATACTGGGAGCTGGTGAACCGGCTTGCGGATGCGCGAAAGGAATTTGAGAAGAAAAACTACGCCCAGGTGATTGCGATTCTCGAGCCCCTACACGCCAGGGACGTGGATGTCGCCGACTTGAGGGGATGGTCTCATTACCACCTGGGCTTGTATACCGAAGCGGCCGCTGACTTCAAGGTGGGACTGGAGGTGGATTCGGGGAATCCGCGCGATCTGGAGGGGCTGGGATATTGTTACCTTCAGCAGGACAATCCCGTCATGGCTCAGCGCGCCTTCAATCGTGTGCTGAGTCGCGAGCCGCAGAACGAAGGCGCGTTGGTGGGGCAGGGGCTGGCTTTTCTGGCTTTGCAGGACAGGCCCGCCGCCGCCGGCATTTTCCGCCAGGTCCTGGCTATGGATCCCGGCAACGACGAAGCAAAGGACTTGCTAAAAAGGGCCGAGGGCGAATAGCGCAGCATCACGTAAGGCTGCATTTATCAATCGAGGAATGGGCATGAAGGATTTCAATTTGAAGAGATATCCATATGTGACACCTGTCTTTACCGGCGGTTCCAGGCGACCGGGCTGCCGGAGGAAAGGGCTGTGGATGGGTCTGCTTTTCGTGCTGGCGTCCTGCGGCGCAGGAGTGGCCATGGCGGGCCAAGCGCAGGGCGGCGGGAATTCCGGAACACTCCCTGCTCTCGAGATCCTTGAGCGGGCGCACACCCAGTTTGCCCAGGGAGATTATGACACCGCCCGCCGGAACTACCTGAGGGTTCTTCCCTCATTTCCCAAAAATTTTGACATCCTCCGGGACCTTGGATACTGCTATTTCGTGACCGGGCCGAGAGGCTACCAGGAGGCTGCCAGATATTATTTACGGGCCTATGAAATCAATCCGCGTTCAACCGAAGTTGCTGACAGGCTGTCCCAGTGCTATATGGGGCTCAAGAAGTATCAGGAAGCGGCGGCCGTGGAGATGAAACTGGCCCGGCTGCCGGGCGCTCCCGCGGAAGTCTGGAAAAGGGCCGCCGAGGCTTATGATGTGGGCGGGGATCGGGCGAACGCCCGCAAGGCGTATCTCGCCTACCTGCAGCGGAAACCCGGCGACCTGCTGGCACGCTGCCAGCTGGCACGACTGGAAGGCTTGGACAAGAACTACGGTGAGGCCGTAAGCCAGTACCGGATGGCCCTTTCCTCAAATCCGAACTTTATCCCTGCGCTGGTGGGAATGGCCCGAATCGACTCCTGGCAAGGCCAGTTAGACTCGAGCCTCGAACTCTATAACCGAGTGCTAAGGTTTGAACCCGGGAACAGTGAGGCCCTGTCCGGCAAGGCCTTTGTGCTGCTATGGCAGAAGCGCTACCATCAGGCTCACGAACTTTTTGAGCGTCTTCACCGCCGTTATCCGCAGGACAAGGAAGTGAAACGAGGCCTCGAGGAGGCCCAGCGTGGGATCGAATCACAGGCATTTGCGACCGCCGAGAAAAGCGGCAACGTATCAGAGCTGATGGGCTACTATCGGCAGCAGGTGGCGAAGAATCCGAAAGACGTTGAGGCCTTGGAGGCTTTGACCTCCTTCAGCGCGGACACCCGGAATTGCAGCCAGAGCGCCGAGTTTGCCAGGAAGACGATGGAGGCTTCGAACGGTTCCCCTGCTGTTCAGCTTGCCCTGGCCCGGTCGCTGCGGCTTTGCGGGAAATATCCACAAGCGGTTTCCTATTACCGGCAGTATCTCGAGTCGCATCCCGGGTCGAAAGGCGTCCTGTATGAATTGGGCGATACGCTGCGCCTCGCCGGCCGTTTTCCGGAATCGCTTCAGGTTTTTCGACGGCTGGTTCAATCGGACCCCGCGAACGTCGACGCGCTGGCTGGGCTGGGTCAGTCGCTCGCCGCCACCGGCAGGTATGATGAGGCGCTCGCGTGCTTCAACCAGGTGCTTGAAAAGAACCCTGGGCATTACGACGCCCTGCAGGGCAAGGCTTACGTGTTGTTCTGGAAGGGCGACTACGGCGCATCACAGGCAATCTTTGAAGGGTTGGAAAAAAAGAATCCCAATGACCCTCAAAACTCTGAAGCCCTCAAAGATATTGCGCGGGCGCAAGAGGCCGCTCACTGGGAAGCCTTGCGGCCTGCGGCCGACGCCTCGCCTCAGTCGTGGATGGACTTCTACAGGAAGCGGCTTGAAAGCAACCCGAAAGACCGCCAGGCGCTGAAGGGGTTCGCCTACCAGGAGTCACAGTTGAACCAGAACCAGGCTGCTATTCGGGATTACCGGCAGGTTCTTCAAGTTTATCCGGACGACACGGATTCGAAGCTCGAACTGGCCCGCCTGCTGAGCCTTGACCATCAGTATGCCGCGGCTATCAGCCTCTATCACCAGACTCTTCAGCAGGACCCTGAAAATACCAGCGTCCAGGCCGGCCTGGCCCGTGTATATGTCTGGTCCGGCCAGCCTCGGGAAGCCTTGAACCTTTACGCCCGTTTACTGAACAAGGACCCTTCAAATACCAGCTACCTGCTTGCGGCCTCGCAGATGGAAATACAGCTGAAGGACTACGACGCGGCCCGGAAGAAGCTGGGCGCGTTACTGGCTATCGACCCCGCGAACCGGGACGCCCGACTGGAACTGGCACGCCTGAATACCTACCAGGGGAAATATGACGCGGCGCTGACGGATTATGACCTTCTGCTGAAGCGCAACCCGCAGGATCCGGCCGCCCTGCTGGGCAAGGCTCGCATCTCTTTCTACCAGGGAAACCTGTCGGAGGCCAGGACAGCGGCAACCGAGGCAGTTGAGAAGCACCCGAATAACTTCTCTTCGGTTTTCCTTCTGGCCAGCATCGAGCACGCCCAGCACCATCGCCGCAAGACCCTGAGTCTTTTGACGCAGGCGGAAAAGCTGAGCCCGGGCGACGCCCAGGTGGCCTCTCTGCGCAACCGGGTGCTCGCCGAAACACGGGTGACATTGACCACAACGGCGGCCTATACGCGCGAAATCGGACCGCCCAGCCAGGAGAACGGCCGGACCGGCCTGCCCAATGAAGACCTTCGGATGTATACCTATGGAACCACGATTGGAATGAACCTGTTCCCAGCAACAAACTCTTACATCTCCTTTACTTCCGAACCCGCTGACAGCCCCCCCGGTCCGTTACGCGACAGCTTTGGCAATCAGGTCCCGACTGGGATAACCGGGGCCACGGCCCCTTACAGTTTTCTTTACCGCCAGTCAACGCGCTTTGGTCGCCGGCTGACCGTCCGTGGCGGTGCTGGGTTTACCCGTTTCGGACCCGGAGAGATGGTCCCGATTCCCGGCCAGCCCAACCTGATCCAGGGGGCGGCGCAGCGCCCGGTGGGACTTGCCGGAGTGAGCATCGGCCTCATCCACGCTCTTACCCTCGATCTGGACGCAACAAAGTCGGCCATCACGTATACACCGCTTTCCACACGGCTGGGGGTGATTCGGGACCGCCTGCAAGGACGCCTCAACTTCTTCTTCAATCCGCGGACGAGCCTGCACGTGGCCTACTGGTACAGTCGATACACATCCGAGGATTACTCCCACACCGTGGTGGTGAACGGAGTTTCCCGGGGCGTCGTTATGGCTGACCATGACCAGGAGCGCGGAGGGTCGATCATCTTCAACAGGCAGGTGCTGCATTCCTACAGATTTTCGATGGACCTGGGTTATGAGGGTTTGATCTATGGTTTTGCAGGCCAGGGCCAGAATGTTTTCATGGGTTTTTTTAACCCCAGCTTTTACCAGCGCCACGAATTTGTTCCGCGCATCTATGGATCGCTGTGGGGGCCCTTCGGTTACGACCTGAGCGGGGGGATTGGCGTCCAGCAGACAGGCCGCGGGGCCGCGGTGAAAAACGCCTGGATGGTCAGTCCCAATATTTCGGTGCGGGTCAGCAGGCACTTGACCTTGATTTTTGGATACACGCATTACAACACAGCGCAGATCCTGGGTCCGCTTCGCGGGAATCAGGTGAGGTTTGGAACCCAGTGGCAGTTTTGATCCGGCCCGTGATCTCCGGTCACGGCGCCGGACTTACTCTCCGATGCCCTGGGCCAGGAATCCTCCATCAACAGGGATGGTTGCACCGGTAACGAAGCTTGCGCTTTCTGAGGCTAGAAAGATGGCCGAGCCTTTGATTTCCTCTGTATGGCCAAAGCGCTTCATCGGCGTGTGCGCAAAGATGGACGCCTTCCGCTCAGGCCGGTTGATGATGTCGCGGTTGAGATCGGTTTCAAAGACGCCCGGAGCGATGGCGTTGACGGTTATGTTGTATTTGGCCCACTCCGCCGCCAGACAGCGCGTGATTTGAACTACTCCTCCCTTGCTGGCCGCGTACGGTGCAACCTCATGCGCACTGACGAAAGAGGCGATCGAGGCGATGTTGATGATGCGCCCGTATTGCTGCTCGTTCATCACCCGGCCGACCATCTGGCAGGTGTTCCAGACACCTTTCAGGTTGGTCTCCATGATCTGATCCCATAAGCTGTCTTCAACTTCAAATGACGGAACCCGTTTCGTTATTCCGGCGGAATTCACCAGGATGTCGATGCGCCCCATCTCTTTAAGCATCCTGTCGATCACCGCCTGGATCTGGGTCCGGTCTGTCACGTCCCCTGTCATCTCTACAGTTCTTCTTCCAGTGGCCTTGATTTCCCATGCGGTTCTGTGGACT
>JBAUWE010000222.1:0-2063 GCA_049583595.1 Terriglobia bacterium
CTATTACTGAGTGGAAAAAAGTCCGGAAGTCGAGCGTGCGGCAAATGTGCGCGAGTGGGTTAATCTTCAGGTAATAGCCGATGGCGAACCCCATGTCATCTTTTATCCCTGACCGCCTTGCGTTGTGACGCTGATCACACCACAACGCAAGCAACCTAACCTTCCCATCGGTGACAATCGTGATCGACTACTAACCCCATTCGAGTCTAGCAATGATATCCTGCGGGATCAAGAAGATATTTTCTTTTCAAGAGCATGCAACCCGCTTCGACCCCTTGGTACGTTGCTTTGTGCCGCTCGTCGTGGCCGGAGCCTCGCCGGTTAAGGCCTGTCGCAAATTTGGATTTCGAAAGCGCGATGCGGGAATCTACGTCGGCGGGCGTGGAGCGGTGTGTGCAAAAAGAAAATGGAGTGGCCTGGCTCACGATGATTTGTGAACAGCACGCCACTCCTTGGAATCGTTAACCTTCAGAACCAGAAAGACGTTCGTGGCTGGCGGGTTCTGGGTGCATTTCAGCCGCTCCCAGGCTAGAAGATAAACTTGGCCGCCAACTGGATGATGCGAGGACTCCTTGCCGAAAGCACACGGCCGAAGTTAATGGATGAAACGTTACCGCTCGGATTATCGAACTGAGCGTGATTGAAAGCGTTGAAGAACTCAAATCTGAGTTCCACCCTTTTTGACTCAGTGATCTTTGTGTCTTTGTAAATCCCGACGTCCGTATTGTTGATTCCGGGACCGTGGAAGAAGTTGCGACCTGCGTTGCCTATGACGCCCGGAGTTTCCTGCGCAAAACTGTTGGGATCAAAGAAATAGTGGTCCCTGGAATTGAGGCCGAGAACATTGTTCGTGTACGAACCGGTACGCGGGTCGGCCATTTTGACTGGGCCGACCACGTTTGGACGGTCCGGGCAACCATAGAAGCTAACCGAAGAGAAGCAGATCATCGACCCGTTGCTCGAGTCATACAAGCCAACCGGGAATCCGCCCTGGAAAGTGGTGTAGCCCGATATCCGCCAGCCATCCGTTAGACGGCTGGGCATCTTGCTGAAGGCATTGAAGTGGCGGATGCTCGGAATGTCGTAGGTATAGCTGGCCACAAACACATTGCGGGCGTCGTAAGTGGAATCGCCATAGCTCGTTTGGCGGTTGAAGGGGTTGGGCTCACCGAAGCTGCCTACGTTTTCAAAACTCGATCCTGTGTCAAGTGAGTGTGACCATGTGTAAGCTGCCAGAAACGTCAGGCCGTGTGTGGTGTGCTTGTTCAACGTCACTTGAAATGCATTGTAATTTGAGTTCGCATCAGTCGCCTGCTGGCCCACCGATCCGAAGATGAGAGGGTCGTACGGGAAGGGAACATCAGGATAGTAATATCCGAGGTAGTACGAATTACAGCCAGAAATTGCCGCGCAGGCCGGATCTACGCCAGGCGCCTGGCCGCCGGGGTTCAGCTCGTAGCGAGTCTCCAGGTGGCGCCCCAGCCGGCCGACATAAGCCATGGTCAGGATGGTCTGGCTTGGCAGTTCCCGTTCAATGTTGAAATTGTAGTTGTAAGCCGTCGGTGTCCGGAAGTCAGGATTCATCACGTTCAGCTGCATGGGATAGAACTGGCTGAAGTCTATATTGGTATCTCCCGGCCTGGGCGGTGAGAAGGGGAAAGCATTTGGAAAAACCAGACTCCCGTCGGCACTCGAGTAAGGGTTGGCGAGGCTCGGGACGGTGTAGAGGGAGACGCCGTAGTCGGTCAGCGAAAATGGAGGTGCGCTCAAATTGTTCAGGGTCAGTTCTTCTTCCACCTGGTTATAGTAAATGCCAAATCCGGCGCGAACGCTGGTCTTGTGCGAAGACCCAGGGCTCCAGGCAAAACCGAAGCGGGGCGCGAGGTCGTTGTAGTGCGTCTTATAGCTGGAAGTTGAAATTCCCGTGTCACCAGGGAAAACAAGTCCCTCCGGCGCTGTTGGGTATACGGTGGATTGCTGGCCTGGGCGGAAAGCGTTGATCGCTACCCCGCCATTGTAAATGTCCTCAATGGGGGTATTGACCTGCCATCCCAGGCCATAGG
>JBAUWE010000223.1:0-3477 GCA_049583595.1 Terriglobia bacterium
TCGGCCCTCCGGGCCTGAGGTTGTAGCGCAGGCCCTTGCGGCCTGCGGTTCTTGCTGAAAGCTGAATGCTAAAGTAGAACCGCGGACCTCAAAACCGGGGGTCCTCGCTACCCACTCGGGCTGCTTATTTTTGGCACAGAGTGACGCCAGCATCGGATGCGTATAACGACATGATGGTCCGGCCTCCGTGAGATTGAGGGAAGGTACACTGCGGGCGCATTGTACCTTCCCCTTCACGGTGGTCCTGAGCCGGGACGACCCCTGAAGAAAATCGTAATTCAACGGACCATGACTACCGGGGATGTCTTGCTTCTCTGCCTGTATACCACCGTCGAGGCGGGACCGCAAGCTGAAATCTGCCCCGCTGGCTGGTAATCCTCACAGGCTACGGTTTATACTTCGACAGGCGCCGGAAAAGGAGACTCAGACGGCGTGGCCGGACCCGGCTGAACTGCGCCGCTCCGACTTGCGCTGCAAACCCTGGCCGCCGCCTGGAGAGTGCCGTGATGCGTTTGAAATCCATCTTCCTGACCCTATTTGTGCTGGCCGCGTGGCCGGGCCTGCAGCCGGCGTACGCGACCGGTCCTGTTGCCGCCGCGCAAGAGCGGAATGCACAACCGGCAAGTCTCAAAATCTATTTTGTCGATGTGGAGGGCGGGCAGGCCACGCTGATCGTCACGCCCCGGGGCCAGTCGCTGCTGGTGGACACCGGATGGCCGGACTTTGGCGCCCGCGATGCCGACCGCATTGTGCAGGCGGCAAAGCGGGCGGGCATCCATCGCATCAATTATTTGTTCGTCACCCACTTCCATGCCGATCATGTGGGCGGCGTTCCGCAGCTTGCAGCACGCATTCCCATCGACCACTTTCTGGACCACGGGGCGGATGTGCAGAAGGGGCCGGCTGATCAGGAGCTTTATTCCGCCTACCTGAAGGTGGCGCAAAAGGGAAAGCGCCGCGTGATCAAGCCCGGTGACGTGATTCCGCTCGAAGGCGTGAAGGTTGTGGTGGTTGCCGCCGCGGGCCAGCATCTTGAGCAGCCGCTCGCGGGCGCGGGCCAGATGAACCCCTATTGCAGCGAAACCAAACCGATCCCCGTGGACCCCACGGAAAACGCGGAATCGTCAGGCTTTGTGCTCACCTACGGCAAGTTCCGCTTTGTCGACCTGGGTGACCTCACCTGGAACAAGGAGATCGCCCTGATGTGTCCGCGCAACCGCCTGGGCCGTGCCGACGTCTTCCTGGCCAGCCACCACAGCAATGCAAACTCGAATTCCAAGGCGCTGGTGTGGGCGCTCGAGCCGCGCGTGACCATCATCGACAACGCGCCCCAAAAGGGCGGCACGCCCGAGTCCTGGAAGCGCATCGAAGAGGCGCCGGGCCGCGAGCGCATCTGGGAAATCCACTATTCGGTGGCGGGCGGAAATGAAGCTAACGCCGCTCCCGACTACATCGCCAATGCCAAGGATTCGCCCGACCAGGGGCACGACTTGGAACTCTCGGCGCGACCGGACGGCGGGTTCACGGTGGTCAACTCCCGCAACGGTTTCAAAGTGGACTATCCGCCCCAAAAGTTGGCTGCGCAGTCAATAACCCCGTAACAAACCATTATTTTTGAAGGTCTTGCAGACCGGTAAGATTTACCCGCAGTGGAGAAATTTGCCGCCTTGCCAGCCCCGCCTGGCGATCCCATTATAAGATTTATCAATTGTCAATTCAGTAGCTTGCCGGATTGACTCGGTAATTGGAGAGGTGCTTGCGAAGAGAAAGAGTGGAGAAATCTGTGAAGGCAGTGCCCGAAAGCTGGAGGTGTCAGATGAGAGAAAACAAGTTCAATATGTTCCAACCCGAAAACACAAGGCAGGCACTCAGGCGGTTGGCTGTGGCCGGCCTGGCCGGGACGCTGCTGCTGATGCTGGCCATGTTTGTGGCTCCGGCTCCGTCCTCCGCGTCCCCGCGGGTGAGCGTGGGAGTTTTCGTCAACTTCGGCCCGCCGGCGCTGCCTGTTTACACCCAGCCGCCCTGCCCGGCTCCCGGCTATATGTGGACGCCGGGTTACTGGGCCTGGGACCCGGCCTATGGATACTACTGGGTGCCGGGAACCTGGGTGCCGGCGCCTTTTGTGGGCGCCATGTGGACACCCGGCTACTGGGGCTGGGGTGGTCGCGGGTATCTGTGGCACAGGGGCTACTGGGGGTTCTCGGTGGGCTTCTACGGCGGCATTAACTACGGATTCGGCTACACCGGTTACGGCTACTACGGCGGCTACTGGAACCATAACCACTTCTATTACAACCGCTCGGTGAATCGCCTCGAAGGGCGGAACTTCAGGCACATCTACAACCGCAGAGTGGACGACCGCTTCAGGGGCCGGCGCGTCAGCTATAACGGCGGCCGGGGCGGGATCAACGCTCGTCCCACGCGGGGGCAGTTGGCCGCGGAGAGAGGACGTCGTTCCGGACCCGTCAGCCAGCAACTGAGGCACCAGCAGTTCGCACGCAGGGACCCCGCGCAGCGGGCGCGCAGGAACCACGGGCGTCCAGGCATCGCCGCTACGCGGAGGCCGGGAGCATTCCATGGCCGGGATGCCGTGCGGGCAACCCGCGCAGGCGCGCCGTATCGGGCCCCTGTGGAAAGGACGCGTAATGGCCGCGAGTCTTCGCGTTCCGCTCCGCAACGGGGCAACAATGACAGGGGATTCCATTCATTCAGCCAACAGCGCAATGCCCAGCCCAATCGGCGGCAGGAATCCCGCGCACCCGCCCAGCGAGGGCCTGAACGGCAGGTGAACAGAAATAACTCTCCTCGCAACTACCAGCGGGCCCGGCAGCAGTCCCGGCCGCAGGAAATGCGCCGGGTTGAAAATCGCCCTGCACCGCAGAGGGTTGAACGGCAAATGAACCGGAATAACGCGCCCCGCAACTACCAGCGGAGCCAGCAGCAGTCCCGGCCGCAGCAGACGCGCCGGGTTGAATCCCGCCCAGCGCCGCAGCAACATGGCAATGCTTCGCGCCAGGAAGCGCGCGGCGGCGGGAACGGCCATGGCGGCGGGAACGGCCACGGCGGCGACAATGGACACGGCCACGGTGGCCGCCACTAGAGTGCGCGGGCGCAGCAACGCGGGTGGCGATGCCTGAGCCCGGCATTCCACCCGCGCGCTCGTGCAATCACCCGGAAACCACTCGCAGGCGGATGTGGCAAGCCTGCCGACCTGACAAAGAATCCTGCCGAAAAAACCGCGGCGCCGGAAAACGGGCCCGGTGCTCATAACCGCCAACATGTTTGCAACTTGCACAAAATTCTGTTCGGGGTGGCATGGGCGTCTCGCCCATGAACACGGCCGGGACGGCCGTCCCACGTTTGCGTGCTACGCACCCTTCCCACCCCAGCGTTTGTGCAGCATGTGCGCGGCCTGTTTGGGCTGGCGATCGCGCGTGAAGACGCCTTTATTGTTCATGCCGTTGGTGCGGATGATGC
>JBAUWE010000224.1:0-40114 GCA_049583595.1 Terriglobia bacterium
AGCAGCAACTGGGTGCTGGAGCAATCCACCCTGGCCTATCACGTCTCCCATCCGCTGCACCACGTGGAAGCAACCAGCCATGCGGCGCGCGGCAAGGGCATCTGCAAAGCGGGAGTGTGCAACTTCCTGGCCGCGGTGCCGGTCAAGACTTTTGTCTCGGGAGATACGAATCGCGATCTGCACATGATTGAGGTGGTGCGCGGGGCGCAGTTTCCCATGGTGATGGTGCGTACGCAGTTGCCGGAAGCTGACCTGAAGGGCGGAGCGATCCAGGCCAACCTCACCGTGCAGTTCGCCGGCCAGACCGCCCATTACAACAACGTGCCTTTCAAGCTGGTCCCGGAAGGAAACGAAATTCGCGTGGTAGGAACCATTCCCACCACCGTTTCAGACTTCAAGATCAAGCCGCCGGAACTTCTGGCCATGCCCATCAGCAACAACATCCCGGTAGACGTCGACATGACGTGGAAGGAGCAGTGAACGCTCCCGCAGACTTTGCAAACAGCGGGATGTCGGCGCCGCCCGTCGTGACCGCCATACAACGTGACCCCTCACCCGCCGTCGTACCTCCGGCACCCTCTCCCCGCGGGAGAGGGCCAAAGCCAGGCGGTGCCGGCTTCCGGTTCGGCACGGATGAATCCGTGCCCTTTCGCTGAAAGAGCCGGCGGTCCCCGGCTTGCCGGGATAAACTCCCGCCGGCGCTAAAGAACTCCATTCTTCATTTGCAATCCCGTTACAAACTCATTTAGGCTAGGTTCCCCGGAGGAATTGGAATGCCCAAATACGTTCTTGCACTTGACCAGGGAACCACGAGTTCCCGCGCCATCCTTTTTGACCGCGACGGCCAGACGCGCGCCTCGGCCAGCCAGGAGTTCAAGCAGTATTACCCGCAGCCCGGCTGGGTGGAGCACGACGCGGAAGAAATCTGGCAGTCGCAGCGCTCCGTGGCGGAGCGGGTGATGGCCGAAGCGAAGGCCAGGCCGGAAGACGTGGCGGCGATCGGCATCACCAACCAGCGCGAAACGGTGGTGCTGTGGGACCGCACGACCGGCAAGCCTGTCCACCCTGCCATCGTGTGGCAATGCCGCCGCACGGCGCCCATGTGCGACCGGCTGCGGGCTGAGGGTTACGACAAAGTTCTGCGCGCGAAGACCGGCCTCGCGACCGACGCCTATTTTTCCGGCACCAAGATCGCCTGGCTGCTGGAAAACGTTCCGGGCCTGCGCATCCGCGCCGAACGCGCCGAGCTGGCGGCCGGAACCATCGATGCCTGGCTCATCTGGAAACTTTCAGGCGGGAAGGTTCATGCTACGGACGTCTCCAACGCCTCGCGCACCCTGGTGTTCAACATCGGCTCGCTCCAATGGGACGAAGAGATCCTGAAGCACTTTAAAATTCCAGGCGTGCTGCTGCCGCAGGTGAAAGAATCGAGCGGCGTGATCGCCGAGACGGAACTTTTGGGCGGCCGCATGCCCATCGCCGGAGTGGCCGGCGACCAGCAGGCGTCGCTTTTCGGGCACCAGTGCTTTACAAAGGGCACTGCGAAAAATACTTACGGCACCGGGCTGTTTCTGCTGATGAACGCGGGTGAAGAGATTCCGAAATCCGATTCCGGCCTGGTGGCCACGGTGGGCTGGGGGCGCAACGGAAAAACCACCTATGCGCTGGAAGGCAGCGTGTTTATTGCCGGGGCGGCGCTGCAATGGTTGAGAGACGAAATGGGACTGATCAAAGACGCAGCAGAAAGCGAAGCCATGGCGCAGGCGGTGGCTGACGCGGGCGGCGTTTACTTTGTTCCGGCGTTTGTGGGGCTGGGCGCGCCGCATTGGGACGCTTACGCGCGCGGCACGATTGTGGGGCTGACGCGCGGCAGCAACAGGAACCACATTGTTCGCGCGGCGCTCGAATCCATTGCCTACCAGACGCGCGAAGTGGTGGAGGCCATGGCAAAAGATACCGGCGTGCGGCCGGAGGCGCTGCGGGTGGATGGCGGCGTAGCGCGGAATGACTTCATGTGCCAGTTCCAGGCCGACATTCTGGGAGTTCCGGTGGAGCGGCCGGCGACGACGGAAGCGACGGCGCTGGGCGCGGCGTACCTGGCGGGACTGGCGACCGGCTTCTGGAAGGATGAGAAGGAACTGGCAGCGCAGCGCAAGATCGCAAAGAGGTTTGAGCCGGCCATGGCGGAATCCCGCCGCAACGAGCTTTATGAAGGTTGGCTGCGGGCGGTGGAGAGGGCGAAGGGCTGGGCGAAGGCGGAATGAGAGAACACCGCCTCTGTGATGAAGTGCCGCATACATTCCAAACTGCGGAACGTATGCGCGACCCGCTTTTCTCTGTGATCTCTGTGGTTGGAAAAACTTAACACAGAGAGCACAGAGACCCTCAGTGAACTCTGTGTTAAAGCCTTAGATCACAGAGGACACAGAGACTGCACTGGAAGCTGATCACGGCAGGAACCTGGATCACCCTCCGCCCAGCGGGGCCGCCGCATAACATCAAACCACTTGACGCTTGTTTCGCATGTGGGCTACCGTCATAGGGTTAACCCCGGTGTTGATGCGCTGTTCCGGCCCTGTGGCCGGACTCCTGGCAAACCGCCGAAGACGCGAATCGCAATCCTCTCTTAAGGCCTGCGGCAAGGTTCACGTCCCGCAGCCGGAAGCCATCGCCCCGGTCTAAATGGACCACATCCTAATCAGCGAGAAGGCAATGGAGCTATTTGAGCTTACCAAGGCGTTGGTGAACATTGAATCGATCACAGGCAATGAAAAGGCCTGCGGCGAATTTCTTGCGGACTACCTGGAGAAGCAGGGTTTCAAGGTCTCTCTGCAGCAGGTTGAGCCGGGGCGCTCCAACGTGTTTGCCACGCTAGGACGGCCGGACGTGGTGCTGAGCACCCACATGGATACCGTGCCGCCGTTTATTCCGGCCGGCGAAGACGACGAGTGGATTTACGGCCGGGGTTCGTGCGACGCCAAGGGCATCCTGGCCGCGGAGGTGATTGCCGCACAGGGATTGAAGGCCGAGGGCGTTCAAGACTTCGCCATGCTTTTCATGGTGGGTGAGGAGATCCTGAGCGACGGCGCGCGCAAGGCGAACGAACAGCCTCCGGATGTGAAATACATCATCAACGGCGAACCCACGGAAAACAAGCTGGCGGTGGGCACCAAGGGCATTCTGCGCATCGACCTCAAAACCATAGGAAAGGCCGCCCACTCCGCCTATCCCGAGATGGGGGAATCGGCCATTTTGAAACTGCTTGACATTCTGGATGAAATCCGGCGGATTCCGCTGCCTGAAGACCCCGTGATGGGATCGGCCACCGTGAACATCGGCGTGATTGAAGGCGGCGCAGCCATCAACGTGATTCCGGCAAGCGCCTCTGCGAAGATCCTGTTCCGCACGGTCAACGCCACCAGCGAACTGCGCGAGAAGGTGGAAGCGGTGGTGAGGGGCCGATGCGAGTACGAGTTCGTTCGCGACACCAAACCCATCCACACCGAACATTTCGAGGGGTTTGAAACCGAAGTTGTTTCCTATTCCACTGACCTGCCAAGCCTGACGCGATGGGGCCGGCCGCTGCTGCTGGGGCCGGGCTCGATTCGCGTTGCCCACACGGACCACGAACGCGTGCGGAAATCGGAGCTGACAAAGGCCGTTGAACTTTATACCCGCCTGGTGAAAGAATTGAAAAAGCGCCTTTAGCAGTCCGGCTGAAAGAGGCCGGCGTCATGCTGAGTGCAACGAAGCATCTGCTGCGTCTTCTTTGCAAAGAATGAAGCGGATACTTCTCCCGCTCTGCGGGATCAGGATGACAACGTAAGGAAGAAAAGGAAGAAGCGTTATGAAGAAGATTGAAGTCGGAATCCTTGGCGCCACGGGAATGGTGGGCCAGCGCTTTGCCAGCCTGCTGGAACATCATCCGTGGTTTCAAGCCGCGTGGTTTGCGGCGTCAGACCGTTCGGCGGGCAAGAAATATGCGGAAGCCTGCAACTGGCGCCTGCGCGAGCCCATGCCTGCCGGCGTGCGCGACATGGTGGTGGAGGAGTGCAAGCCGGGCAAGGCCCCGAAGCTGATCTTTTCCTCACTGGACTCGAAGGTGGCCGGCGACCTGGAGAAGGAGTTCGCACGGGCGGGCCACGTGGTGGTCTCCAACTCCTCCAATCACCGCATGGATGCCGACGTGCCGCTGCTGATTCCGGAAGTGAATCCGGACCACCTGGCGATGGTGCGCGCGCAGCAAAAGCAGCGCGGCTGGAAGGGCATGATCGTCACCAATCCCAACTGCACCACGGTGGGCCTGGTGATGTCTCTGGCGCCGCTGGAGCGCGCCTTCGGTCTGGAAAAAGTTCTGGTGACCAGCATGCAGGCGATTTCAGGCGCTGGGTATCCGGGCGTGCCTTCGCTCGACATCCTGGGCAACGTGATCCCTTACATCGGCGGCGAAGAAGAAAAGGTGGAACGCGAGGCCCATAAGCTGCTGGGCAAACTCCAGGAGGGCCAGGTGTCGAAGGCCGACTTCATTGTAAGCGCCCACTGCAATCGCGTGATGGTGGAAGACGGACACACGGAAGCCGTCTCACTTTCATTGCGGCAGAAGGCGAAACTGGAAGACCTGATTGAGGCATGGAAGAAGTTCCGTTCCGTACCACAGGAGCGCAAATTGCCGACGGCGCCCGCGCATCCCATCATTGTGCGTGATGAACACGACCGTCCCCAGCCCAGGCTCGACGTGAACACCGGCGGTGGCATGGCGGCGGTGATCGGGCGGGTGCGCCTGTGCCCGGTGCTGCAATTCAAGTACACGACGGTGAGCCACAACACCATCCGGGGCGCGGCCGGCGCAGCCCTGCTGAACGCGGAGTTGATGAAGTCTGAAGGGTACCTGGATTAGCAGGACAGAGCAGCGCAGGGTCTCGGCAAACGAGACCGGGCGCTCCGCGTTTGGACCCGGTTGCTTTTTCATCCTTCATCCTTCAGAATTCATAACTTAAATCTTTCCAGTCAGGAATTCATCCGCTATGTCACCATCAGGCCCCAGCCAAAATGAACCGCCCCGTAACCTGAACCTCGCCTTACTGGGCTATGGCAAAATGGGGAAAGCTATTTCGCGTATCGCTCCTGATCGTGCCTTTGACGTGCGGCTGATTCTGGACATTGATTCAAATCCTGACGGCGCGGGCATCACCGAAGAAAACTTCCGCGGCATCGACGTCGCCATCGACTTCACCCAGCCCGACGTGGTGGTGGACAACATCCGCCGCGTGGCCGCGCTGGGCGTCAGCCTGGTGGTGGGAACCACGGGCTGGAACGACCGCTTTGCGGAAGTGGAGAAGATGGTCAACGAAAGCGGCATCGGGCTGGTGTATGCGGCCAACTTCTCCATCGGTGTACAGCTCTTCTACCGGCTGGCGCGCGAGGCCGCAAAAATCTTTGCGCCCTACGCGATGTACGAGCCCTACATTGTTGAGGCCCACCACAAATTCAAAAAGGATGCCCCCTCGGGCACCGCTCTGGAACTGAAGCGGCGCGTCGAACCCCTTCTGCCTTCGCGCGAGATTCCCACTTCGAGCGTGCGAGGCGGTTACATCCCCGGCACGCACGAGTTGGGATTTGATTCCGAAGCCGACACGGTGATGGTCCGGCACGGCGCCCGCAGCCGCCAGGGATTTGCCGAGGGCGCGCTTTACGCCGCGCGCTGGGTGGCCGGCAAAAAGGGAATTTTCGCCTTTGACAAAATTCTCGAAGAACAGCAGTAGCCTCAGCGGCGGTAGTCTTTTATAATCGAACTCTCCATGGAAAACCCTGTGTGGCCGGAGGAGGTCTTATGAGCTTGGATATTCGGGGCTGCGGTACCGCCTTGGTAACCCCCTTTTCAGAGGATGGCACTCTGGACGTCGACGCGCTCCGGAGCCTGGTGGAATTTCAACTCAGCGAGGGCATCGACTTTCTGGTCCCGTGCGGGACCACCGGGGAAGCGCCGACGCTTGAGCATGAGGAATACATGGGTGTGGTCCGCGTCGTCACTCAGGAAGCGAAGGGCAAAGTTCCCGTGATTGCGGGCGCGGGCGGCAACAACACGAAAAAAGTCTGCAACCTGGTGCAGGACCTTCAGGCCCTGGGCGTGCAGGGCATCCTTTCCGTCGCGCCCTATTACAACAAGCCGACGCAGGAGGGCCTTTATCAGCATTTCAAGACGATTGCTGACTCCACCGATCTGCCGGTGATTCTTTACAACGTGCCGTCGCGCACCTCCTCAAACATCCTGCCGGAGACGGTGGCGCGGCTGGCCGGGATCTCAAACATCATCGGCATCAAGGAAGCTTCCGGCAGCATCACCCAACAGATGGAAGTGTTGCGCGTTGTCCCCCCGAATTTCAGGGTCCTCTCCGGGGACGATGCGTTTACATTTCCCCTGATGGCGCTGGGTGGGACGGGCGTGATTTCCGTGATCTCGAATGAGGTTCCGCGCCAGGTGACGAACCTGGCCCACCTGCTGCTGGAAGGGAAATACGATGAGGCGCGGAAACTGAACGCGAAACTTCTGCCGCTGATGCAGGCCAACTTTATCGAGACGAACCCCATCCCGGTGAAGGCGGCGCTGGCCATGATGGGAAAGATCAAAGAGATTTACCGGCTGCCCATGTGCGCCATGAAGCCGGAAAACCGCGCCAGGCTGGAAAAAGTTCTGGCCGAACAGGGGCTGCTCCAGACACAAAAAGTTTAATGTTCGCTTCGTGCCATGTTTGATTGTGGCTCCGCCGGGCAGGGACCTCCGGGGAGAAGCAGTCTTTAACACAGAGAGCACAGAGGGCCTCTCTGTGGCCTCTGTGTTTGTTCTCCCGGGGCCACAGAGTTCACAGAGAAGAATTCTTGCCCGGAATGCACCGGGTTACGGACCGCCTGTGCAGGGATTGTCTGTTATCTCTACGGTTTTCAGGTTGAGAGAGGAAGAACCCGTCCCGCCGGGGCGCTGAAGATTTTTGATGACCTATGACTCTACAAGAAAAGATCGAAAAACTTTTCGAGCGGAAATCGGACCAGTACGGCGAGGAATATTTCACGGCCTTTGAGGAGTTCAAGAAGGCTTTGAATGAAGGGCAGGCGCGCGCCGCTGAGCCCGACGCGCAATCGGCCACGGGCTGGAGGGTGAACGCCTGGGTGAAGAAGGGCATCCTGCTGGGGTTCAGGATCGGGCGCGCCGAGGAGATGCCGCCCGCCGGATTCCAGTTTCGCGACAAGCAGACGTATCCGCTGAAGCAGATTCCCAGCGGGCAGAACGTCCGTGTGGTTCCGGGCGGATCGTCGATCCGCGACGGCTGCTACATCGGCAGGAACGTGACCTGCATGCCGCCCATGTACGTGAACGCGGGCGCCTACGTGGACGACGGGACGATGATAGATTCCCACGCGCTGGTCGGGTCCTGCGCGCAGGTGGGCAAGCGGTGCCACCTGTCGGCGGCGGCGCAGATCGGCGGAGTGCTGGAGCCGGTGGGCGCGCTGCCGGTGATCATTGAGGATGACGTTCTGGTGGGTGGCAATTGCGGCGTTTACGAAGGGACGGTGGTGGGCCGGGAAGCGGTGCTGGCCGCCGGGACCGTCCTGACGGGCTCCACGCCGGTTTATGACCTGGTCCGTGAAACGGTTTATCGCCGCGCCGAGGAGCGCCCGCTGATGATCCCTCCGGGCGCGGTGGTGGTTCCCGGCGCGCGCGCGGTGACGCGTGGACGCGGCAAGGAATGGAATCTCTCGCTTTACACGCCGGTCATCATCAAGTATCGTGATGAAAAAACGGACCAGGCCGTGAGACTCGAAGACCTGCTCCGCTGAGGAGTTGCCATGCTGGAAAATGACCAGGTCGTCTACACCTCCCGGGTTCGGATTGAGCGGCAGGTGGGGCCCCTGAGGCTGGCTTTCCTGCCTGCCAACAAAGAACCCGTCCAATTTGGCGTGCACTCGGAAGTGGCCGACCATTACAAGGTTCCGGATGGAAAATTTCCGCCCTGCGCAACCACGCTGGACTATGTGGTGGCCGCTACCGGGGGTTGACTGACCGGCACTTTTGGAGGTGCGCTGGAAGCGCGCCAGATTGACGCCAGCGATGGCAAACTGATTTCTGAAGTTACCGGTGAAATTGAAGTGGATGGCGGAGTTCTGGTCATACGGCACATCCACGCGCATTACAAGCTACAGGCTTCACGATCCCAGCTCGAAACCATTAAACGCGTCTACAAAATGCACGCGGACCGCTGCCCGGTCGCCCGATCGTTGAAGGGCTCGATTGTCGTTACCACATCGTTAGAACTGGTTTCCTAGTTCTGGTGCGGTTTCGGGGAACGGTGGAACGGGGCGGCGGACTTGCCGGTGGATAATTTCTGAGTGATTATCGGCTCTCCCTCCTTCTGGATAACAAAAATCTATCCACAGTATAAAAATTTGCGATTTCACTTTTGAGTGGCGTGGGAGCTATCCTCTTGCGCATAAGGAGAAATCCAATGAAACCGAGGTCTATCCTCGTCAAGGTGCCCGCCACCGTCGGGAACTTTGCCGGTGCCGTGAATTGCGCGGCGCTGACGCTCGACGCCATGTTCAACGTGAAGGTCACTCCCAGGCTGGATGGCCGTGTGGGCATCCGCTACTTCGGGGAGAATGGCGATCGCATTCCGCGAGACCGCCGGAACCTGGTGGTGCGGGCGATGGAAGCGGCACTCCATTTGAAAGGGCTGGAGTTCAGCGGCGCCGATTTTGAGGTCTACAGTTCCGTCCCGGTGGGCGTGGGCATGGGATCGAGCACAGCCGCGGTGCTGGCGGGACTGATTGCGGCAGACCGGCTGTACTCGCTGCAGTTGAATGAGAAGACCCTGTTTGAGCTGGCCGAGATCTATGAAACGCGCGTGGACAACCTGCACGCCGCCTGGCGCGGCGGCTTTGTGGCCTGCACGGGCAAGGCCTCCGCGCAGATCCTGCGGCGGACTTTTGTGCCCGGAGATTTTGTGCTGAGCGTGGTGACTCCTGAGTTCGAGTTATGCGTTGCAGCTGCCGAAGGCGCGGATGAGTCGGAACTCGCCGGGCAGGACGCATCCTTGCATTTTGACCGCGCCCGGAGGCTCGCCGAACTGTTTGCGCGGCCCGGCAGGCGTCATGGTGCCGGACTGGAGCCCGCCTGCCCTCACTTTTTGCGGAAAGTCGTGCCGGGGCTGGAAGAGGCCCTCAAGGTCAGCGCGGATGGAGTGATGGGCATATTCGTTTGCGGGTCGGGGCCGGGCGTAGGTATTTTGAGCCGGCAGAATTCCGACCACGCCATCCGGGCCGTGCGGCAATGCTTCCTTGAGAATGAGCTCGCCTCGACGTACGGGGTGTTCAGACCAACCAATGTGGGCGCACAGGAACTGAATGCCGTGAGGCCCCATATTGCCTTTCCTACTTCACGATTGACAGAAACTCTTGCAGGTGGACCGGTATCGTAATTCCTGCCCGATCGTTTTTCTCTTAAACTAAAGGGTGGAAACTGCCAGCAGTGAAGCCAATGCACGAATAGGTTTGACCGGCCGGAAATCTCTCTGCTATCGTAACGGTTTAAACTTTTATGGGAGAAGACTTCTAAGTCATGGGGAACATTAAAGTTACCCTGCCTGACGGCACCGAAAAAGAAATTCCGCAAGGAACGACCGCCCGCGAGGTGGCGCAGTCGATCGGGGCGGGGCTTGCCAAGGTGGCGCTTGCCGCCAAGGTGGACGGAACTCTGGTGGACCTGAGCGCGCCGCTCGAAGCCGATGGCGCATTTCAGGTGATCACGCCCAATTCGCCGGAGGGCCTGATGATCTACCGGCATTCGTCAGCGCACCTGCTGGCGGCTGCGGTGCTGGAGCTTTTCCCGGACGCGCATCCCGGCATCGGGCCACCCACCGAGACCGGATTTTTTTATGACTTTTACCGCGAGAAGGCTTTTACCGAGGCGGACCTGGCCCAGATCGAAGCCAGGATGAAGGAACTTGCCGACGCCGACATCCCCTACGAACGGGTCTATTTCCCCAAGTCGGAGGGCCTGAAGATTTTTGACGAGATGGGGGAGTTCCTGAAGTGCCAGCTGATCGAGGAAAAGGCGGAGCCGGTTTTTTCAGCGTACCGGACGGGGAAGTTTCTCGATTTCTGCCGCGGTCCGCACATTCCCTCGACGGGACGGATCAAAGCGTTCAAGCTGCTGAGCGTTGCGGGCGCGCACTGGAAGGGCGATGAAAAGTCGCACCCGATGCAGCGGATTTACGGCACGTCGTTCTTCAGCAGGAAAGAGCTGGACGAATACATTCACCATCTGGAAGAAGCGAAGAAGCGTGACCACCGGCGCCTGGGCAAGGATATGGATCTGTTCAGCATCCAGGACGAAGCCGGCCCGGGCCTGATCTTCTGGCATCCCAAGGGTGGCGTCATCCGCAAGGAAATTGAGGACTGGCTGTGCGCCGAGCTGGTTGCGCACGGCTACGACCTGGTTTACACGCCGCACGCTATGCGGCTCCATTTGTGGGAGACCAGCGGCCACGCCAATTTCTACCGCGAAAACATGTTTGGGCCGATGGAAGTGGAAAACGAACGCTACCAGCTGAAGCCGATGAATTGCCCGGGCCACATTCTGATTTATAGAGACCGCCGCCGCAGCTACCGGGAATTGCCCATGCGCCTGGCCGAACTTGGAACGGTTTATCGCTATGAGCGCTCGGGCGTGATGCACGGATTGCTGCGCGTTCGCGGCTTCACGCAGGATGACGCGCATATCTTCTGCATGCCGGAGCAGGTTGAGAGTGAAGTCCAGGATTGTGTGGAGTTCGCCCAGTTGGTCCTGAAGACGTTTGGCTTTGACCGGTTCGAAGTGGAACTCTCGGCGCGCGACCCGCAGGATGCCGAGCATTATGCCGGGACGGTGGAAGAATGGGACCTCGCCGAAAGCGCTTTGATGAATACGCTCAAGCGGATGGACATTCCCTACAAATACATGCCGGGCGAAGCGGTGTTTTACGGACCGAAAATTGATGTTAAGCTAGTGGACGCCATCGGACGGCCCTGGCAGTTGACCACCGTCCAGTTTGACTTCAACCTGCCGCGCCGCTTCGGACTGGAATACACGGCTGCGGACGGCAAGCCGCACACCCCCGTGATGGTGCACCGGGCGCTGCTGGGCTCGGTGGAGAGATTCTTCGGCGTTCTGATTGAACATTACGCCGGAGCCTTCCCGGTGTGGCTCTCGCCCGTGCAGGCGGTGGTGCTGCCGATCAGCGAGAAGCATACGGACTATGCGGGGAGGGTGGCCGGGGAGTTGCGGGCAGCCGGGATCCGCGTGGAATTGGACGACCGGAATGAAAAGCTGAACGCCCGCATCCGCGATGCGCAACTCCAGCGGATTCCTTTTATGCTGGTGGTGGGAGACCGCGAAGCGCAGGGCGGGGGAGTGGCTGTTCGAAGGCGCGACACCGGTGACGCTGGTTTTCGTCCCCTTGCGGAGTTTAAATCTTACCTCCGCGAACTTATCGACACGCGGGCCAATAAATGGTAAGCTTCTGGAAGTGGATGAGAATAGAAGAGCTTACCTGAAGGCAAGAAGCATTTAATTAATTTGAGCTAGATGGGTCCACTGGACCGGGAGGGCTATTTATCAGTCGGAATTACGTACGAGTCAATGAAAAAATTCGCGCCCGGGAAATTCGTCTGATCGACGAGGAAGGCAACCAGGTTGGGGTGATGCCTCCGTTTGAAGCCATGAAGATTGCCCGGGAGCAAGGTCTTGACTTGGTAGAGGTGGCGCCTCAGGCAAACCCGCCCGTCTGCCGCACGATCAATTACGGGAAATACCTGTATCAACTGAGCAAGCGGCAGCACGAAGCCCGGAAGCACCAGAAGGCAGCCGGACTGAAAGAAGTGAAGATGCGTCCGCGCATCTCGGTGCACGATTTTGAGACCAAGCGAAACCGCATCATCGAGTTTTTGAAGGAAGGCTCGAAGGTGAAGGCCGCGGTCACGTTTCGTGGGCGCGAGAACGCGCACCGCGACCTGGGCTGGGCTATGATGAAACGACTGGCCGAAGATCTGAGCGAAATCGGACTACTGGAGATCGGGCCGAGGCAGGAAGGTCCCAACCTGTCGGCCATCTTTTCTCCTAAAAAGCCGGCAGCGAAACCTGCGAAGTCAACTGCGCGGTCCGCTGATTCCAGCGGAGCGCAGAAGAAGGAGCAGGCTAAACCCGCGCCGGTGCACGAAACCTCTGGAGGATAGTTTTGCCAAAGATGAAATTGAAGACGCATAAGGGCGCCGCCAAGCGGTTCAAGCTGACGGCCAGCGGCAAAGTGATGAGCGGCCACGCCGGCGCGCGCCACATCCTGACCTCAAAGACGCGGAAGCGAAAACGCAAGCTGGGATCGTCCAGCGTTGTTGCCGATGCCGATGTCCGTCACGTGAAGGCCATGCTGCCTTACGGCCGCTAGGCGAAGTTCCCGGAACACGGCGAAACAAAGAAATGTTGGCAGCTGTTGCAGGATGAGGTGTGCAGCTGCAGTTTTTTGCTATTAGCGGCCCATGCCGCTGATGCGCGGAATTGCAATTCTGATTTATAATGACTGAATTGCTGTAAGTGTTTTTTGTGGGTGCGGAAAGGCCAACGGCAGGGTGCCTTTGCTGCCCCGAAATTTTCTGAAAGGAGCAAACCCATGCCAAGAGTCAAGCGCGGAACTGTGCGCCGCGCCCAGCGGAAGAAACTCGCCAAGCTGACCAAAGGCTACTTCCTCAAGAAGAGCAAGCTCTACAAATTTATGAAAGAGGCCGCGGACCGCGCGGGGCGCTTTGCCTATCGCGACCGGCGGCAAAAGAAACGGGACTTTCGCCGTCTCTGGATTGTGCGGATTGGTGCGGCTGCGCGCCTGAATGATCTGACCTACAGCCAGTTTATTCACGGCGTAAAGAAACTGGGCGTGGAGCTTGACCGAAAAGCTCTCGCTGAAATGGCGGCCCTCGACCAGTCGGCATTTGCCGAGCTTGCAGCCCGCGTGAAGACGGCCCTGAAGGCAGGCTAATTCATGTCCGGATCCGAAGCTGATCGCCGGATTCCCAACCAACGTGCTCATACGCGGTCCCGGATGTCGATTGACGAAAAAATCAGTAAAACCCTGAATGATCTCGACGCAATATCTCCCGAGGCCATCGGCGAGTTGTTTGGCGAGGTCACCTCTGCCCTGGAAAGTGAACGAAAGGCCCTGATTGCTGCAGGCGCCGGCGATGGGCGCGAGCGCAGCCAAAAAGTTAAAGATTTGCGTGATCGCTGGCTGGCGCGCAAGGGCGGGCTTGTTTCGCTGATCGACGAGAACTGGCTGAAGAAAGCGCCGAAGGAATTGAAGCCTGCTGTGGGCCGCGCCTTCAATCAGTTACGCCAGGTCGCGACCTGCGTCGATACGGAAAGCCTTCTGCAGGAGGTTCGGGTACAGGCCGACGTCCCAGTGAGGCTCGTGGCACACGCTGGCGTCGAATTTACTGCAGAAGTAATACGGGGGCAGGACCTCACGCTGCCCGGTTATCGCCAGCCGATGGGTTCCATCCACCCGGTCACGCAGGTGATGCGGGAAATCGAGGACATCTTCCTGGGGCTTGGTTTTTCCATCGAGTCGGGGCCGGAAATTGAATCGGTCTATTACAACTTTGACGCCCTCAACATTCCGGAGAGCCATCCGGCGCGCGATGACTGGGACACCCTTTACGTCAATTCTGAAACGGTGCTGCGCACCCACACTTCTCCGGTGCAGATTCGGGCCATGGAAAAGCATGGCGCGCCCCTTTACATCCTCTGCCCCGGAAAAGCCTACCGGCACGACAATCCTGACTCCACCCACGCCACCATGTTCCACCAGGTGGAGGGCCTGGCGGTGGATAGGGACATCAGTTTTGCCGACCTGAAGGGAACGCTCGACTACTTTGCCAGGAAGTTTTTCGGCGATAAGATCAAAACCAATTTTGTGCCCAGCTTTTTTCCCTTCACGGAGCCGAGCGGGGAGTTGTCGATCAGTTGTGTGTTCTGCGGCGGCGAAGGCTGCCGGGTGTGCAAGGAGAGCGGCTGGATTGAGGTGATGGGCTGCGGCATGGTACATCCGGAAGTGCTGCGCCACGGCGGCATTGACCCGGAGCGTTACTCCGGCTGGGCCTTCGGGCTGGGGGTTGAGCGTTTTGCGATGATGAAGTATGACATCAACGATATCCAGCTTTTCCACCAGGGCGATGTCAGGTTTCTGGAACAGTTCTGAGGGTGATGTTACCTGGGTTTGGCTGTCTGCGCGCCGGCTTCTCTTTATCTGAAGACTGAGATCATGAAAGTTTCCCTGAACTGGCTGAAAGAATTTGTGGAAGTTCCGGCAGACGCCCGCCGCCTGAAGGCGGACCTCACCTCCGTCGGTCTGAACGCGGAATCGTTTCAGGCGGTGGGCGAAGACGTTGTTTTCGAAGTGGAAGTGACCACCAACCGGCCCGATTGTTTAAGCCATTACGGTGTGGCGCGGGAAGTGGCTGCGCTCTACCGGAAGCATCTTGCCCCCCTGGAATTTGTCTGCAAGGAAAGCAGTGCCGCGGCCTCTGCCGAGGCTTCTATTGAGATTCTCAATCCGGAACTCTGTGCGCGCTATTGCGGCCGGGTGGTCCAGGGCGTGGAAGTGAAGGCGTCGCCGGATTGGCTGGTCAGGCGCCTGGAGGCCGTCGGCCAGCGCCCCATCAATAATGTGGCTGATATTACCAACTACGTGCTGATGGAACTGGGCCATCCGCTCCATGCTTTTGACCTGACGCGCCTGAAGGGGCGCAGGATTATTGTGCGCTCCGCCCGGCCAGGGGAACAGTTACAGACCCTTGACGGTGTGGCGAGAACTCTTGCGGCCAGCGATCTGGTGATTGCGGATTCCACTCGGCCGGTGGCGCTGGCAGGCGTGATGGGCGGTGAAGAGTCCGAGATATCCGGCGACACCCGCTCAGTCCTGCTGGAAAGCGCCTGGTTCGATCCGGCTACCATCCGGCGCACCTCAAAGACTCAGGGTCTGCATACGGAGGCTTCACACCGTTTTGAGCGCGGCGCCGATATTGAAATGGCTCCGGTGGCGCTGGACCGTGCAGCGATTTTGATTGCCCAGTTGGCGGGAGGTGAGGTCCTGCGCGGGGTGATCGATGTCTACCCCTCCCCGAAACACCGCACCTACATTGAGCTGCGGCGGAGCGAAATTCAGCGCATCCTGGGCGCGGAGGTTCCGTGGGAAGAGATCGAAAGGGTCCTGCGCACGCTCGGTTTTAAAGTTGAGCGGCGGGGGACGGAGGGCTGGCGTGTCACTCCGCCCTTGTCCCGTCTGGATGTGGACCGGGAAGTAGACTTGATTGAAGAAGTGGCCCGGCACTACGGCTATAACCGATTGCCTTCGCGGGTACGGCCGGCTCCGACCCGGCTTGCCGCAGGAGAGACTCGAAGCAAAGAGCTCAGGATCAGCAACACTCTTGTGGCGCTGGGCTACCGGGAAATCATTCCTTCTGCAATGGTCGACCCGGCGGAGAACGCCAGGTTCACGGACCGTCCCCCGGTGGTGCTGGAAAATCCACTCAGCCAGGATGCCGCCGCTATGCGGTCTTCGGCGGTGCCCAGCATGGTCCACACCCTGAAGTGGAACCTTGACCGTTATCGCACCGACCTGCGGCTTTATGAAATGGGAAGGGTTTACAGCGCACGGGATGCGAGCCTGCCCGATGAGCGCCGCGTTCTGGTGCTGGGTACCAGCGGAAACCGCGAGCCCTCGACCCTGCACAGCAAGGAAACGGAACTCAACTTCTTTGACTTAAAGGGCCATGTTGAAGAGCTCCTCGGCTGTTTTGACCTGTCCGGGCTGAAGTTTGAACCTTCAGATGCCGGCTATCTTGAAGAAGGCGTGGCGGGCCGGTTTGTTGCGGAGGATTCAACAGTTGCCACTTTGGGCCGCCTGCGCGAAGACCTGGCGCGCGGTTACAAACTTCGCCAGGCCGTGTGGCTGGCGGAAGTTGAACTGGATGTTCTTCTCAGCGCCGCTTTAAGACAGAAGAGCTTTAAACCGATTTCAAAGTTTCCGCCTGTGGAGCGTGACTTCTCTCTGGTTGTACCGGAAAGCACTGCCTACGGGCGTTTGGAAGAAACGATTCGCGGGCTGGCGATTGAAGAGATCCAGTCCATGACGCCGGTGGATCGGCGCCCCAGCGGGGAGCTTCCCGAGGGCACGATACCGCCGGGTCACGCGAGTCTTCTTTTGCGCATTACATTTCAAAGTCCGACACACACGCTGGCGAGCGACGAAGTCGAATCTCAAAGCCGGCGCATCGTCGAAGCCCTTGAACCATTGGGGGTTCAAATTCGGGCACAGGCGTGAAGGGTCGGCCATGGGGCCAGGAACAATGGATCTGAACGAGAGTTTCCAGCAGTTGGAAGAAAAGCTGTCAAAGGCAAGCGAAGTTTTCAGGCGCACTATCGCCGAGAAGCAGGACCTTGAGAAGGCGCTTGAAATGTTGAAAGAGGACACGGGCGGCAGCCGGAAGCGCCTGGAGGCCTTGCAGGACGAAGTCAAGGTTTTGAGGCGCGAGCGGGAAGAAGTTCGGGTCCGAATCGAGAAGCTGCTGAGCCAGATTGAGCAGTTGACTGGCCAGGATAATACGGGATCGTAGCCGGGGCAGTTTGCTGAGTGCCTTGTTGCGCGCGCAAGCCGCAAGGGGCGGGAAGGAGGCGCTTGAACAATTTAACGGATTCCGTCCGAATCGAAATCTACGACCAGGAATACCACGTCAAGGGTAGCCTGAATGCCGTGTATCTCGAAGAGCTCGCCCGGTATGTGGACGGCAAAATGCGGTCCATCGCGACGCGGAGCCACAACGTGGATTCACTGCGCGTGGCGGTGCTCGCGGCGCTGAACATTGCGGACGAATATCATCAGATGAAGTCCAAGTACGAAACGACCACAGAGCGGGTTGAACAGAAGGTCGGTGAATATAATGAGGCGCTGGACCGGTTGCTGAAGCCCGCCGTTTGACCATCCGCGCGCGTTCCTGAATCCCGGGAAGACAATTGATTTTTTTGGCCGGTCATGGCTGTTACCCCCTGGCGGCCCTTACAGGAGACTCTTGCAGGAAACCGTTAGAATTCTGTACATTGGCGACATTTTTGGACGCCCCGGGCGGAGCATTGTGAAAGAACGCCTGCCGGAACTGGTGTCGGAATATGCGCCGGACCTGATTCTCGCCAACGGCGAAAACGCGGCCGCGGGATTTGGCATTACTCCCCGCCTGGTGGAGGAACTGCTGGGTCTTGGGATCGCCGTCCTCACCACCGGAAACCACATCTGGGACAAGAAGGAAATCTACCCTTATCTGGCTGAGCACGCTGATGGCCCGCTGCTGCGGCCGGCCAACTACCCGCCGCAGGTCCCCGGCCGCGGGCTTTATGTGGGCAAGACGCGGGCGGGGCTGGAATTTGCGGTAATCAACCTCCAGGGGCGCGTCTTTATGCCGCCGATCGACTGCCCCTTCCGGACCGTCGATAGCC
This sequence comes from Terriglobia bacterium, assembly GCA_049583595.1. Classification (GTDB taxonomy): domain Bacteria; phylum Acidobacteriota; class Terriglobia; order UBA7540; family UBA7540; genus SCRD01. The sequence continues at coordinate 17,567 of JBAUWE010000224.1, forward strand.
TGCTGGAGATGGTTCCGGAAACGGTGAAAATCCGCTTTGTGGATATGCACGCTGAGGCTACCTCAGAGAAGCAGGCCATGGGATGGTACCTGAATGGCCGCGTGACAGCCATGGTGGGAACACACACTCATATCCCGACGGCGGACGAAAAGGTGCTGCCCGGAGGGACGGCGTACATCACCGACCTCGGAATGACCGGCCCTTATGAATCCGTGATCGGGGTCGATAAGGATACGGTGATCCGGAAATTCCTCAGCCAGCTTCCTGAAAGGTTCGAGGTTGCGAAGGGCGACGTCCGGCTCTGCGGGGTCCTGGTGGAGGCTGACGCCCTGACGGGACATGCCGTTTCCATCAAGAGGATCGACCGGAAATAACCCCGAGAAGCAGACCGTGCAGGGCCCGGGTTGAAGTAACGGTGTGCGTGTGGTAGTTTGTTAACTCTTGAGTGAACAGTTTGCTGGGTTGTGGGCCCGCCGTGAAAACCAGAAATTCCAACGCTGAATTGCATTCACAAATCGACCTTGAACGGCTGCCCCGGCACATTGCCGTCATCATGGACGGCAACGGGCGATGGGCCCGGAAGCGCCATTTGCCGCGGATTGCAGGCCACCGCGCTGGCATCGGAGCGGTTCGGAAGGTGGTGGAAGCCTGCGTGCGATTGGGCGTGCCCTGCCTCACACTTTATGCCTTTTCGGTGGAAAACTGGAAGCGGCCCAGAACGGAAGTGAAACTTCTGATGGGCTTGCTGCGTGAATTTCTGAAGAGAGAGATTGCGGAACTCAACCGGAATAACATCCGGTTCGGAGCCATTGGGAGAATTGAAAACCTGCCGAAAACTGTGCAGCGCGATCTGCACGAGGCTGTTGAAAAGACGCGGGCGAATACCGGGCTGAGGCTGACGCTGGCTCTGAACTATGGCGGACGGGCTGAACTGATTGATGCTGTGAGGAGTCTGGCTTCGCAGTTGAGTGGAAAAGAGGCGCTTGATCCCGAGGCCATCACCGAGCAGAGTTTCGGCCGGCATCTCTACACCCACGATCTTCCCGATCCGGACCTGCTGATTCGGACCAGCGGCGAGATGCGCCTGAGCAATTTTCTCCTGTGGCAGGTTGCCTATAGTGAAATCTGGGTAACCGACGTCCTGTGGCCGGACTTCACAGAGCTGGAGCTGTTCCAGGCTGTTATCGATTTCCAGCGGCGGGAGCGCCGCTACGGCGGGCTGGGCTGATGCGGCGCCACCCGGTTCATACAGAGCCGGCTGCAGAAGTTATGCCTGGGCCCCCTCACTCGATTCCATGAAACGACGGATTCTTACCGGCTTGCCTTTGGCCCTTGTGGTTGTGTACCTGCTTGTTCAGGGCCGTGAATGGCTGTTTACTCTGGCGGTGCTGGCCACCGTGCTGATCAGCCTCCAGGAGTATTTCCACATCAGCCGGGAGGCAGGCTTGGGTGGATGGCCCCGGATGGGCTATGTGGCTGCAGTGCTGCTTTGCCTGGGCCAGCTTGCAGACCTGCACGGAATGGTTTTCGGCGAATCGTCACTGCTTCTGCTGCTGGTCCTGGCCATTCCGGTAGCCGGTCTTGTGATTGTCTCTGATCTGAAGAATTACTCAGGCGCGCTGGCATCCACCGTGCTGGGGGTTTTTTACGTTGGATTTGCCTTTTCGTGGATGATTCCTCTGAGATTTGGCGATCCGGTCGCGGGCTGGCGCCTGATTGTCCTGCTGTTCCTGGTGGTCTGGGCGGGGGACATATTTGCCTATGCCGTGGGGCGCATGGTGGGGCGAATTCCGCTGGCAAGGAAGATTTCCCCGAAAAAGACCGTCGAGGGGGCGATTGCGGGGTTGGCCGGTGGGGTCCTGGTTGCCTGGGGCTTTTCACACTGGTTTTGGCAGACAGGTGATCAAAAAACGGTTATCCTGATAGGAGGCTTGGTTGCTCTGGCCGGACAGGCCGGCGACCTTGTGGAATCTGCCCTCAAGCGGGCTGCGAACCTGAAGGATTCGGGAGCGATCCTTCCCGGGCACGGAGGATTGCTCGACCGGATCGACAGCCTCTTGTTTGCCGCCCCGACTCTGTGGTTGGCGTGGCGTCTAAAGGACTTCTGGCATTGGTAAAGGGATTATGCATTCTGGGCTCGACCGGTTCTATCGGGCAGAACTGCCTCAACGTGGTTCGCGGGCGTGAGGATCTGTTTCGGGTGGTCGCGCTCTCGGCGGGCAGGAACCTGGATGTGCTCGCCAGCCAGATTGTAGAATTCCGGCCCTGTGTGGCCGTCGTGGCCGATGCGAACTCAATCTCTCCCCTGCGGGAGCGGCTCCAGGCACTGGGCTTCCGTGAAAACCTGAAGATTCTGGCCGGAACCGAAGGCCAGGTGGAGGCTGTCAGCCATCCTGAGGTCAATTTCGTCGTGGCGGCTTCCCATGGCACCACGGGGCTGGTGGCTGTCTACGAGGCCATCTGTTCGGGCAAGACGGTGGGACTGGCCAACAAGGAAGTCATGGTGGTGGCCGGTGAGCTGGTCACCCGGATCGCACAAGAACACGGTGTGGACGTCCTCCCCATTGACAGCGAACATTGCGCCATCCACCAATGCCTGAGGTCAGGCGCCCACCAGGAGGTCAAACGGCTGATTCTGACGGGTTCCGGGGGACCGTTCCTCAAGACCCCCCGCAAGCGCCTGGAAACGGTTACGCCCGAGCTGGCGCTGAAACATCCGGTGTGGAAAATGGGGGGCCGGATCACCATTGACTCCGCCACCCTCATGAACAAAGGCCTTGAAATTATTGAGGCCCATTGGCTTTTTGGCTTTCCTTCGCAGCAGATTGACGTGATGATTCATCCGGAATCGATTATCCATTCCATGATTGAGTTTTGCGATGGATCGGTGATGGCGCAGCTTGGTGTTGCCGACATGCGGCTTCCCATCCAGTACGCGCTGACCTACCCGGAGAGAATGGATGCGGATGGACATCTGCCGCTCCTGGACCTGATTGCGGCCGGGAGCCTGCATTTTCAAGCGCCGGATGTGCGCTGGTTTCCGTGCCTGGAACTGGGCCGGGCTGCTTTGGAACAGGGTGGGGTGATGCCCTGCGCGCTGAACGCCGCCGATGAAGTGGCCGTGGAGGCGTTTCTCAGGGGCGAGCTCCGTTTTTCCGATATTCCACGTGTGATTGAAAAAGTGATGCGCGAGACCCCTCCGAGTCATCCAAACAGAATGGAAGAGGTTCTGGAAAGCGACAGGCGGGCCCGGTTGTCGGCGCGCGAATCGGTAGTCTCGATGACGCACCCATCCACAGTTGTGTGAACAGGAGAAAGGTTTGATCTATGGTTTCGAGTTTCCTCACTGACGCGATTGTTGTCGTCGTGGTCCTGGGAGTGATGGTCTTTGTCCATGAGGCGGGCCACTTCCTGGCCGCGAAAGCGTTTGGCGTGCGCGTCTTGACTTTCTCGCTGGGCTTCGGCAAACGGCTGTTTGGGTTTGAGCGAGGCGGGACCGACTACCGCGTGAGCATTCTGCCGCTCGGCGGGTACGTCAAGATGGCGGGAGACGATCCCACGGCGGTCCTGACAGGTGAGCCGGGCGAATTTCTGGGCTGCCCGCGATGGCAGCGGTTTGTGATCATTCTGATGGGCCCGATGATGAACTTTGTTTTGGCCGTGGTGATCCTTGCCGGGATTTACATGTTTCACTTTCAGAAGCCCGCCTATGAAGACCAGCCTGTTGTGATTGGCGCTGTCGACCCGGGTTCGGCGGCGGCGGAAGCCGGGCTCCAGGCTGGAGACCGGGTGGTTCAGTTTGACGGCATCCGAGATCCCAGATGGCATGACATTAAATTCAAAGTCCTTACCGGCGCAGAGCATCCCATACCTCTGACCGTCGATCGAGGCGACAAGGCCTTGCACGTGAGCCTGACTCCCCATACCGAAGGCCAGGATGGCGCCGGGGTGGCCGGCTGGTACCCCTATGTTCCCCTGGTGATTGACAAAGTGGAGCCGGGCCAGCCTGCCAGCGAGGCGGGGTTGCAGTCAGGTGACAAGATTGTGGGCCTGGATGGCAAGCCCATTTATTACTGGTTGGTGATTGTTCAGGATCTGAGGGACGGCAAAGGCAAGCCCGTTGATCTCACCGTCGAGCGCGACGGGAAGGCATTTCAGGTGCATACGACGCCGACCTATACCGATGTGATGGGGCTGAAAACCTGGCGGATTGGCGTGACGATCCGGCAGACGGAGTATGTCATTCGCAAGCTGCCGCCCGGAACGGCATTGGAATATGCCGTCATGGCGAATTATCGGAGTGTTCTGCAAACCTTTGACGTTCTGGGAAAAATTGTGACTCGCCGGATGTCCACCAAGTCTCTTGCCGGACCCATCGGAATCGCCCAGTATTCCGGTGAAGCCTACCGCCGGGGAATTGCTGACCTTCTGCTATTTGTTTCCTTCATCAGCTTGCAACTGGGCATTGTCAACCTCTTGCCCATCCCGGTGATGGATGGCGGGCACATTTTTATGTTGGCGATTGAGGGCCTGATGCGGCGCGACTTGAGTCTGGCGGTCAAGGAACGGGTGATCCAGGTGGGCGTGGTGCTGATCGTCCTGCTCTTTGTTTTTGTGATGTATAACGATATTATGAAGACTATTCGTCCCTCCTGATTTCAGGCAGGCGACGTGATGCTAACTCGAAGCAGGGGCAAATAACCGTGAACTTCAGTGATAAAGAATTTTTCCCGGAACGGCGAAAGACCCGGCCGGTCAAAGTGGGGCGATACACGGTTGGTGGTGACGCGGCGATCGTCGTGCAGTCCATGACCAAGACGGACACGCGGAATGTCGACAAAACCGTCGAGCAGATTCAGCAGTTGGAGGAGGCGGGATGTGAAATCGTCCGCCTGGCCGTGCCCGACATTGGGGCGGCAAAGGCGCTGAAGGACATCCGAAAGAAGTGTCCTGACTCCGTTCTGGTTTCAGACATTCATTTCCAGTACAAGTTCGCCCTGATGGCGCTGGATGCGGGAATCGACAAGCTGCGGATCAATCCGGGCAACATCGGCGACGCGGAGAAGGTGCGCACGGTGGTGCGGCGCGCTCAGGAGCAGAAGGTTCCCATCCGGATCGGCGTGAATGCCGGTTCGCTGGAGAGGCGGTTGCTGGAAAAGTATGGATTTCCGACCCCGGAAGCGATGGCGGAGAGCGCCGAGTATCACATTCGCATCCTGGAAGACCTGGGTTTTGGCGACACCATCATTTCTCTGAAATCCTCGAACGTCAAACTGACCGTGGCGGCTTACCGGCTGCTGGCCAAACGCTGCGATTACCCCTTCCACCTTGGGATTACCGAGGCCGGAACGCAGTTTTCCGGCACCGTCAAATCCTGCGTGGGCATGGGAATGCTGCTGGCGGAAGGCATCGGTGACACCATTCGCGTTTCTCTGGCCACCGATCCCAGGGAGGAAGTCCGCGTGGCTTATGAAATGCTGAAGTCGCTGGAGCTTCGCAGCCGCGGCCCGGTGGTGATTGCCTGTCCCACCTGCGGCAGGCTGGAAGTCGACCTGTTCAAGATTGCGGGTGAAATCGAGCAGGCCACTTCCCACATCAAAACGCCGCTCTCGCTGGCCGTGATGGGATGCGCCGTAAACGGCCCGGGCGAAGCCCGTGAGGCCGACCTGGGCGTTGCCGCCGGACGCGGCAACGGGATGATCTATCGCCAGGGTAAGGCCATTCGCCGGGTGAAAGAAGAAGAGATCGTCCCGGCGTTGCTTGAGGAAATTGACCGGTTCGTGGCGGACAAGGCTGCCGGCCGCGTGACGGATTCCCACGAGCCTGCTGAGGAAACTCCTGCTCCCTCAAGCCCACTGGTCAGCCTTCAATAGGTACGTCGCTTGAATCCTGCCGGTGCCGGAACGGGCGGCGGGGACTTGCCACCTGTTCTCCCGATTTATGCCCCGTTCCAGACGAACTCTGCCTGGCCGGTCCTTTCCCAACATGGCTCGTCTTGAAGATCTCCAACTGACTCACCGCCTGTTCGTCGAGACCTATCCATTCCGGACAGTGGATTGGTTGCCGGGGGCGCGCCTTTCGAAGCCATTAGCCCAGTCGAAACTTGCTCTTATTTCTTCCGCCGGCGTTCACCTTCCCGGCCAGCCTCCGTTCGATCTCGCATTTCGCGGTGGAGATGTTTCCTTCCGGGAATTGCCCAACACTCTCGATGTTTGCCAGTTGAAGATCGCGCAGCGGAGTTCCGATTTTGACCAGACGGGCGCCAGGGAAGACCGAAACCTTGTGTTTCCCCTTGACCGTTTCAGGGAGCTGGTGGAGCAGGGAGAGATCAGAGGTCTGAACCATAGGCACTTCAGCTTTATGGGCTCGATTTCCGCGCCCGGAAGGCTGATTTCAGATTCCGCGCCCCGTGTTGCGGAGACGCTGCGGGAAGATGGGGTGGACGCAGCCTTTCTGGTGCCGGCTTGACCGATGTGTAATCAGTCCGTGGGACTGGTCGCCAGCGTTATTGAGAAGGCGGGAATCCCAACTGTCGGGCTCTCCCTGTTGCAGATGGTCACGAAGAAAGTGCGGCCGCCGCGAAGCCTCTATGTTCCTTTTCCATTCGGCTACCCCCTGGGTAAGCCAAATGATCCAAAGCTTCAGCACCAGATTATCCGTGGAGCTCTGGACCTGCTGGAAAGCCCGGACGAACTGCCGATTCTGCGAAATTTTGTTCCCGCCTGATGCGGAGCCAGTTTTCGATTGGCTTTTGCCTGGCCAAAACGCCTGCTGCCTGTAATACTGATTTGTTCGTTTTGCCTGAAGAAGCATTCCCGGCAAGAGGGTTCCTGGAAGAGGGATTTCCTCCTCCCGAAACTCCAGGCCGCACTTTCTGCCTGCCTTGCCTGTAACGGGGGTCAAGAGTAGATGTCATCATCCAAAGAATTCGCCTTCATGGATGCAACAGCGCAGGCTGAACTGGTGCGCCGGAAGGACGTCAAGCCCGGCGAACTGGTTGACGCCGCGATCGAGCGGATCGAACGCTTAAATCCCGCGCTGAATGCGGTGATTACTCCCCTGTACGAACAGGCGCGTGAAGCCGCGCAGGGTGCGTTGCCGGATGGACCCTTTTGCGGAGTCCCCTTTTTGCTGAAAGACCTTATGGCTTCCTATGCCGGTGTCCGTATGACCTGGGGCAGCGCGTTCTTGCGCGACTTTGTCCCGGACCACGACAGCGAGCTTGTCGCCAGGCTGAAGCGGGCAGGACTGGTGATCGTGGGCAAAACAAACACTCCGGAACTCGGAATCGTTCCGACCACGGAGCCGGTGTTGTTCGGAGCCACGCGGAATCCCTGGGATCTTGGGCGCACAACGGGCGGGTCGAGTGGGGGTTCGGCTGCCGCTGTAGCCGCAGGCATGGTTCCCATGGCGCATGCGAACGATGGCGGTGGTTCCATTCGCATCCCGGCCTCCTGCTGCGGCCTTTTTGGCCTCAAGCCCACCCGGGCGCGCAATCCGCTGGGGCCCGACGTTGGAGACGTGATGGGTGGCCTTGTGGCTGAGCACGCAGTCTCGCGCTCAGTGAGAGATAGCGCCGCTCTGCTGGATGCGACTGCAGGGCCCGACGTTGGAGACCCTTACTGGGCTCCACCTTCCGTGCGGCCGTACGCTCAGGAAGTTGGGATTGACCCCGGCCGGCTGAGGATTGCCTTTTCGACCAAGGCTCCCTCCGGGGCAAAGATTCATCCTGATTGCGTGGAGGCGGTTCACGATGTCGCCAGGCTCTGTGCAGATCTTGGTCATGAAGTCAGCGAAGGCGCGCCGGAAATTAACGGGCCGCTCCTGGTCCATGCTTTTACAGCTGTTTGGGCGGCGGGGTGCGCCTCAGCCATAGACGGGATTGCATATCTAACCGGCCGGACCCCAACGCAAGGCTTGTTCGAGCCTCTCACCTGGGCGCTTTATGAAATGGGCCATCGCACGACAGGATCAGAGTGTTTGATGTCACAGGCGATTTTGCAGCAGATCTCCCGCCAGGTTGCGCGGTTCTTTGAGAAGTGCGACATCTGGCTGACCCCCACGCTTGCCGAGCCTCCTCTTCCGCTGGGATCGTTCGACGCAGCTCCGGACAATCCCATGAAAGGGTTTCACCGAGCGGTGGATTTCGTTCCGTTCACTCCCATTGCCAACGCCACAGGGCAGCCCGCCATGTCGATCCCGCTCTATTGGAATAAGGAAGGATTGCCGGTGGGAACGCACTTCTTCGGCCGCTTTGGTGACGAGGGGACGCTGTTCCGGCTTGCGGCGCAGCTTGAGGCTGCACGTCCCTGGGCCGACCGTCGGCCGCCTGTTCAGGGTTGAGTTGGTTGCTCGGCGATTCCTGGCGTTCTGGATCGATCAGGTGAGGGCGGGTGTTGAACGGCTGGTCCCGGATGATTTTGGGCTCAGGCTCTTCGTGAGGCGGAAAAACTTCAGTGACCTTTGAACGTCCCGCTGAATTTGTTGTTTCAGCGCCTCGGCATCTGGGAATTTAATTTCGTCCCTCAAGCGGTGGAGAAACTCTATTTCCATCTCTTCGGCTTGAAGCTCTCCACGAAAATTCAGCAGGAAGGTCTCCACCGCCAGGCGGTGATGGCCGAAGGTGGGTTTGTGGCCGACGTTCGTGACCGAATCATGCAGCGCTCCTGCCACGCGGGTCCGGGTGATGTAAACTCCGTTTTTCGGAAGCTGCTGTTCGACAGGGCCAAGATTCAATGTGGGGACGGTCTTTTTGTGCCCCACGCCTTCGCCGGTGACGACGGTTCCGCTCACGGTGTAAGGCCTGCTCAGCATCCGGTCCGCGATTTCCACGCGGCCCTCGGAAAGGAAGTGGCGGACCTGGCTGCTTGAGACCCGGTGGCCGCGGACCTTGATCATGGGCAGGGTTTCCACCCGGAAGCCGCTCTTCCTGCCGAGCTCGGCCAGCAAGGCGGTGTCCCCTGCGCGCCGATGGCCAAACCGAAAGTTTGACCCCACGTGAACGACGGCGGCCCGCAGTTTTTCCTCCAGAATGCCGCGGGCGAATTCCTCAGGAGTGAGCAGTGAGAGTTCCCGGTTGAAGCGGAGAACCGCGAGGAGTTCGATGCCTTCCTGTTCGATCAGCCTGGCTTTCAATGCGAGAGGGGTGAGGGTCTTCGGAACGCGTTCGGGAGCGAGCACCTGCGCCGGGTGCGGGTCAAAGGTGAGGACGACGGAAGTCCCTCCCAGTTCGCCGGCTGAGCGCACCACGCGGCCGAGCAGTTCACGATGGCCCAGGTGAATTCCATCGAAGTTGCCGATGGTCACGGCACTCTTGTGAAGAGGCTCACGCAATTCCGAAAGGTCGCGGACAACTCGCATGGATCAGTCCAGGTTAACTTCCAGCCCGTCATAGGCCAGCCTCACGTTGGGAGGCAGGCTGGCGTTTGTTTCTTCGTGGCTCAACTCATGAGCGATATGGGTAAAGTAGGCCCGGGCCGGCTTGAGGCGTTCGACCAGAGCCAGAGAATTTTCAATAGTGGAATGCGTCGGATGGGGCTTGTGGCGCAAAGCATCAAGAATCAACACATCCAGACCTTCAAGCATCTCTAAAGTTGTTTCCGGTATGGTGCTGAAGTCCGTCACATAAGCCCCGTTCCCGAATCGAAAGCCCAGGACGGGCAGCGTTCCGTGCAGCACCGGCAGGGGAACCAGTTGCCTGTTCCATAGGCTGAAAGGGCCGTCGATCAAATGAGGATCAACTTTCAGAATCCCCCCGTAGGGATAAGTCTGGTCAAAGATATAGGTAAAGATCCGGCGCAGACTCTCCATGCAACGATGGTCTGCGTAAACAGGGATGGGATCTTTCTGCCGGAAGTAAAACGGGCGAACGTCATCCAGTCCCAGCACGTGGTCGGCGTGGGCGTGAGTGAAAACGATCGCGTCCACCCGCTGGATTTTCTGGCGGAGAGCCTGCCCGCGGAAGTCCGGGGTGGTGTCAATGACCACAGTACGACCGGCATATTCAAGCATCAGGGAGGGGCGGGTTCGCTTGTCGCGCTCCGCGGCAGAGGTACAGACGGCGCAGTTGCAGCCGACCGTCGGAACTCCCGTGGAAGTGCCCGTGCCCAGGAAAGTCAGTTTCATTTCTGGTTGCTTGCCCGCTTTTGAACTTCAAGATAGGTCATTCGCAGTTCGTAAAGAACATCTTCAAGGAGCTTGGACTCCTGGCTGGTCAGATTTCCGCGTGTCTTTTCCTGCAACACTTCCAGCAAATCGATCGTCCGGCTGCCATTGGCGAGATCGGGCGGATTGTATTCTCCGCCAGGGCCGGGCAGCAACCCGAGCTGGAACATGGCAGTCGTGCTCAGATAAGAGACCAGCATGGCAAATCGTTCCGAAGGTTCCTCCTCTCCGGCTTGGGGTTCGGGCTCGACCGGAGGAGCCGCCTGGGGGGCAGGAGGGAGATGTGATTCCGGTTCCCGTGCTTCTTCCTCATTTTCAGGCTGGCCGGGAACACGCGTGCCTTCACTTGTGAAAGCCCGACGATCAACAACTTTAAACCCCGAAGATTCAACCTTTTCCTCTGTCATGAAGGGCCTCTCTATAAACAAATATTTCCACACAGCAAAGTTAGCTCTGCGGTTATGCTGAATAGGTAGTTTAGCAATAAGCCCTCTGTCTGAACAAGAGCAGCTCACCATCCCGGATGGCTCAGGGTTGAGTTCTGTGCAACCGTGTGCACAACAGAGTTCCAGATGTCAGGCGTGAGAAAGAGCGAATCAGTAACCCTCGGCGCTATTGCCAGCAAATCCACTGACTTGGTACATTAGGTGGTTCAGCATCTTAGGAAGGACCCGGTGATGGGAATGAGCAGGTTGTCTGGGGAAAAACTTGCCAGGTTGGTGGACTTGATGGTGCACCTGCGCGGGCCGGACGGGTGTCCGTGGGACCGTGACCAGGACTACGACAGTGTTAAAGGTATGCTGCTGGAAGAAGCTTACGAGGTTGTGGATGCCGTCAACCTGAAGGATTTTGAGGGGCTGGAAGAAGAGCTTGGCGATTTGCTCTTCCAGGTGGTTTTTTATTCGCGACTGGCGGAAGAGGATGGGAAATTCGACATCGACTCCGTCATCCAGAACGTGCATGACAAGCTGGTTCGGCGCCATCCGCACGTCTTTGGCGAGACGCGCGCCGCCAATGCCGAGGAAGCTCTGAAAAGCTGGACGGCCGCGAAAGAAAAGGAGAAGAACAACCGTGCCAGCTTGCAAGATGCGTCCCTGCTGGACGGTATTGCCTCCGCGCTGCCTTCCACCCTGGAGTCCTACGAGCTGGGACTGCGGGCCGCGGAGGCGGGGTTCGACTGGGTGAAAGTGGAAGACCTTCTCGACAAAGTTGACGAGGAACTGCACGAAATACGGAAAGAACTTTCAGCCGGCGGGGAGCCTGTCCAACAGCGGCTCGAAGAGGAAGTTGGGGACTTGATGTTTGCTGTGGCGAATCTGACCCGTCTGGTCCGCTCTGATCCGGAAAGCTGTTTGCGCGGAGCGAATCAGAAATTCAGGCGGCGGTTTCAGGCGCTGGAAGCTGAAGTCAAACGGCGCGGGAAATCGGTGCGAACCTGCACGCCACGGGAACTGGACGACATCTGGGAATGGGTGAAGGCACAGGAGAAGGAATGAGCTACACGATCCGCCCATGCGAAACGGTTGAGGAACTTGCCGGTTGCGTTGCGCTGCAAAAGGAGATCTGGGGCTATCCGAACCACGACATTTATCCGGCGCGAATGTTCCTGAATATCTCCCGGACGGGTGGGCATGTGCTGGGTGCCTTCACGGACAGAGGGTCAATGGCCGCCTTCGTGGTTTCAGTTCCGGCCTGGCGCAAGGAGCACAGGTATTTTTATTCTCTTCTGCTGGGTGTCCTGCCCGGGCATGAAAACCAGGGCCTCGGCAGAATGCTCAAGATCGCACAGCGGAAGGCCGCGCTCCGTGCAGGGATCGAATACATCGAGTGGACGTTTGATCCTATGCGGGCAAAAAACGCCTATTTCAATATCGTCCGCCTGGGCGCGGTCGTCCGGCGTTACTGTCCCGAATACTATGGGCCCATCCTGGGCAAACTGCAGCGGAAGCTGCCCTCAGACCGGCTGATTGCCGAGTGGCCTTTGAAATCTGCTAGAGTAAAAAAAGCTCTGGCAGGAAAGAAGCCGCGCCCTGCAGGGAAATCGGCCTCGGCAGAAGTTTTGATTCCGCTTGATCTTGACTCCCTCGTCTCGCGGAAGTCCGCGCGGGCCCGCGAGTGGCAAGCCTCTGTCCGGGCAAGCCTGCAGGACTGCTTTGCGCGAAAACTTGCCATTACGGGGTTTGAGAGAACGGAAGCTGAGGCCCGGTACCTACTGGATCGCATATGAAAATTGAACAGATTGAACTGCTGGAAATTCGGATGCCCCTGGTCCATTTTTTTGAGACCAGCTTCGGAAGAACGACCGATCGCAGAATTGTTTTGCTTCGCGCCCGCGCTGACGGCCTGGAAGGATGGGGCGAGGTCACCTGCGGCGAGATGCCTTTCTACAGCTATGAAACGCCGGGCACGGCCTGGCACATCCTGCGCGATTTCCTGATTCCCTGGGCGCTTGAAAAATCCTGGGATTCACCGGCCGACCTTGCCGAGCGCTATCGTCCCGTCCGCGGGCACAACATGGCCAAGGCGGCGCTGGAAAACGCGCTGTGGGACATTGAGGCGCAGAGCCGTGGAGTGCCTCTCGCGGAACTGCTGGGAGGTACGCGGGAGGAGATTCCCTGCGGAGTTTCCATCGGGATCCAGAATTCGCCGGAAGAATTGCTGGAAAAAATCCGCACCGAGGTTGCGGCGGGATACCAGCGCATCAAGGTGAAAATCAGGCCAGGCTGGGACGTGGAGATTCTGGAAACTATTCGCAAGGAGTTTCCCGGCATCAAGCTGATGGCCGACGCCAACTCTGCGTACACTTTGGCGGACGTCGAGCATCTTAAACTGCTGGACCGGTTTGACCTGATGATGGTGGAACAGCCGCTGGGATGGGACGACATGGTGGACCATGCGCGGCTTCAGCGTGAGTTGAAGACGCCGATCTGCCTGGATGAGTCCATCCACAATGCCGACGACGCCCGGAAGGCTATCGATCTCGGGGCATGCCAAATCATCAACATCAAACTGGGCCGGGTGGGCGGCCATTCCGCCGCTCGCAAGCTGCACGACCTTTGCCTGGCCCGGCAGATTCCGGTGTGGTGCGGCGGGATGCTCGAGTCCGGCATCGGACGCGCCCACAACATTGCCATGTCGACCCTGCCGGGTTTTGTTCTGCCCGGCGATGTCTCTGCCAGCCGCCGATACTGGAGCCAGGACATTATCGATCCGGAGGTAACAGTTTCAGCGAAAGGAACGATTGCGGCGCCCGGAAAGCCGGGCCTCGGGTACGTGCCGAACCTCGCGCGCATCGAAAAGTTGACCGCGCGGAAGGAGACTTTTGAAAAGCGCAGTTGACCCGCTTGTCGTAACTCAAAAAACTTCCCGCCCCATCAGTACTCACCACTTGATGCACCTCGCCATGCTGATTGCCGTTTCCTGCTGGGCGGCCAACATGGTGGCCATCAAGGAAGCCCTCTTCGGCTTCAGTCCGATGGCGCTGGCCCTGGTGCGTGCCATTGCCGTTGCCATCGTTTTTGGGATTTTATTCCTGCTTTTAAGGGACCGGTCTTTGCTGCGGTTGACGCCGCGTCAGTGGTTTCACTTCGGAGTGATCGCTTTCTTTGGGGTCACGATCAACCAGTTGCTTTTTATCCAGGGTGTGGCGCACACCAACATTCCGCACGCAGCCCTGATCATCGCCATTGAGCCGGTCATGGTTCTTGTGCTCTCGGTTGTCATGCGGCTTGAGGCGCTGACCGCACTCAAATTTGCGGGAATGGCTATTTCATTTACAGGTGTTGTGCTGCTGACCTCCGGAAAGCCGGTCCAGGGTGGCCATGCTTACTGGATCGGTGACCTGATCCTGATGATCGAGGTGGTGGTCTTTGCCTACTATACGATTCTGATGAAAGGAGTCATCGATCAGTATGACGTGGTAACTCTCAACACGCTGGTTTTTGGTTTGGGCGCGTTGATGATGATACCCTTTGGCGCCCGCGCCGTTTTGCGCGTGAACTGGTCACAGATTCCAGTGCGGTCCGTGCTGGGGCTGGGATTCATGACTTTTTTTTCCTGCGTGATCGGATACCTTCTTTTTGCCTATGCTTTGAAAGGGCTGACGGCGTCCCGCGTGGCCGCGTTTAACTATATTGAACCGGTCATGGGGACGGCGCTGGGGGTCTGGCTGCTTCACGACAAGGTGAGCCCCTGGGGGATCTTTGGTGGCGGGTTGATTCTTATTGGCGTTTACTTCACCGAACGTGAGCGCGGCGAAGCAGAAGCGAGTTGAAGACAATCCGGGAAGCTCGCGGTTGAATCTGCTCTCAGAATCTCGCTGCCGGCCGGTTGCTGCCTGATCCTCAAACGGAATATTCTCACGTCTCCCACGGCCACACCTGAACGGCCCTGCGCAGCCGCTTCGGCATCGCCAGGGCAAGAATCATTCCCACAACAAATCCTCCCACATGGGCCCACCAGGCGACTCCGCCTCTCGTGGCCGACTCGATAGCCAGCATCTGATGTCCCGCGAGGAATTGAATCGCAAACCAATAGACGAGCACTAGAAAAGCGGGTATTCGGATGATCCAGAAAAAAATAATCAACGGGATCAGAGTGGTAATGCGAGCCGTGGGAAAGCTGACCAGGTAGGCGCCAAGAATGCCGGCAATGGCGCCGCTCGCCCCAATGGTGGGTACACGCGAGCCCATGTTAAACAGGATGTGGAGGATGGCCGCTCCAAAACCGCTGACGAAGTACAGTAATAGAAACTGGCTGTGACCAAAACGGTCTTCAATGCTGCGTCCAAAGACGAAGAGGAAAAGCATGTTGCCAATTAAGTGCAGCCAGCCCCCGTGGATGAACATGGACGTGAACACCGGAACCAGAAACTCGGCCAGGCCGGTGATGACGATGGCCCCGTGTGGGGTGGTATAACGAGCCGGGATCAGGCCGAACGTAACGATAAACTGATTGATCGAGGGGCCCAGCGAGAGCTCATAGGCAAAGATCGCGGTGTTGAGCGCGATGAGGGCGAAGGTTGAAAACCAGAAGGTCTGGCGCCGGACGTTGTCGTTCAATGGAATCATGAGCGATGCATTCTAACCCGACTCCTATTTTGGCCCAAGCTGAATTGGAATGGGAATCTTACAGGCGCCTCGCCTGCAAACCGCCTTCTGCGATTCCGATGATTTCCTTGTGCCGTTGACCTTAGTTCCGGCCGTTCGATATACTCCAGTCAGCGGGTTTTGAAGAAAATTGCTGGCCGTGGCTGTCGTCCTGTCCTCGAGTCATTCACCCAGCCTGGTCCGAGTGGCCCGCGCAGGTGTTCATGAATCATGACACATTCATAAAAGAGTTAACAGCCATTATGGGGCCGGAAGGCGTTCTCTCCCGGCCCGAAGACCTGATGCTTTATGAATACGATGGTCTTTCCGCCCTGGAGATGCCCGAAGCCGTCGTTTTCCCCACCAGCACAGAACAAGTCGTTCGAATGGCCCGGCTGGCCGCTGCAAGAAAGATGGCGATCACCCCGCGGGGGGCAGGGACGGGACTGAGCGGTGGGTCGGTTGTGACCCAGGGAGGAATTGTCATCAGTTTCGCCCGGATGAAAAAGATCCTCGAAATCGATCTTGAGAACCAGCGCGCTCGGGTGCAACCCGGGGTGGTGAACACGGATCTCACCCTGGCCGTGGCCGATGACGGCTATTATTACGCTCCCGATCCCTCCAGCCAGAAGGCTTGCACGATTGGGGGCAACGTGGCGGAAAATTCCGGCGGTCCGCACACGCTGGCCTATGGAGTGACCACCAACCATGTCCTGGGCCTGGAAGTTGTTCTGCCCGATGGCGAAGTGATTCGAACCGGCGGAAAGTGCTGGGACCTTCCAGGTTATGACCTGACCGGCCTGATGGTGGGTTCAGAGGGAACGTTGGGAATTGTCACCGAGGTTACGGTCAGGCTGCTGCGCACTCCGGAAGCGGTGGAAACCATGCTGGCCGTCTACGACCGCGTGATGGATGCCACGCGGACGGTGGCCGCCATTACGGCACAGGGCATTACGCCCGCTGCACTCGAAATGATGGATGGCTTTACGCTGCGCGCCGTGGAGCAGGCGACGCACGCCGGCTACCCGATGGATTCGGCCGCTGTTCTGCTGATTGAGGTGGAGGGGCTGCGTGAAGCGGTGAAGGAGCAGGCGGAGCAGATTGAGGCGATCTGCGGCGGCAATCGGGTTCGGAGCGTCCGCCGCGCAAAGACCACCGGGGAACGCGCCCTGCTATGGAAGGGTCGCAAGAATGCGTTTGGGGCCCTGGGGCGGATCAGCCCCAACTACTACGTCCAGGACGGCGTGATCCCCCGAACCAAACTTCCAGAGATGCTCGAGTTCATCGAACAGGTTGGGAAGAAATACGACCTCCAGATTGGAAATATTTTTCATGCCGGGGATGGAAACCTCCATCCATTGCTGATGTTTGACGCTCGTGACCGTGACCAGTCCCAAAGAGTAGTAAAGGCCGCACAGGAAATCATGAAGCGGTGCGCCGAGTTGGGCGGTTCTATTACCGGCGAGCACGGAGTGGGCATGGAAAAGAATGAATTGATGCCGCTGATTTTTTCAGAAGACGATCTGGAACTTCAACGGCAGATCAAGGCACTGATGAATCCAACCGGCTCTTTTAATCCCGGCAAGGTTCTGCCGACCAGCAAAATGTGCGGCGAAATTCGCGTTCAGGTCAGCGCCGGAGGCTGAATTGTCACGAATGGCGGAAGCAGTGTGGGCAGAGTTGGCCGGAATCGTGGGAGAAGCGCAGTTGAATGCCGAGGCATCCGTGTGCGAAGCCTTCGCTGTTGATGGTCAAACACCGGGCTGCGTTGTTTCTCCCGGTTCGGCGGAGCAGGTGGCACAGACGCTCGATTACGCAGCCGGGCACGGTCTCGCGGTTATCGCTTGTGGAGGCGCCACGAAGCTTGGCATCGGGAACCCGCCCGGAAAATTCGACATCGCGCTCTGCACGCGGAATATTGCCAATGTTCGTTATTATGAGCCCTCTGATTTGACCGCCGGGGTTGGGGCCGGGATGGCCCTGGATGAATTGCAGGATCTTCTGAAGGCAGACGGCCTGTGGCTGCCGCTGGACCGTTCTGCAAGCGGGAAGGCCACACTGGGCGGCGTTGTTGCGACTAACGCATCGGGACCGCTGCGGCATTTCTATGGAGCGCCACGAGACATGGTGGTGGGCATGCAGGTTGCGACCACTGAAGGCAAGCTGATCAGAACGGGCGGACGCGTGGTGAAGAACGTGGCGGGTTATGATCTCGGGAAGCTCCTGATCGGGTCCTACGGTACGCTGGGCGTTATTACGGAAGTGAATCTCAAGCTTTTTCCTCTGCCCGCGGAACGCCAGACTTTTGTCCTCTCCACCGGCACGCTGGGGATTGCCCGCGATGTGCGCCGGAGTATCCTTACCTCACCCATTGAGCCGCTGCGGATGGTTCTGCTGGATGCGGAGACTGCGGGGCTTGTGCATTCCGGCGTACAATCGGACCGTTTGAAAAAAACAGAGCCACAAATCTGGGTGGAAGCCGGCGGATCCAAGGCTGTGATTGAGCGCACCCTGAAAGAACTGGATGCGTTGGGCCGGGCCGTGGGCGCCAAGGTTCACGCCTATGAAAGGGAAGGCGCAGAGAAAGCCTGGCAGGCCATTACAGATTTCAGCAACTGGATCGGCAAGAGATATCCCGGGGCAGTTGTGCTGAAGGGCACCATGCCTATTGCCCATAGCGAAGAGTTTTTGAGCCTCGCGCAGCAGGAAGCGCAAAATGAGAAAGTCAGGCTGGCAAGCGTCGCGCAGCCCGGCGTTGGCATTCTTCATCTGGGCCTGCTGGATTTGCAAAACGCCACCCAGTCTGCAGGACTGATCAGCCGCATCCGCAAGGCCGCGGAAAAATCAGGAGGTGCGCTGATTGTGATCTCCGCTTCTCCTGACGTGAAAGCGCAAGTGGATGTGTGGGGAACCCCAGGGACCGGCTCTGAACTGATGCGCAAGTTGAAAGCGACGTGGGACCCGAAAGGGACGCTTGCGCCAGGCCGGTTTGTGGGTTCAATTTGAAATGATGGGGAAATATTCCGGAAGGGTGTATATTCCCGATTACCCGTAATGATCGAGATCCAGGACAAAGCGGTTACAGCCCCCGCGGCCAGTGGCTACGGGCCGGGCGAGGCGCCGGAGTGGGAGTATTATTCCAAGTGCATCCACTGTGGCCTTTGCCTGAACGCCTGCCCGACCTACCGCGAGCTTGGGCTTGAGATGGATTCGCCGCGCGGGCGCATCTACCAGATCATCCAGGTGGAGCGCGGACGCCTGCCGCTGGGTGAAAGCTTCGTCCGGCATATTGATTTATGCCTGGACTGTCGCGCCTGCGAAACCGCATGCCCCTCCGGGGTGGAATACGGCCGGCTGGTGGAGTCGGCCCGCGCGCAGATCAGCCGGTATTACCAGCGGCCGGGCATCGGCCCTCGGGTGCGCCACGCCTTTTTTCAGAAATTGCTTCCCGATCGCCGGAAGCTCGACCGGCTTGGAACTCTGCTTTGGCTTTTGCAGAAATCCGGCCTCGAAGCGATGGTAGTGAAGTCAGGAATCTTGAGGCTTTTTTCAAAGCGACTGGGACGAGTGGCGGCTTTGGCTCCGCGAATGGAGAAGCCCTTTTTCACCGAGCGGCTGGGCCAGGTGGTGAAGCCCGACGGCGAGGTCCGCTACCGCGTGGCCTTTTTTGCAGGTTGTATTGCCAACCTGGCGTTTGCCCGGTTGAATGACGCAACCATCCGGGTCCTGGCCCGCAACGGATGCGAGGTTGTGATTCCCGAGGCGCAGGGATGCTGCGGCGCGTTGCACGTCCACGCGGGCATTCGCGACCGCGCGCGCGAACTTGCTAAGCAGAATATCCAGACGTTCCTGGAAGGCGGCTTTGATTATTTCATCTCCAACGCGGCTGGTTGCGGTTCGGTGCTGAAGGAGTATCCTTTGCTCTTTGAGCACGAGGAGCGCGAATTTTATGAGCGGGCCTGTGAGTTCAGCTCAAAGGTTCGGGACGTGACGGAGTTCCTGGCCGGCATCGAGTTCAACCGGGATTTGGGATCTGTTCGGGCGCGCGCCACCTATCAGGACCCGTGCCATCTGGGCCACGCCCAGGGAATCCGCAGCGCTCCCCGACAGTTGCTGGCGGCCATTCCCGGGCTCGAATTCATCGAACTGAAGGAATCCGAGGTTTGCTGTGGCAGCGCCGGCATTTATAATGTGGTCCAGAACGAAATGGCCGAGCGGCTGCTGACGGCCAAGATGCAGAGGGTGGACGAGACCGGGGCTGAACTGATTCTGACTGCCAATCCGGGATGTCTTTTGCAGTTGCGGGCCGGTGTTGCCCGGTCCAGGCGTCGGCGCCGCGTCCTGCACGTGATCGAGCTTCTTGACGAAGCTTACGCAGACTACGGCCGGACCGGGTAGGAAGCTGTGAATGGGGCTTGCTGGTGCCGGGTGGCGCCACTGAATGGTACCCTTCGGGGCGGAACCGTTTCCTGTTTTCAGATTCGTTCGTTAGAATGGCAGGTCGATGGATTTTTCCTGCCCTCTGGCATTTTGTTGGCTTATGATTGAACGCAAATTTTCTGGCTGGGAGTGTTGACGATGACCGATAAGACGGATGGTGTAGAGGAGAAGCTTGAAGCCTTACTGAAAGAGGGGCGGAGTTTTCCTCCGTCTGAGGAGTTTCGCCGGCAGGCTAACGTGTCTGATCCCAAGATCTACGAAGAGGCGCGCCAGGACCCGGAGGGCTTCTGGGCGAAAGAAGCCGAGCGGTTGGACTGGTTCGAGAAATGGAACACGGTGCTCGAATGGAAGGCTCCGTGGGTGAAGTGGTTTGTCGGAGGCAAGCTGAACGCAACTTACAACTGTGTTGACCGCCATGTGAAGTCTTCACGCCGCACCAAGCGGGCGATTGTGTGGGAGGGCGAGCCGGGCGATACGCGCGTACTGACGTTTGAAGATCTCGAGAAGGAAGTCAACCGTTTTGCCAACGCGCTCAAGTCGCTGGGCGTGAAAAAGGGCGACCGAGTTGCCATCTATCTTGGCATGATTCCTGAGCTGGCCATTGCCATGCTTGCCTGCGCGAAAATCGGCGCCCCGCACAGCATCGTGTTTGGAGGGTTTTCTGCGGATTCGCTCCGCGAGCGGATCAATGATGCCCAGGCGAAAGTCATCATCACCGCCGACGGAGCATGGCGGCGAGGCAAGGTTGTTCCTTTGAAGGCGAGCGTTGACGAAGCTTTGGCCGGCACGCCCACCATCGAGAAAGTTGTGGTGGTTGAGCGCGTGGGCAAAGCCACCGAGATCACCATGCAGCCCGGGCGGGATTTATGGTGGCATGACCTGGTTGCGAACGCCTCGGACCAGTGCGAGGCTGAGCCCATGGATGCCGAGGATATCCTCTACATCCTTTACACCAGCGGCACTACCGGAAAGCCCAAAGGCGTTGTGCACACGACCGGCGGCTATCTGGTGGGGACCTCGGCGACTCATCGCATGATTTTTGACATCAAGGAAGACGACGTTTACTGGTGCACGGCGGACATCGGCTGGGTGACGGGACATTCCTACATTATTTACGGTCCTCTGGCCAACGGCTGCACCACCCTGATGTACGAAGGAAGTCCCGACCACCCTGACCGCGGCCGTTTCTGGGACATTGTCCGGAAGTATAAGGTCAACATTTTTTATACGGCGCCCACCGCCATTCGTGCCTTCATGCGCTGGGGCACGGAATGGCCCGCCAAGTATGATCTTTCCTCGCTGCGCGTGATTGGCACGGTCGGTGAGCCGATCAATCCGGAAGCGTGGATCTGGTACCACCAGAATATCGGCAGGGAGCGGTGCCCGATTGTTGATACCTGGTGGCAAACTGAAACCGGCATGATTCTGATCTCGCCGTTGCCTGGAATTACTGCCACCAAACCCGGCTCTGCAACCCAGCCGTTCCCGGGTATTGAGGCCCAAGTTCTGGATGATCGAGGCCAGCCGGTCGGCCCCGGAGGCGGCGGATACCTGGCGTTGACCCGGCCGTGGCCGGCCATGTTTCGGACGATTTACGGTGACCCCGACCGTTATGTTCGGACGTACTGGTCCCGCTACGAGGGCAAGTATTTTACGGGCGACGGCGCCAAGGTCGACGAAGACGGTTATTTCTGGCTGCTGGGCCGCGTGGATGACGTGATGAATGTGGCCGGACATCGCATTTCAACTTACGAGGTTGAAAGCGCCCTGGTGGACCATCCTTCGGTGGCTGAAGCTGCCGTGATCGGAAAGACCCACGAACTGAAAGGCCAGGGCATCGCCGGCTTCGTAACGCTGAAGGAAGGGATCGAACCCAGTGACGAACTGAAAAACGAACTCAAGCAGCACGTTGCCAAGAAGATCGGTCCCATTGCCCGTCCGGACGACATCTTCTTTGCGGCGGAATTGCCCAAGACGCGCAGCGCAAAAATCATGCGGCGCCTGCTGCGTGATATCGCCGAGGGAAGAGTTCTGGGCGATACCACAACACTTGCCGATCCTGCCGTGACCGCGCGGCTGAAGCGCCAGTATGAGCAGGAAGGCTGAGCCCTCACCATCGAGAGCGGAGAAGAACACGGGCGACGAAGTGGCGCAGGAGTGGAAAGCCGACCGTTATGCTGAGCACGCTCCTTTCGTCCCCTTGCTCGGCCAGTCTGTTCTTGGCCTGCTGAATCCGCAGCCCGGCGAACGTATTCTGGACGTGGGCTGCGGCGACGGCGCGCTTTCTGCCAGAATCATCGAAGCGGGGGCTGCGGTGATTGGGGTGGATGGTTCGCCGGATATGGTGGCGGCCGCAAAGCAGCGCGGCATTGAGGCCCGGCTCGCCAATGCTTTTCATCTTTCCTTCGAGGCTGAATTCGACGCCGCCTTCTCAAACGCCGCGCTCCATTGGATGAAGCGCGACCCGGACGCTGTCCTGCAAGGCGTCAGGCGGTCTCTCAAGCCCGGCGGCCGGTTTGCCGGGGAATTCGGCGGCCACGGGAATGTTGCGGCCATCACGGTGGCCTTGCTGGCCGTCCTCGACCGGCACGGCATTCAGGACCCCGTTTCCCTGATCCCATGGTATTTTCCAACTGTTAGTGATTATGCGCATAAGCTTGAACGAGCGGGCTTCCGCGTGGACTCCATCGAATTAATTCCTCGCCCTACCATCCTTCCAACAGACATGCGCGGTTGGCTCGAGACGTTTGCGGGGCCATTTTTCCAGGCTCTTCCTCAACAGGAGCGCGGAGGCGCTCTCGATGAGGTTGTGGGTCTGCTCCGTCCGGCGCTTTGTGACGCCGAAGGCCGCTGGACC
>JBAUWE010000225.1:0-1680 GCA_049583595.1 Terriglobia bacterium
GACCATTACGCATGAAAAGATGCTGGTGGACGCGGAGCAGGACCTGGCCGCCTTCCTGCGGGTGATGGACCTGCTGGGCGACAAGCTCGGGCCGTTGCTTTTCCAATTTCCGTATTTCAACAAACAGAAATTTCGCAACCTCGGCGCTTTCCTCGAAAGGCTGGAACCTTTCCTGGGCTGGCTTCCAAAGGACCACAAGTGGGTGGTGGAGGTGCGGAACCGGAACTGGCTCTCCGAAAAACTCTATGCGGTGCTTCGCAAGCACGGCGTGGCGCTGGCGTTGGTGGACCACGCCTGGATGCCGCAACCGGCAGAGGTGTTCGAAACCGGAGACCCCGTCACCGCCAACTTCGCGTTCGTCCGCTGGATTGGCGACCGCAAGGGAATTGAAGAACAAACCAAAGTGTGGAACCAGACGCTCATTGACCGCACGGAGGAATTGCGCGAATGGGTTAAAATCCTCACGGGCGTGGGCCGGCGGGTGGACATCATGTTCGCCTATGCCAACAACCATTACGGCGGATTCGCTCCGGACACGATTGAGATATTTCGGAGCCTCTGGCAGCATGATCAGGCCAAATTGCCGGGGAACGGCGGAAAACCCGGTGCCGGAGGGCCGCCCGGGCAGCAGGTTCTGGGCTTTGCCAAAGACCCGGAACCCGACCCGTAGCGTGGACGGGAAATCCCGCGCGTTACAATGCAAGCATCTACACCAGCCCGCGCCGCTAGCCCGGTATCGCGCCCACGGACAGATTGAAAACCCGGGCACGGAGGAGGATCAACATGAAGCGCACATCTCGAATGACCCTGGCCATCACCATCCTGACCTGTGGACTTCTGTTGAGCTGCAGCGCCCAACAACCTTCACCGGACGTTCCAGTCAAACCCCAAAGCCACTGGACGATTGGCATTTATACCGGGCCGTCCCCGTTGCATCTGTCATCCCCGGCGGATGTGAAGAATCCGGTGCTGACAGCAGCACAAGTCCATGACCTGAAGAATGCCGATACCCTTGCGCATCCCTTCATGGTGATCGAAGGCTCGCGGTACTACATGTTCTTCACCACCAAGTACCTGAAGACGGACGAGAGCGGCATCGGCCTGGCGGAAAGCGACAACGGACGGGTGTGGCATTACAAACACCTCGTGATCAAGGAGCCCTATACGCTCGCCTACCCGGACGTGTTCAAGTGGCAAAACGACTACTACATGGTTGTGGAATCCCACACCCAGGCCTTCGTGCGGCTCTACAAGGCGGCGAAGTTTCCCGCCAAATGGGAATACCAGAAAGACCTGCTGACGGGCGACCATTTCATCTCGCCGACGCTGGTGCGGTACAAAGACATGTGGTGGATGTTTACCTGCGGGCCGGGTAACGCCTCGTTGCGACTCTTCTATGCAAAGGACTTCAGGGGTCCCTGGACCGAGCACCCCATGAGCCCCCTGATCAAAAACAACCTGCACACCGCGCGGCCCGCCGGCAGGCCGTTCATCCTGAACGGAAAGCTCTACCGCCTGGGGATGGATTGTCTCCCCGTCTACGGATACCAGGTACACGCTTTCGAGGTTACCGACATCAGCACCAAGACGTATGCGGAGAAGATGATTGAAACTCCCGTGGTGAAAGCCAGCGGACACGGCTGGAATGCCGAGACGATGCACCATGTGGACGCTCACCAG
>JBAUWE010000226.1:0-1838 GCA_049583595.1 Terriglobia bacterium
CCGACTGGTAGGTGAAGTAATCGCCCAGGCCCAGGCCAAAGAAGTCGCCGATGGGTGCCTCGACGCTGGGATGGGTTTCGCCGTCCCAGTAAATGCGCAGGACGATTTTCTTCAGATGATAGAGTTCGGGATCGGCAATGGTGAACCAGACGTGAGTGATGACGCCGGGGCCGGACTCATCCAGAACCGTAAAAGTCTGGCCCGGGGCAACGTGGCGATAGTCGGCGTTGCCGCCCGTGCGGTCATAGCTGGAGACGCGCTTCAAAACGTAAGAGTGAGGTTCAGGGAGCTGCCCAAGCCAGTTGCTGAAATTCTGGGCCAGCGCCGGCGCCGCCAGGGCGAGCATCAGGATGAAAGGCAAGGCTTTCCGCATCGGTTCCTCCAAATGTGCTGAAGTTCAGAAAAATGAGTGCGGCGCGATTTTACCACAGGATGCGGGGAAAGGCGCGCCTGGCATCGCTTGCCGCCGCGGGTGGTTTATACTCAATTCAGGGCGCGGTGAGTTGACTTTGATTCTGTACCACCGGCCGCGGGAAGCTCCATTTGTGAGGATTGCAAAATAGGGTGACAACGCTCGTTGGTAGCACCGCCGTCCCGGCGGCACCTTTATCAGGGCCGGCAAGACGCCGGCGCTACGGAAGTCCGTCACTCGACTATGCAATCCTCATTAAGAATCGATGAAGATGCCACAGCAGCCTGTTTCCGCAAACCCGCGAGTGCTGACCAGCGCCACCAACTCGCTGGTCAAAGTGTTTCGCCGCGCGCTGGCCGAGGGCCTGACGCGCGACGGATGGCTTTGCGGCGAAGGGCCGCACTTTCTTGAAGAGGCGCTGAAGCCCGGTTCGCGGGCGAAGGTCCACAGCGTTCTGGTTTCGTCGGAAGCGGCGGAAAAGCAGCAGCCGCTGCTGGCCCGGCTTCCAGCGGAATCGGAGCTTGCGCAAATCCCCGGCCGCCTTTTCGACCAGATTGCCGGTACTCGGACACCGCAGGGCATCGCGGCGATTGTTGAACCGGCGAGGCACGACCTGAAGGTTGTGGCCGCATCGCGGAATGCTGTTCTGGTCATCGCCTGCGGGCTTCAGGACCCGGGCAACATGGGGACCATCATCCGTAGTGCCGACGCCCTGGGAGCTTCGGCGGTGGTCGCGCTGGCGGGGACGGTGAATCCGTTCAATCCCAAAGCCGTGCGGTCGTGCGTGGGTTCGATTCTCCGGATGCCCGTGTTCGCAGGCCAGAAGTCTGAGACCGTCTTCAAAGTTTTACGCGACTCGAAAGTGCGCATTCTGGGAACCGAGCCCCGCAGCGGCCATGGTTTGCCTGATGCTGATCTGCGCGGCCCGATCGCCCTGCTGGTGGGGCAGGAAGCAGCGGGCTTGCCGGAGGAAATTGCGCGCGAGGCGGATGAACTTCTCAGCATTCCCATCCGCGCGGAAGCCGATTCGCTGAACGCTGCCATGGCCACGGGAATTTTTCTTTACGAGGTGGCGCGGCAGCGCAAATTCCATTATCAGCCATGAGCCTGTTTGAAACACAGCCTTCCGAAACACAGGAACAGGGCCGCCGGCCTCTGGCGGACCGCATGCGGCCTGAAACGCTGGAGGAATATGCCGGCCAGCTTCACATCCTGGGGCCGGGCAAGCCGCTGCGGCGCCAGATCGAGCGTGACGAGCTGGCGTCGATGATCCTGTGGGGACCGCCGGGATCAGGGAAAACCACTCTGGCGATGATTGTGGCGCAGAAGACGAAGAGCGACTTTGTGCGCTTCAGCGCCGTGCTTTCCGGCATCCGTGAGATCAAGGATGTGATGGCCGCGGCCGAAAAGACGCGCCGTTTCGGGC
>JBAUWE010000227.1:0-2307 GCA_049583595.1 Terriglobia bacterium
TATCGTGAGGAGTCACAAAAGGCTGCATATTTCTTATACGAAATCATTACGCCTGGTTTTTGTGGTTGTGGTGATATGCATTCTGTGCGCGGGAACGTTGGTTCTGTGCGTCCCAAATCTGCACGCGCAGCAGAAGATTGATTGGACGCCGCAGCAGGAAACTATCGTCAAGCAGGTCCGCGGGCTGCGCCGGTTGCGGGACAAAACGCGGGGGCACGTCACGAAGCGGCTTGCGCTTGAGATCAGGCAACTGCCGCCGTCGGCGAACAAGGTGCGGCTGGCAACAGGCCTGGCGACGCTCTCGACCGAAGGCGACCCAGGCGGCCGTGAGACGGTGCAGGAGGTGGCGACCACTCTGGCCGATGCGCTGGGGGAACATCCGCTCGCTGCCAGCAAGGGGCAGCCCGCCATGCCTTACGCCGTGCTCGCCGCGATGGCGCATTTTGAGCACCTGAAGGTCTCCCTGGATTCGCGGGAATTCGCGGCGGCACTCGCGCAACTGAAACAGCAGGACCTGCAACGGCAGCAGGCCGACTTCACGCTTGGAGATCTCGAAGGCCATGAGTGGACGCTGAAAAGTCTGCGCGGCAAGGTGGTGCTGGTGAATTTCTGGGCCACCTGGTGTCCGCCCTGCCGGAAGGAAATTCCCGACCTCGAGGCGCTCTACAAGAGGTTCAAAGGCCAGGACCTGGTGGTGCTGGGCATTTCGGATGAGGCCGCCGCGAAGGTGCGGCCCTTTGTCCGCAAAGAGAAGATCAAGTATCCCGTGCTGCTCGACCCCGGACGAAAGGTGAACAATTTGTATTCGGTTGCAGGCATCCCCATGAGCTTCGTTTACGACCGCAGCGGCAAGCTGGTGGCCGAGTCAATGGACATGCGCACCCGGAAACAGTTTCTGGCCATGCTGGCCGAAGCGGGATTGAAGTAAGGGCCGAGCCTGCGCAGCTTTTTTCGCTGGCAGCAGTGGCAATTCATGCATTGTCATGACGCCCCGGGCAAGAACCGCACCATGTCGTAACAGTTATTTATCATCCCTTCCATAGGCAGACAGCCGTTGGATAATGACGCGGTTGTTGCAGCCCAAGCGATTCTGTGTTACTTCTCTTTGCGGTCACCGACCGCATGTCTTCATCATCAGGAGGGAAACGATGGAACAGGGCAAAGCGAAGGGGGCGGTATCGAGGCGGGATTTTCTGAAGGAGACGGCCTTCGTCACTGCCGGTGCGGCTGCGCTGGGCGGACTGGCGCCGGCGCGCGTGATGGGAGCAAA
Organism: Terriglobia bacterium; assembly: GCA_049583595.1. Lineage (GTDB taxonomy): Bacteria > Acidobacteriota > Terriglobia > UBA7540 > UBA7540 > SCRD01. The sequence continues at coordinate 1,271 of JBAUWE010000227.1, forward strand.
TGACCGCATCCGCGTGGCGGTGCTGGGCAGCGGCCATCGGGCGCGATACCTGGCGTCGATTTTTGTGAAGCAGCCCTCGGTGGAGATTGTGGAAGTCTGCGACGTTTACGGACCGAACCGGCGCGCGGGGCAGAAGATTGCCGGCGCAAAATCCACCGGCACGGGTGAATACCGCGCGGTGCTCGACCGCAAAGATATTGACGCGGTGGTGATCGGCGCTCCCGACCACTGGCACAAACAGATGCTGGTGGACGCCGTGCACGCCGGCAAGGACGCCTATTGCGAGAAGCCCCTGATCCATTCCATTCCCGAAGGAGCGGAAATTCTTCGCGCCGTGCATGAGACCAACCGCATCGTGCAGGTGGGCATGCAGCAACGTAGCTGGCCGCACTATGTGCTGGGCAAGCAACTGGTGGATTCCGGCAAGCTGGGCAAGCTGAGTTTTGTCCACACTTATTGGTATCAGGACTATTATTCCAATTCGGGATGGACCGCCCTGCCGAACGTGGACCAGGCGCAGCTGAATTGGAAGCAGTGGCTGGGCGACGCGCCCATGCAGCCTTTTAACAAAGAGAAGTTCGCGTGGTGGCGCTTCTACTGGGATTTCGGCGGCGGCATCCTCACCGACCTGCTGACGCACTGGATTGACGTGATCCAGTGGTACACGAATCAGCCCGCGCCCAAAACTGCCACCACCACCGGCGATCTCTACCTGATGAACTGGCAGTGCCCGGACACCATCACGGCGGCCTACGAATTTCCGGAAAAGTTCATGGTGACTTTCACGGGCGCTCTCTGCGACGGCATTGACGACGGCGGCATCACGTTTCGCGGAACCAATGGCGCACTGAAGGTGAATCGCACGCGCCTGGCATTTTATCCCCAGGGGCGAAAGTGGGAGCCGGGCACGCAGGAGCCCAAGCCGTAAATTCTGGCGGAATCGCTGCACGACGGAACGGTTGAACATATCCAGAATTTCCTGGATTGCGTCCGCACGCGCAAGACTCCGAACGCGCCCGTCGAGGCCGGCTTTGAAG
>JBAUWE010000228.1:0-16158 GCA_049583595.1 Terriglobia bacterium
GGAAATAGGGAGTAGGTGGAAGGGCGGCGTTACAAAAGCCCCCTCACCTGCCGTCGTACCTCCGGCACCCTCTCCCCTGGGAGAGGGTTTTACTTTGTTAGGGGCGAGCCGTTTATGGTGCGGCTGAAGCCGCGCCCCCCTGAATGAGATGTCCGCGCCCTTTCGCGGGATCGCGCCAGCCGTTGTGGCTACCCGTTGCGGCGAGGCCGATTCATGCCGCACGGGAGGCGGAAGAGGAGGCGCGGCCGCGGAAGTTGCTGATGAGCACCTTTGACATTTCTTCCCGTTGAATTTGATTGGTGCCTTCGTAGATCTGGGTGATCTTGGCGTCGCGCATGTATTTCTCAATCGGGTAGTCGTGCATGTAGCCGTAGCCGCCGAAGACCTGCACTGCGTCGGTGGTGACCTGCATGGCCACATCCGACGCAAAGCACTTGGACATGGCGGAGTAAAGCGTGGGCCGTTCTTTGGGCTGCTTGTCAATGTGGCGCGCGGTGGCGTAAACGAGGGCGCGCGCAGCCTCCACGTTCATGGCCATGTCGGCCAGCAGAAAGCGCAAGCCCTGGAAGGAGCTGATGGCCGTGTCAAACTGGCGCCGCGTGCAAGCGTACTCGACGGCCAGATCCAGCGCCCCCTGGGCGATGCCCAGCGCCTGCGCGCCCACGCCCGGCCGCGAGACATCAAAAGTCTTCATGGCGGTAATAAAGCCCGTGCCCTCGCGTCCCAGGCAATTCTCCACCGGCACCCGGCAATCCTGGAAGACCAGCTCGCGTGTGGCGGAGGCGCGAATGCCGAGCTTGTCTTCCTTCTTGCCGAAGGTGAATCCCGGAGTGTCTTTTTCCACCACGATGCACGACGCTCCGCGCGGCCCTTTGGCGGGATTGGTAAGCGCGATGACGCTGTAAACCTCGGCCTCGCCGCCATTGGTGATCCACTGCTTGGTACCATTCAAAACATAATGGTCGCCGTCACGCAGCGCCGTGGTTCGCACTCCGCCCGCGTCTGAACCTGCCTGCGGCTCGGTGAGCGCGAAGGCGGCGAGTTTCTTTCCTGCCGCAATATCCGGCAGCCATCGCTGCTTCTGCTCGTCGCTGCCGGACAGGATGATGGGGATGGTACCCAGCGCCGTGCCGGCAAAGCTGAGGGCGATGCCGCCGCACGCCTTCGAGAGTTCCTCGGTCACGATCACCATGTTCATGATGGGCGTGCCGTCGCTCATCCCTTCGAATTGCTCATCAATAAAAACCCGGAACAGATCGGTCTTGGCGAGTTCCTCCACGATGGGCCAGGGGAACTTGCCCTCCCGGTCATATTCCGCCGCCACCGGGCGGATCTCCTTGCCGGCAATCTCGCGGGCCAGGTCGCGAATGGCGGCCTGATATTCGGTGAAGCCGTAGTCCATCATGGGTGTGCTCCGCTCCGTCAAGAATTGATGGCTTCTGATTTTTGATCGTCAGATGCCGATCACCAGAATCCAAAAGGGAATCCCCAATAAGCCTTCGCAAGTTACAAATCATCGACCCAAAGTTCAAAATCCAAACTCTATGCCGCTTTCCACTCCACGCAGTCGTCCGCAGCGTCGCTCCAGAGCGACGGGCGGAGGAGCCGAACCTCTCCATTTTCGAAGACAAACCGGCAGTAATCTTCCAGATCTCCGGCCCGGAAGGAGCTGACGTCGATCTGTCCGTTGAGCGAACCGGGCGCCGCCACCTGGCGCAGGGTTTCAACCAACGGCACCACGCTGGAGTTCACCTGGCGAAGTTCGAGGACCTGCGCTTCGCCATCGGGACGGAGGTCATATTCGCCTTGCGGACAGAGGCCTGCTGGACGCTCGATGGTCTGGCGAATTTCATCAGCCGCGCCGGGCTTCGCCGTCAAACTTACTGAGCCGTTCAAGCGTTGATACGGTTCAAACACTACGGACGTGGCCTGGCCCTCGAATGGAACGCTCCTGGCATCTTCATAGCTGGGGTGCGCCCACGAAACGGTCAATACGCCTCCACGCGAGACCCGCAGCCGAAAATGCTGTCCGGTCTGGTCATCCAGGTAATACAGCGCGCCCCCGGGAAAGGCCCGGCGCTCCACGTCAGACACCCGAGTCAGGAACTCCAGCAACTCCCCGCCGATTTCGCGCGGAGGCGAAATGACGTCGGGCTGGACGTGCCGCACCACCAGCGAGGGGGGATCGGGCGAGAACTCCAACCATGTGGCCTCCACTTCCTCAAGGCGCCGTTGAGTTTCCCGGCTCAGGTTTCCAAGGTCAATTCTTCCTGTGCAGCCCAAGTGGGTTCGCATCGTGCCTCCTTCCGCGCGCACTTTTCGCGCCGGGCTTAGGCCCGGCAAGCCGGCTGGTTAACGTGCGCCACACCCTCGCTTCATCAGGGCAGGGGATGAAGGGCAACGCTAACTTACAACAACCCCCCTTACGCTAGACCGATCCGGAGTGAAGCTCTGTAACGTTCGTCACACACGCATGTGATCAATTTCACAAGAACGGGCGCGTCAGTGGGCTGCCATGCGGCCGCGGCTTTTGGGCCGTCGCATCAGGAAGACGGCGGGCATGACGATGACGAACAGGAGGGCCAGGAAGAGGTAGGTGTGGTTGAACGACATCATGGCCGCCTGGCGCTGCACCATGCCGAACATAGCCGCGTAGGCGCGCTGGGTTGCGGTGGTGGCGTCCGCTCCGGAACTCATAAAGAAGCCGCGAAGGCCCTCAAACATCGACTGGGTTTGCGGACTGTAGGGCGTGACGTTGCGTCCCAGAAAATTGGTGTAGTGCTGCGAGCTGCGCGCCACGATGGTGGTGGAGAGCGCAATGCCCATGCTGCCGCCGATGTTGCGCATGAGGTTGAAGATGCTGGTGGCGTTGCCCATTTTTTCATTCGGAATGGGATCCATGGTGACCGTGGTGAGCGGCACAAACAGGAATCCCAGCGACAATCCCTGCAGGAACTGCGCCCAGAAGATTTCCCAGTAGCCCACGTTCAGGTTCAGCGTACCCAGCAGCACCAGTGAGAGCGCGCAGGCGACGATGCCGACCATCAGGAGCTTTCGCGGATCGAAGCGCGACATGATGATGCCGATAACGGGCATGGCGATAAAAGATCCCAGTCCTCTCGGAAACATGGCGATGCCGGCCTGCAGCGCCGGATATCCCAGAATGGTTTGCAGAAAGATGGGCAGGATGACCAGGCTTCCGTAAAGGACGAAGCCCAGAACGGTCATCAGAAAAACGCCCGCGCTGTAAGTGCGTTCCTTGAAGACCCGCAGGTCCACCACGGGATGCTCCACCACCAGCTCATAAATTACGAAGACGACCAGGGCGACGGCGGCGACGATGCCCAGCCGGGTGATCAGGGCTGACGAAAACCAGTCCATCTCCTGCCCCTTGTCGAGAATGATCTGCAACGCCCCGATGCCCACAGCCAGCATTCCCATGCCCCAGTAGTCAATGCGGCCGACCGCCCGCTTGATGTAGGACGGATCGAAGACAAACATCTGGGTCATGATGAGCGCCAGGATGCCCACCGGAATGTTGATGTAGAACACCCAGCGCCAGCTGTAACTGTCGGTCAGCCAGCCTCCCAGCACCGGGCCCAGCATGGGCGCCACCACAATGCCCAGCCCCCAGAAGCCCATGGCCTTGCCGCGGTCTTCGGGGGGGAAAGATTCCAGCAGCACGGCCTGCGAGATGGGCTGCAGTCCTCCGCCGCAGGCTCCCTGAACAATTCTGAAAATCACCAGCAACGGAAGGTTGGGCGCCAGCCCGCACAGGAATGACGCCACCGTAAATCCCGTGACGGAGGTCATCAACATGCGCTTGCGCCCAAAGTGGTTGGAGAGCCAACCCGTCATGGGAAGAATGATGGCGTTGGCCACCAGGTAAGAGGTGAGCGTCCAGGTGGCTTCATCCACCGAGGCCGACATGCTGCCGGCGATGTGCGGCAGGGAGACGTTCACCACCGTGGTGTCGAGCACTTCCATAAAAGTGCTCAGCATCACCGCGACGGCGATGATCCAGGGATTGATCTTGGGCGGTTCGAAATCTTTTGCCATGATCAGGAAGTTTTCGCCGTGAGTCCCGCGGCGCGGAGGATGGTGTCGGCCACGGTCTCGATCCCGAGGACGGAAGAAATTACCAGGTGATAGAGCCTGCGATCTTTCCAGTCCTCGCCGTAGAAGCGGCGGATGTAAGCGGCGCGGCGGCGGTCTGCCTCATCCATAAAGCGCTCGGCGTCGGTGCCCGGCGCAAGCCGGTCGCGCATCCGCTGGAGTTTTTGCTGTTGAGGGCCAAAGACAGAAACGTGGAAGACATCATTCCGTTGCCGCAGGATGCACTGGCCGCCCCGCCCGACTATCACGCACTGTCCCATCCCGGCGGCCTCGCGAATGACTTCTCCGGCCAGTCTGGTCATGCCTTCGGAATCGACCATCTGCGTGTCAACCCGGGTGGCGAGCCCTTCGTAACCGCCCTGCCACAGGCCCTTGAGCAGCCGGTGGAACCAGGGGTCAACACACTCGTCGTAGCGGGCGGCAATTTCGGGGTCGACTTTGGCCCGCTTTGCAAGTTCAACCACCAGGGACTCATTCACCAGCTTCCAGCCCAGCCGGCGGGACAGCGTCTCTGCAAGGGTTCCACCGCCGCTGCCGTACTCGCGGCTGATAGTGATGACATTAAACATGGCTCTCTCTCTATTTTTTGGTGGTTACCGTGGGTTCCACGGACATGCCAATGCGCAGCATATGCTCTTTGTCCTGTCCGGGGTCGAATACAATCTTGACGGGAATCCGCTGCACCACCTTGACGTAGTTGCCCGTGGCATTTTCCGGCGGCAGCAGGCTGAATTTCTCGCCCGTAGCTCCGGCAATGTTCAGCACGTGGCCCTTGTAATCGCGGTCATAAGCGTCCACATGGATGGTGGCGGGATCGCCGGGCCGCATGTCCTTCAGTTCGGTTTCCTTGTAATTGGCGGTGACGTAAAGCCCCTCCACCGGCACAATAGCCATCAGGGCCTGGCCGATGCCGATGTTCTGGCCCACCTCCACGGCCTTCTTGCCTACAACGCCGTCCGCCGGTGCGCGAACGACGGCGTAGTCCAGGTTCAGTTGCGCCTGGTCCAGGTTGGCTTTGGCCGTTTTGACGGCGGCCTCGGCGGCGTCCGCCTGGGCGCGGCTGACCCGGACACGCTGCGGCCCGGTCGCCGAGGCTCGAAGGCCGGCCTGCGCCTGTGCCAGGAGGGCCCGCGCCTGCGATACCTGCTGCTCAGTGGCCGAAGCGGCTGACTGCGCGGCCGCCACGACTGCGGCATCCGCCTGGGCGGTCTGCATGGCGTGGTCGTACTGCTGCTGGGAGACTTCGTCTTTCTTGATGAGCTGTGCGTACCGCTCCAGGTCCGACTTCGCCCGGGTGTAATTCGCCTCCGCCTGCCGGCTCCGGGCCTGGGCTGCCAGAAATTGCTTTTCCGCGGCGGAGATGGCCGCCTGCGCCTGCTCTACGCCCGCCTGGGCGGACGAGATGCCGCTGGACGAATTGAGCGAGGTGATGGGCACGCCGGCGCGCGACGCCCGGGAGCTGGCCAGCGCGGTGGCGTAGCTGGCCTGGGCGTGCTCCAGCGCCACCTGGTAATCGGTGGGATCGATCCGCACCAGAACCGTTCCCCTTTTTACAAACTCGTTGTTGTGGACCTCCACCGCAACCACGTGGCCGTTGATGCGCGAACTGATGGGATAAATGTCGCCATCGATCTGTGCGTCATCCGTGGACTCGCGCGTGGAGTAATAGCGCCAGACAAAGATTCCGCCTGCCACCAGCACCAGGGCGATGACCAGCAGGCCCCACTTGGCGCCCGGATGAAACCTGAAAAACGACGGGCGCCGTTCCGGCTCGTCTGCGCCTCCACTATTTTTGCCGTTCAGTTCCACATTTTCCGTGGGTTCTGCCATTACTTGCTTCCTCCCGTCATCTGCTTGAAGGCCTCTTCCGCCAGGCCCAGGGCGCGGGCCAGCGAGGCCTTGGCGACGTTGTAGCGGTAAAGGCTGGAAATGTAATTTTCGTCAGCCGTGGCAACTGCTTCCTGAGCCTGCACCACTTCAAGGCTGTTCACCACTCCGGCGGCAAAGCGGTCCTGGGCCTGCGTCAATTGCTGATGGGCCAGGTCCTGCGTGCTCGTGGCGACGTGGACCTGGTTTTCCGACGATTTCAGGTCCATCATTGCCGTCCGGACCTGATATTCAATCTTGTTCTGCAGGTCCTGCAGTTCCGACTGGCGCTGCTTGAGCAAAGCGTCTGCCTGCATCACGTCACCGCGGACTTTGCCGCCCTGGAAGAGAGGGATCTTCACGCTGGCCGCCACCGTGTAGGTGCCGTGTGAATTTCCGGGGCTGGGGCCGATGTCGCCATAATCCGCATGGAAGTTCAGGGAGGGCAACGCCTCGCTCCGCGCCGCTTTTTTCAGGGCTTGAGCCGCCCGCACCTGGGACTGCAGGCTCTTGTAATCGGCGCGTGCGGCGAGCGCGCGGGTGAGCGCCTGATTGAGCGTGATGGGTGGGGGCGGGGTATAGGGCACCGGGTCCGTCAGCCGGAACTGCTGCGCCATCGGCAGCCCGATGGCCCGGGCCAGGTCCAGCTTCTGGGTGTGGAACTGGTTCTGCAGATAGATCAGCCGCTGCTGCTGGGCCTGGAGCTCCACCTGGCTGCGGAGCACGTCGATCCCGGGAACCATGCCGGCTTTTTTCAAGTCCCCGGCACGGTCATAAATCGCCTGGGCGGTTTCAACTTCGGCCCTCGCCGCGCTCACCCGGCTGGAGCCCGCGATGGCCTGCAGGTAGAGGTTGGCGGATACCAGCACCACCAGGTCGCGGGCGTTCTGGTAAGTGTAGCGCGCCGCTTTGACGTTATCGGACTGGGCCCTTGCCTGGTGAAGATCTTCAAGGTTCAGGATGGGCTGGTCCAGATAGCCGCGAACGTCAAACACGCCGAAGGGCCCCACAATCGGCGACTGGCCCGGGAGCCCCGGAAAGCCGTAGGCCTTCAGGTTGATCTGCAGACTGGCCTCAGACGCGCCCGCCGAAACCTGCGGCAACAGCTTGCTGAGCGCGCGAATCCTGGCCCCGCGGGCCTGCTGCGTGGCCTGATCGCTGAGGAGGATGCCCAGGTTGTACTTGAGGGCGCGGTTGACCGCATCGGTCAGCGAAAGCGGTATGACGCCCGGCTGGGCCGGCCCCGCCGGAGCGCTGCCGAAGAACGGATTTTGCTGCGCCGATTGCTGCATGGAAGCTGAGGAGCCCGTCTCCGTCATGGTCCCGCCAGCCCCGGCCGCGTAACTATTGATAGCGGGGCTGGTTTGCGCTGCTGCGCTGGCCCAGGCGCAAAAGAGTGTGGCCAGCAAAAGGCTCTTGATCCTTGCGTTCATCATCACGCTGCGATTCCTCTCCAGACAAGATCGAAAACAAATTTGACGTCGGATTCGACGTCCTTGGTGGACCAGCCCAGCAGCCGCTGTACGATGATGCCCCGGATGAGGTCGCTGATGGCTACGGCTGCCGTATCCGCGCGGATTTGCCGGATGGACCCGGACTCGATGCCCTGCTGGAGCGCGGCTTCCAGCACCCGAGCCTGCTGGAGGTACATTTCTTCAAACTGGGTTGGCATCTGGGCCGGGTGCGAAAACCCGCTTCCGAGTTCGGAAAAGTAAATCCTGAAAAAGTCCCGGTTCAACTCAAAGTAACGAATCTTGATCTCGATAAAGGCGCGAACCTTGTTTTCGGGCGTTTGTTCCGCCGCCAGCCGGGTTTGAATTTCATTGTGAAGCTCCGTGATGCCGTGCTCGAGCGCCGCCCAGTAGACTTCGTGCTTTGAGCGGTAATAGAGATAGACGGTGCCCTTCGCAACCCCGGCGGCGGCGGCGATGTCATCGACGGTGGCGGCGTGGAAGCCTTTCTTGGCGAATACCCGGCGGGCAGCCTCCAGCAGCTCTGCGGTGCGAAACTCCTTGATGACATCCTTGCGGGTTTTGCCAAGGACGGGCACTGATGACCTCCTGGGATAGTAAAATGACTGATCGGTCAGTTTACTAAACTCTTGTTTCACTGTCCAGCGAAACTTTCCAGGAACTGGACAATAGCGCGAGAAGCCTTGTTGAAGTCTCGACTTACTCCGAAGCCCCTTCGCTGTCCCGGCATGAGCCGCTCATTTTGCCCGTTGAATATTGAGATGTCGGAAACGCCGCTTTCGGTACATCGGCGGAATCGGGGTGAAAGATGATAGCGGGCATGCGGGACCGATTGGCGCTTGCTCATTTAGGGGTCTCCGGTTAAGGTGGGTGTTCAAGGAGGGACGAAATGGGGCTCAAGAAGGCCTGGCTCTCGTGGAGCAGCGGCAAGGACAGCGCCTGGTCGCTGGAGGTTGTGCGCAGGCAGGGCGAGTTTGACGTGCAGGCGTTGCTGACTACGGTGAATGCCGAGTTCCAGCGCGTGGCCATGCACGCCGTCCGGGAATCGCTGCTGCAGGCGCAGGCGGAGAGCACGGGGCTACCCCTGGTCACCGTTCCCATCCCCTATCCCTGCCCGAACGCCACCTATGAAGAGGCCATGGCCGCGGCCATGCGAAAGGCCCGTGCCGAGGGCATTACCCACATGATTTTTGGCGACCTCTTCCTGGAAGATATCCGCCGCTACCGCGAGGAAAAACTGGCGGGGACGGGAATCACGCCCGTTTTCCCGATTTGGGGGCTCGACACCCGCCGGCTTGCCGGGGAGATGGTGGAGGCCGGGCTGCGGGCCCAGTTGACCTGCGTTGACCCGAAAAAGCTGGACGTCTCTTTCGCCGGCCGCCTGTTTGATGCCGATCTGCTGGCCGATTTGCCGGCCGATGTCGATCCCTGCGGTGAGAACGGCGAATTCCATACCTTTGCCTTCGAGGGTCCGATGTTCCGGGCGCCGATCGAGGTCGAGAGGGGCGCTGTGGTAGAGCGTGACGGATTCGTCTTTGCGGACGCGCTTCCCAAACCGTAAATTGAGGTCCCTGCCCGGCAACCCTGTAACAATTTTCCAGCAGAATGGCCGAATTGCATATTTCTATTAAATCAGGCCTCAGGCTTGCCGGCTGAGGGTAAAAATTTCCTCCCGGCAAGGCTCACCATAGGATCCGGGGAGAGCGCATTGTATAAGTTATTTATTTTAAGCACGATATGATTTTAACGACCGCCAGCCTGACCTTTTCCTGATTTTCACTGAGTCTTCCAACCTCATGATGCCACTCCTTTCCAAGCCATGCGGAGAGCAGGTGTAAATTTTGCGTAATGGTCTGCCGCAAGTGTGCAAAATATTCCACCTTCATGTATAAATTGCATACTTACTTAATGAGTAATCAAGTTCTTTTGGCCATTTTTGTTTGGCCATTCTAATGATTTATGAAAGGGCGGGAAGGCAGAGTTTACCCTCCAAAACGGGCTCCCGAATCCTGGAAATATTCCGCTGGTTACAGGCTGTGGAAAATGTGATTAAGGATTGTAATAGCAATGGTTTTGGCAGCTCAGGCGTTGCGCAAGGCGAGAAGGTTTTCGCGCCCGGTAGAATGCGTAAACGTGGACAGATTGCAAAAGCCTGTCAACGGTGTTTGGTGTCGATTTGGAAGGCGGAAGCCGATTGGCTTGCAAATTGGAATAGCATTTGCATAAAGGAAAAGCGTTGAGAGTCGCCGGGAGGTTGGTTGAAGGCGGCTGAAAAGAGATTAGCATTGTTTCCCCACTTGGGGTGAAGCGCCGCGAACGCGAAAAGGAAAAAGCGTTCGGCAGAAGCAACCGGCACCACCGCGATGAGTAAGGGAAACGACGGATGACCCGAGGCCAGCGTCCCCCTCCCCACGGCACTCGGGACTCAGCCTGGGTTGCGAAAGCAACCCAGGCTATTTTTTTGCGGAATCGTTGTTGCTTCTTACTTATTCAAACTCTATTTTCCCAACAAAGCGCTTGATGTCGGAACCAGAACACGAAGCTGCCGCGGCAGAAGGGTGACTTCCAGCGGCAGGGTTCCCAGCGGCTCTCCGTCAATTTCAATTTCAGTTGCGCTTGCGGACTCGGCAAGGATGCGTGCCGCTTCAAAGTGATGAACGTTGGGATGCGAATAGACCTCGCCGGAATAGAGCATGGAGATGCTGCTGAGCAGCTTCAGGGCGCCAGCGTAGTTGATAACCGTCACGTCGAAAACGCCGTCGTTGGGGACAGCCGCCGGGCAGGGCCTCATGCCGCCGCCGTGGAACTGGCCGTTGCCGATGGCCACGTTGGTGATGAAGAAGGGCAGGGCGGTTGAGCTTCCATCCAGTGAAATGCTCACCTGCCGGCCGCGGTAGCTGAGAAAGGTTTTGACGGTCGCCCAGAAGAAAGCTGCTCTTCCGCCGAACCGGCCCATAAAATTCCTGGACTGCGCGGCTACGTGCCCACCCATTCCAAAACTGACCAGGTTCACGAAATAGCGGCTGGCCTGCCCGCCGGTCCCGGTGCGGAAGCTGGCTTTGCCTACATCAATCAGGGCCTCATGCCCCGCGGCCAGCACCTCCAATGCTTCGGGGGTCGAGGTGGGAATCTCCAGGGTACGGCGGAAGTCACCGCCGGTGCCGAGCGGCAGGATTCCGAGCGCCGCCTCCGGCCGGACGTGGCGGTCCTGGTGAAAGAACCCGTTGGCGACTTCATTGATGGTTCCATCGCCGCCGACCGCGACAATCAGGTCGAAGCCTTCACGCAGCAGGGCGTGGGCAATGGCGATCCCGGTGCCCGGCCCGGTGGTAAAGCGGGCCTCCACGCGGCCCAGGCGGCTTTCCAGCAGTTGAGCCAGTTGCGGCCACCGCCGCGCGGTCCTTCCTCCGGCGGAATGTGGATTGACGACGGCGGCAATTTTGCCCGGCTTGCTCATACGGAAGGAGGAAGCTGGCCGTTTCGGTAGAGGCGCAGGTGAACGTCCTCAACGGTTTCCCGGAGCGTTTCAAGCGGATCGCGCGTTTCGAATTTGAGTTCGCTGCGTGCCTTGGTGGAATCGCAATACCAGTAGCAGGCCGACATCTTGACGGAGGCGTCGTCGAGCTCAACTTTCTTTCCCAACAGCGGGTAGATGACGCGCAAGGCGCGCGCGCCCCACAAAGAAACCTCAACGGGCGGCTCCATGGTGGGCGGGGTTTTGCCGGAGATTTCCGCCACCTTTTCAATCAACTGGCGGAAAGTCCAGTTGACGTTGCCCATCAGGTAGCGCTCGCCGGGTTTGCCCGATTGCATGGCAAGCGTCAGGCCGTGGGCGACGTCGCGGACGTCCACAAAATTCAACCCGCCCTTGGGGATCACCTTGATTTCGCCCTGAAGAAACAGCGCCACATCGCGCGTGGAGGAATTGCGATCATCGCCGATGCCCAGAAGAAGGGTTGGGCTGGCCACGACGATGTTCAACCCGTTGCGGGCGTGATAGTCGAGCGCCAGCTTCTCGGCAAAAATCTTGCTCAGGTAGTAGGGCCACTCACCGACCACCTCGTTCTTGTAGCCGGAGGTTTCGTCGTGGACTTCAGGAGTTGTGCCCACGGCAACGGTGCCCGAGCTGGATACGGCTACCACCTTTTGTACATTGTGTTCCAAGGCCGCCTCGCAGACGTTGCGGGTCCCTTCAATATGCGTTGTGTAGAGGCGGTCCTGGTCCTTCGAGTCACGCGAGACGACGCCCGCCAGATGGTAGATTTCCGATACACCCTCCACCGCCTGCTCCACCTGCTGGCGGTTCACGATGTCGCCGTGGACTACTTCCACTGCCGGATCCTGCTCCCAGGGAGAAAGCCCGCGGCAGAGCACACGCAGGCGCGTGGTGTCTGCTTCGGCCTTCAGCTGCTCCACCAGATGCTTTCCAAGAAAGCCGGTGGCGCCGGTTATCAGAACGGTTTTTGTGGCCATTAAATGCTCTCGGGTGTTCCCTCGACATCTGCCATGAGGATGGGGGCAAAGTGCATCATGGTGACGCTGGGCTTGCGGCCCACATGGGTCTGGGCCATTTCAAGGGCCTCTTTCATGTTCTGGGCGGTTTCCCAACCCATGATTTGCGCCGCCCGTCTGGACTCCGCTCCCACCACGATCACCTTGCCGGTGTGGGCGCGTCCGTTTTCGCCCCAGTACCACATGTAGAACGGGTGCACGCCGTGATAGGCGTTGCCGGTGCGATACATGCGGATGTACTCCGGGTCGTGCGCAAACTGTTCTTCGTACTTCCGCTGCAACTCCGCTGAGTCGCGAGTCTCCGTCAGAATCCGGTTGAAGAACTCGATGTAAGAAGGATGGTGCAGCGGATCAAATTCATTGTAGAGCGGATGGGTAATGATGAGCACGCCGTTCTTCTTCACCACCGGCATGCCGCGATACATGTTGTGGAAGTATCCCAGCGCCATCACCTGCACCAGGATGGGGTTCAGGATCGAATTCACGTTGTAGGGGCAGATGAACGGAATGCCGTAAACCACCACGTCCGACTGGCCCTGGAGCGGCGTGCAATACTGCGCGTAGCAGTAGGCCAGGGTTTTGGCGTGCGTGGGCAGCGTGGCGCCGGCATGGGCGGCAATCATCTGGTAGGGCGCCGGAATCGCAAACAGGACTTTTCTCCTGGCGGCGCGTGGAAGCATCCCCAGGCCTTTGCGGGTGGCCTGAAACATGGCGCGGTCGACGCCCGTCCATTGGTCCTCATTTTTGGTGAAGAAGGCCATGGCGGGCTCGAACATGCGGTTGTTCAGCACCGTCTCAATGTGGAAGACCTTCAGGTTGCGGTTGACGACTTCCATGATGCGGTCGCAGGAGTGCGCCATGGCGGACCGCGTGTGGTCAAAGTAGGAATCGCTGGCCAGGATGGTCTGCGGCGTGTGGTGGGCCTGCAGCGTGGCGTAGTCGCACAGTCCCACGCTGACCGACTTGCTTCCGCCGTCCATGGGAACCAGGTTGATGTTGGCGTAGATCAGCAGGTCGGATTCCGCCGCCCGGCGGTTGATGCGGACCCGCTCGCCGAGCTCGGTGGTTCCCAGTTCCACCATGCCGTCCGGGGCATCGCCGTCGTGGTTGTAGAGGCGGTCGGGGTAGTAGTTGGAGAAAACGTGGTTGCCCACCGCGTGGCGGATTTCCGCCGCCGTCATCCGCCGGTGGTAGGAGGTGGCGACGATGATGTGAAAGTCTTCGACGCCTTTTTCGGCCAACAGCTTCAGGACGATGGTCAGGATGGATTCGCGGACGTCCGGCCGCTTCATTTTTGGTAGGGGCAGGGAAATGTCATCGATGGCGATGGTGACCTTCATGCCCGGCCGCAGCAAGTCCGAGAGCGGCTCCATCTGCTCAGGGTGGTCAATGGCGTAGCGAATGGCGGCGTCGCGGTCCTTGAGGCCGGCAATGGTGGGATTGGGATAGACGACCCGGGTGCCCGCCGGCATGCGGACGGAGAGCAGGTCCTCGCCATACCACATCAGCCGCTCAGCCGAGCGGCCCTCGAGTTCGACGACGCATCCCTCGTGCGAAACGAGCGCGTTGCGTCCTACGGCATTGGGTGTGGGATCGCCGAACTCAAACGCCGGCTGCCCCGCCGGGTGATGGTTCCCGGCGTCGTTTGACATCGATGCCTCTTTTCAAATCCAGAATGGTCCAGCCGCGTTCCCGGGCCAGACGCTTGAGCCGCCGGTCAGGATTGACAGCGGTCGGCACTCCCACAGCTTCCAGCATGGGCAGATCCGAGAAGCTGTCCGAGTAAGCCTTGCACTGTTTCATCTCCGTACCGAACTGCCGGCACAGGCCCTCCATGGCGCGGACTTTCTCATCCTCTGCAATCAGCGGAGCTTCCACTTCTCCGGTGGCAACTCCGTGCTGAAAAACCAGGCGGTTGCAGATCACAGACTGGAAACCAAGATACCGGATGACCTCGTCCAGAGCAACATCCAGTTCGCCGGACACCAGCACCGGAAGAAATCCCTGCCGGCGGTCCTCTTCCAGCAGCACCTGCGTTTCCGGATAAATGGACGGCAGGATTTCCTCATCGAAAAGCTGCCGCGACTGGGCCCGCAGCACCTGCTCGCGCATTCCACGGTATTCGCGAAAGAACACTTCGTTGAAGCGCCGCCGCGAGCGGAATTCCATGGCCAGCCAGGAAGGAATGCTCAGCAGCAGCTTTGAGAATTTCAAAACCGCCCGCGATCTCGACGGCTGGTGCAGGGTGAAGTAAGCATACCTGCGGACGATGTTGCCGGAGGTCAGTGTTCCGTCGAAATCGTAAAAAGCCAGCCGTTCGTTTGCGCTCATGGTTCGGGAATCGTCACCGGATTTCGCAGCCAGTCTGTTTGCCGGATGCTGCCCTTAACCCGGATTACGCATGAAACTTCAGGGCTCCGTGAAACGGCACGAATTTTGTGAAAGGGCACGACTTCAGTCGTGCCGCAGGAGCGCCTCAAAAGCTCCTATCGGGGCTTCAGCCCCTGCCACGGCACGACTAAAGTCATGCCCCTTCTCCCGCCAGCGGAACATTCATGGTCCCGGAATCTTCAGCGGCTAAAGCCGCCCCCTGTGAACTCCCTCTCTGGCACGGCTAAAGTCGTGCCCTTTCTCCTCTATCCCGGTGACATCTGCTGGTTCATGAATAGTCCGTTCAGGCGCTGCGCCGGGCCATGAGGTTCTGGAAATTCTTCTTGTGCCTCCAGCCGAGGAACAGGGTCAGCAAGGCGGCGTACACCGCATCCTGCGGGCTGACGAAGGCCAGCATCAGGATGGCAAACAATACCCAGGTGGTCATGGAAGCCATGGCGCCCGCTTCAGGCCACTTCAGCTTGCTGCCGGCCACTCGCATGGCCACAAAAAAGACCAGGGCCACAGTGGCAACCAAGGGATAAAGCTTAAGCATCACGCCGGCGGAAGTCGCTATTCCTTTGCCGCCGTTGAACTTCAAAAACGGCGAGTAGCAATGGCCCAGAATTGCTCCAAAGCCGAACAGCCAGCCCAGTGCCGCTGCATGCGTTCCGTGGCTGGCCAGCCACACGGCGAAATAGCCTTTGCCCACGTCGCCGATCAGGGTCAGCACCGCGCGCCACTTGTTGACGCGCAGGACGTTGTTGAAGCCGGGATTTCCGGAACCCACGGTGCGGATGTCAACGCCGCTTCCCAACATGGCCAGCACCGCAAACGGGATGGACCCCAGCAGAAAACATACAATAAACCGGACGATAATTCCCAACGTCGTTGCAGGCATAGTTTTTGTAGCGCCGCCGTCCCGGCGGCATCTTTTCAGGGCCGGCAAGATGCCGGCGCTACGCGCTCAGGAGCAGAGATTGGCAATCGCTTGCCGGACCTGCTCGCGCAACGTTGCCAGCTCACGCACATCGTTGATCTGGATGTAAATGGGCTCGCCCACCGTAATCTTTGCTTCTCCACGTCCCGGTATCCGCGCGCCTTTAGAAAGTATAGAGGAAGTTCCGCGGACCCCGAGAGGATAAATCGGATGGCCGGTCTGCACTGCCGCGTCCAGAGCGTCCAGGCGGTAACGGCTGAGATGGGCCGGGACGGTGGCCGGCGCTTCAGAAAGCACCATCACCGAATAGCCGTCTTCCAATCCCCGGCGAATGCGCTGGCGCAGCGTGCCTCCGGGAGGAAGAGTGGGCTCGCGCAACGGCGGAAGCACCAGCGGTCGAAGCAGGTACCCTAACGCGCCGGGGAGGGAATCGAGCGCCCCCATGTCCGAGAAACGCACAGGCATGGGAAGGATCGCGGCCAGAGCCAGAGCATCGACGATGCCGGCGCGGTTGGCCATCAGGATGGCCGGGCGCCCCAATTCAATCCGTTCACTTTTTTCAAAGCTGATCTTGTGGCCGAGCAGTTTCAACAGAACTTTCGAAGAAAAAGCAACCATCGCACCCCCGGCGTCCCGGCCGGGAACGGCCCGCGCCAGGAGGCCGCCGGAAACCGCCACAACCGAAAGCAGCATCTGTGAAGACTTGCGGAGGAGCCCTCGACCCGCGCGCGTCAGTCCAAGCCGCAGCCAGGCGCCCAGGCTTTCCCACCAGAGCCGCAAAATCTGCAGCCAGGGCGGCCGGCGGTTGAGCGCCAGAGCGCCGCGCTCATAAAGCATGCGAGTCTCATTGCGCCGGATCTTGCCGCTGGAAGTTTTGGGAAT
>JBAUWE010000229.1:0-18598 GCA_049583595.1 Terriglobia bacterium
CATCGTGTACAATCGAGTCTTCACCCTTCGCTGGTGGGACCGCCCACAGGGCGACCGCCGCCGCAGCGATGAGCAACGCAGGGACCGCGCCGAGGGGACCGCCGCGAGCACTTCCTGCCTGATAGATCCGGAATGACTTCATTACTCGAACAACTGAACGCCCAGCAGCGCGCCGCAGTGGAGCACACCGACGGTCCGCTGCTGATTCTGGCGGGAGCGGGCAGCGGCAAAACGCGCGTGATCACCTGTCGCATCGCCTACCTGATTGAGGTTTGCGGTGTTCCGCCGGAAAACATTCTGGCCGTCACCTTCACCAACAAGGCGGCCGACCAGATGAAGGACCGCGTGGCGGCTGTACTGCAGGGAACTTTGGGGGTGCTGCCGCATATTTCAACCTTCCATTCGTTCTGCGTCAGCGTTCTGCGGCGGCACATCGACCGCCTGGAATACACTCGCGACTTCACCATTTACGACTCGGACGACCAGCAGCGCGCGGTGAAAGTTGCGGGCCAGGAACTGGGGCTGAGCGACTGGATCTCTTCGCCGCGTTCGGTGCTGGCGCGCATCAGCGCCGCCAAGAACCGGGGCGTCTCTCCCGAGAGGATGGAAGGCGAGGCCTACGATCCTTCCACGCGCAACCTGGCGGCCATTTATGAGCGGTACGAGAGCAAGCTGCGGCAATCGAACGCGCTCGACTTTGACGACCTGCTGCTGAAAACGGTGGCGCTTTTTGACGATGCGGGCGACGTGGCGGAGGATTACAACCGGCGTTTCCGCTACGTGATGGTGGACGAGTATCAGGACACCAACCGGATTCAGTATCAACTGATCCGCCAGCTGACGCGCGCCCAGCAGAACATCTGCGCGGTGGGCGACGAAGACCAGTCGATCTATCGCTGGCGCGGGGCGGACATCGAAAACATTCTGAACTTTGACCAGGACTATCCCGGCACCGCCATGATCCGCCTGGAACAGAATTACCGCTCGACGCAGATGATTCTGGACGCGGCCACGGCGGTGGTGAGCCACAACGTCGCGCGCAAGGGAAAATCCCTGCGAACCGACCGCGGCGCGGGATTCCGCGTGGGACTTTACGAAGCGAGCAATGCCGACGAAGAGGGATGGTTTGTGGCCAACGAGATTTCAAAGGCCCTCGGCAATGACTCGGTGGAAAGCGTGGGCGTGCTGTTCCGCACCAACGCGCAGTCGCGTGCCCTGGAAGAAGCGCTGCGCCGGAGCCGCATCGAGTACCGCGTGGTGGGCGGCACCAGTTTCTATGACCGCTCGGAAATCAAGGACGCGCTGGCCTATGCGCGCCTGGCCAACAACCTGCGCGACTCTTCCGCCATGCAGCGCATTATCAATACGCCGCCGCGGGGCATTGGAGCCACCACCGTGGAGCAATTGCAGGTCCTGTCTGCAGAGCGCGAACTGCCACTTTGGGAGGCGCTGGAACGGGCGCTGGCCGCCCGCCCTGACATGCTGTCCAGCCGGGCGCGGAAAGCGCTGGAGGGTTTCCATGCGCTGATCACCGGCCTGGCCGCCGACCGCGAGAAGCTTTCGCTCAGCGAATTCTTCCGCGCCATTCTTGACCACACACATTACGTGGAAATCCTGGACGCCGAGAACAACCCGGCGGCCGAGAGCCGCGTTGAGAACCTGCGCGAACTGGTGAACGCGGCGGCGGAAGCCGAAGAGCGGGGCGAGCGGCTGGCCGAGTTCCTGGACCATGCCGCGCTGGTTTCAGACGCCGACAATTATGATGAGCGCGCCCGCGTGACGCTGATGACGCTGCACAGCGCCAAGGGGCTGGAGTTCAATGTAGTTTTCCTGGCGGGTATGGAAGAAGGATTATTTCCGCACAAGCTTTCGGCCGACGATGACGCCGCGCTGGAAGAAGAGCGCAGGCTGTGTTACGTGGGCATGACGCGCGCCAAGGACCGCCTGTTTCTCACCTGGGTGCGCGAACGCCGGATTTACGGCCGCCAGTCGCAGGAGGGCACGCGGCCTTCACGCTTCCTGGGCGAGATTCCGCAAGAGCTTCTTGAGCCGCTGAATGTTACGATGTTTGCTTCCAGGCCCCGCACCACCTGGGGAAACGCCGTCAACTCCGTCGAGGGTGTGGAAAGGTTTTTTTCCGAGCGCGGGCGCGGCGGGCAGCCTGCAGATTCGCGGCCTGCGATTCCGCGCTCCCGGCCGGCGGCGCCGGCGCGTTGGCGGCAGGGCTCCAAAGTGCGGCACCCCAAGTATGGAGTGGGGACGGTGCTGGCGTCTGAAGGCGAAGGCGAAGACACCAAGCTGACCGTCAGCTTTCCCGGCTACGGCCGCAAGAAGCTGGTGGAACGCTACGCCTCCCTGGAAAAAATCTAAGGCCCATGGAACCAGGCAGTGGAAGGTGAACCAATGGCGGACCGGGCAGCCTTCAGCAGGCAGGATGCGCTTTCTGCGGGGAAGGCCCGGAAGTGGGCCCATGCGCTCCGGATCTCAGCAGCCTGTTCGGTCGCATGGCTGCTGGCGGCGCCGACGGCCTGGGCAGCAACGCCCAGGCCGGGCGACATTCTGCGCAAGATGGGCTCTGTTTACAGCCATCTTCAGAACTACCACATCGAGGCGGTCCGGCAGGACATTTACCTGAGGTCCCGCTCTGGCGCCTCCCAGAGTAAGGTCATGACTCTGGATGCTGACGGCCAGGGGCGTGTGCGAATGAGCCTGACCGGCGAAGGGCCAAATATTCTGATTGTCAACGACGGCAAGACAACGTGGCATTATGCTTACCGCAAGAAGAAGTACACGGAACGGAAGCAGGTCCCGGCGGTTGCCGGCCCAGTAACGCCAGGACGCGCCCCCATCCCGACCGACCTGCTGGGCCAGATTGAGGATCTGCTGGTTGGCCGCTATGTAAAGCTTTGGCAGGTTGGAGAACAGGCCACATTGGAGGGCGAGGAGGCGGTGGAGTTCCAGGGCAGGAAAACCCCGTGCTACCGGATCGTTTTCCATCTGCGGAACCTGACCGACCAGCTGTGGATTGACCAGTCCAGTTATCTGGTGTTGCAGGAGAAGTCGGTCCAGGCCATTGCCGGGGCGGAAAGGCGGTCTCTCGTCAGCGCCTACATTCGTTTCAGGGCCATCGGCGTTCATGCCAGCCATCCTCCGGACTTTTTCACGTTTACGCCTCCCGCGGGTTCCGAGCAGGTGATGGCCTTGAATCTGCCGGGTATCCGGGAAGGATTCGCGGGGGCCCCGGCGACTGATTTCACGCTGGAGGACGTTGAGGGAAGAACGGTCAGCCTCAGTGATTTTCAAGGAAAGACCGTGCTGCTGAGCTTTTGGGCCACGTGGTGCGCGCCCTGCAAGAAAGAGTTGCCGACCCTTCAGAAAATTTTTGAGGAGCGCAAGGACGTGGTTGTCCTCGCCGTGGACGATGAAAACAGGGCGACGATCAGAAATTTCCTGAAGGACAAGAACTATGGCTTTACGGCACTGATGGACGGCAAGAGAACGCTTTTCAAGAAGTTTGTCGTACACTTTATTCCCACGGTGTTTGTCATCGACAGCCAGGGGCTCATCATCCGCGAAATTGTGGGATGGAAAGGCCCGGAGGAACTGATGACCGCCCTCAAGGCCGTCGAACACTCGAACGCCCGGCCCCAAGGGGCGGACGATTGATGAGGACGAAGCGGCAGGAAACCCTTGAAAAATTGAAGCAGGAGACGAACAAGTGAATACAAAGTCAGCGAAAGACAAAGCAGAACGGAAAAAACTGAAGCGAGCGGCGCGCAAGAAGCAACCGCCCAAACCCAAGCAGACCGAGCCGCGGGGCTCGCACAAACCCAAAGTGAAGAAGCGTGGTCCGGCGGTGGGCAAGCGGTAGGCGGCCATCCCGGCGAGTGAGCAGCGGCGGCCGGCGAAAGGTTTGGCTGCTGCTGCACCGGCGCTCTGTGGGCGCTGCCGGGTTTCAGGTACGGCGAAGACGACGGGTATCTGCCGCCGTCCCAACACCTCTGGCCGCAGATCCAAAGGAGTGCTTTGGCCTCACAATTCCTTCGCACCAAGAGCATCGACAAGCTGCTTGCGGACGCCGAAGCGCCCGAACACCGGCTTCGCAAGACGCTGGGCCCGTGGTCGCTGACGGCCCTGGGAGTCGGAGCCATCATCGGCGCCGGCATCTTTGTGCTGACGGGAACGGCGGCGGCCGGCGAAAGCCTGGAGGTCCACTCGCTGCTGAAGGCGCCGCTGCTCAGCGTCCTGTTGCACGGCGAGCACGCCATCGGCACGGCGGGACGGCCCGGCGCGGGTCCGGCCATCGCGCTGTCATTTTTCCTGGTGGCGGTGGCCTGCGGGCTGGCGGGGCTGTGCTACGCGGAGCTGGCCTCGATGATACCCATCGCCGGCAGCGCCTACACCTACACCTACGCGACGCTGGGCGAGCTGGTGGCCTGGATCATCGGCTGGGACCTGATCCTGGAATACGCGGTCAGCAACATGGCCGTGGCCGTCGGCTACTCCGCCTATTTTGACAGCCTGCTCCACAACTTCGGGCTCAGCCTGCCCGCCAGACTCTCCCAGCCCATGCTCGATTCTTCCCTCCATTTCACCGGATCGTATTTCAACCTGCCGGGCTTTGTGGTGGTGATGATACTCACCGTGATTCTGGTGGTGGGCATCCGGGAGAGCGCCGGCGCCAACAACTTCATGGTGGGGGTCAAGATTATCGCCATCATGATCTTCGTCATCTGGGCTTCCGGGCACGTGCAGCCTTCCAACTGGACGCCGTTCATGCCCAACGGTTTCCAGGGCGTGCTGACGGGCGGGGCGATTGTCTTTTTCACCTACATCGGGTTCGATTCCGTTTCCACCGCGGCCGAAGAGTGCCGCAATCCCCAGAAAGACGTTCCGTTCGGCATCATCGCCTCCCTGATTGTGTGCACCGTCCTTTACTGCACGGTGGCAATTGTGCTGACGGGAATCCAGAACTGGCAGACGCTGCGCAACGCCGCTCCGGTGGCCAACGCGCTGGCCGCCATCGGGCTGCACCGGGTGGAGCGCTGGGTCACCATCGGGGCGCTGACGGGCATGCTGAGTTCGCTGCTGGTTTTTCAGCTGGGGCAGGCGCGCGTGTGGTTCGCCATGTCGCGCGACGGCCTGCTGCCCAAGGCGTTTTCAAAGGTCCACAAGAAGTTTCGCACGCCCCACGTCAGCACCTGGACGGCGGGACTGTTTGTCGCCATTCCGGCCGGCATTTTCAACATCGGGACGCTGGCCGATCTTTCCAATATCGGAACGCTGTTTGCTTTCCTGCTGGTGTCGCTGGGCGTCCTGGTGCTGCGGCGGACGCAGCCCGAGCGCCGGCGGGCCTTTCGCGTTCCCTGGGTTCCCTTGATTCCCTTTGCCTCGGTGGCCTGTTGCCTGATTCTGATGGCCAGCCTGCCGGTGGAAACCTGGTTGCGGTTTTTCGTCTGGCTGGTCATCGGGCTGGTCATTTACTTCACTTACAGCCGCTTCCACAGCGAGTTTGCCCGCAGGGACCCGGGGAACGCCGGGCAGGCAGGATGAAGCCGGCAAGTCATTCTGAACACGGAGAACAGACAAAAGCGCCGTGGCATGCTGTAAAATAGTGACGGTTGTGCAATCGATGTCGCCAAAACCACAAAGGATGAAGGTCGAGCACGCATTTCGCAGGGCCGCCGCGGGCCGTCAAAGGGACGGCGTTCGGAGGCTGGTGGGGTTTCTTGCGCTGGCGGCTGTTGTGCTGGCCTCGCCCCTGTCTGCATTGGCCTGGGGACCTCGGGCCCACCGGCTGGCGGACGACTGGGCCATCGGCACGCTTCCCCCGAATTTGCGCAACTACTTCCAGTCAAACCGTAACTTCATCCTCAAGCATGCCAACGATCCTGAAGCATGGATTAAGAAGGACCGCTACGAGCGGATGCGGCATTACGTTTTTCTCGACAAGTATGGGACGTTCCCCTATCTCGACCTTCTTCACTCCTACAAGGTGGCCGTCAAGAAGTTTGGGCTGAGGCACATCACACGCAACGGCGTGCTGCCCTGGCAGGTTGGAGAATACAGTCTGAAGCTGACCAACGACTTCCGGGCGCGGCATTGGGAGCAGGTGAAGCTGGATGGCGCGGCGCTCGCTTTCTACGTGGCGGACGCTCACGACCCGATGCATACGACGCAAAATTATGACGGGCAGCTGACCGGGCAGACCGGGCTGGGGATGCGCTTTGGGAACGAGCTGGTGGAGCGCTATTCGCACTTTTTCATGTTCCGGCCCGACAACGCCGTCAAGGTCATCGATCCCACGGAGCACGCCTTCCAAATGGTGCTGGAGGCCCACACGTGGGGGGACCAGATTATTCTGGCTGATCTTCTGGCCCTGGACCACCTGCCGGGCTACACCGACGCGTACTTTGACGCCTTCTATTCGCGCGTGGGGTCAACCGCGATGAAGGAGATCAGCGAGGCGGCGCACGATATCGGTTCCTATTGGTACAGCGCCTGGGTCAACGCCGGCCGTCCTGAATTGCCCGGGCGGTAAAGCGCGCCGGCAGGACCCTCCCCTGCAGGCCGGCCGCCTCGCGGTAGCGGCCCCGCCGTCCTCGAAGGAAACCCTCCATGCCGCTCTCTGAAGATTTCATTGCCAAACTGCCCAAGGTGGAACTGCATCTGCACCTGGAGGGGAGCCTGAGGCCCGATACGCTGCGGGAACTTTCCCGCGGCAGGGACGGGATGGAGAGCAAAGTCGAGCAGTGGATCCGGGAGCGGGAGCAGAATGAATATCGCTACGCGAACTTCGCGGATTTTATTGAGGCCTTCAAGTTTGTGGTGCTGCTGCTCGAGACCCCGAAAGATTATGCGCTGGCCACCGTCCGCCTGATGGAATGGCTGGCGGAGCAGAACGTGAAGTATGCAGAGATCACGCTGGCGGCGGGCGTGGTGCTCTGGAAGCGGCAGCAGCTCGACCCGGTGTATGAAGCCGTTCGCGCCGCTTCGCTTGAAGCGGGAGCGCGCCTGGGCATGCAGGTCAACTGGATTTTTGACGCCGTCCGGCAGTTCGGCGCCGGTCATGCCCGGTCGGTGCTGCAATGGGCCAGCCGCTATCGCCCGGAGGGTGTGGTGGCGTTCGGTCTGGGCGGCGATGAAGAGCGCGGCCCCGCGGGCCTTTTCGCAGACGTCTACCGCGAGGCCCGCGATTGCGGCCTGCACACCCTGGCCCACGCGGGAGAAACGGTGGGCCCGGAAAGCGTCCGCGAAGCGGTTGAACTGCTCAAGGTGGAACGGATTGGCCACGGCCTGGCCGCCGCGCGCGACCCGGAGGTGATGGCGTTGCTGCGCGACCGCGGCATTCCCCTGGAGGGCTGTCCCGGCAGCAACGCTTCCATCGGCCTGGTCCCGGAGTTTCGTGACTATCCGCTGCCGGCTTTTCTGGATGCCGGCGTGACCATGACTCTCAATTCGGACGATCCGGGACTGTTTGGGACTTCCATCGCGCAGGAATTCACGAAGGCCGCCAGGGCGTTTTCGCTTTCCCCCGGGCAGCTGGCCGGGCTTTGCGAAAACGCTGCGCGCGCCGCCTTTCTGCCGGAAGATGAAAAGCAAAGCCTGCTGGGGCAAATTCGGCAGGTGATGGCGGCGTAACCGCAAAATACAGACCGGGGCGCCCGACTCGAAAAGGAATACGACTCCATGAGCACACCCGTACGCGCTATTTTTCTGGATGCAGGGAATACCCTGCTGTTTCCGCAGGTTGAGAGGCTTGCGCAGGAGCTGGAGGCGGCCGGATTTCCCATGCGCCCCGAGCAGTTCCATCAGGCCGAGCGCGAAGGCAAAAAGAAGCTGGATGAAGTGCTCTGGCCGCAGATCCGCGAAGGGCGCGTGCCGCGAACCAGCAACAATGTTTATTGGGAACAATACCTCAGTGCCTTGTCGGAACTTCTTGACGGCCCGGCGGAAACCCGCGCGGCAGCCATCGAAAGGGTGATCGCGGGATTTCGCGATATCCACACCTGGTCAAAAGTTTTGCCGGATACCGTTCCGGCTCTGAAGGAATTGAAGGCGGCGGGGTATTATCTGGCGGTGATCTCGAATTCCGACGGCAGCGTGGAAGGCGAGCTTCAGCGTGTGGGCCTCGACGAGTACCTGGAATTTGTGATCGACTCTTCGGTTGTGGGCGTTGAAAAGCCGCACCCCGAAATCTTCCAGATTGCCTTGGAACGCTCCGGATTCAAGCCCGACGAAGCGATTTACGTGGGCGACACTTATCCCACCGACGTTGGCGGCGCGGAACTGGCCGGCCTGCGCGGAATCCTGATCGACTGGGTGGGCGCCTATCCTGACGCCACCTGCCCGCGCATCACCTCGCTTTCAGGCTTGAGCGAACTGGTCGACCAGGCGCGCGGTTAAGCTCCGTTCGGGCGCCAAGTCACTTGGAACACCTCTCTTTATGAATTCAAAAACGCCGCGGCCCCTTTCGGATGCCGCGGCGTCATAGTTTGAAGGGTTATATTCAGCCCGTCTGCGTCAGAAAGAAAAACGGACACTGCCGTAAACGGTGAAGGGTTGGCCAGGATAGGCGAACGTGTACCCGCCGGTCGACGTTCCATAGTATCCGCCGGAGGAAATGTACTCGTAGGCGTTGTATTTCTGGTTGAACAGGTTGAGCATGTTGAGGTTCAGGGCCAGATGCTTGTTCAGCGGCACATTGAACGAGAGGTTGGCCGTTTCGTACGAGGGCATGTTCTGGTTGCTGGGCACCGCCGTGGTGCAAGCCCCGTTCACTAGACCGCAGTTGTCAAAGTAGTGCTGCGGTCCAACAAACTGGAACCAGAACCGAGGTTCGAATAGCGTACGCTCGTGCGGCGCCACGACGTAGTACGCCCCGGTGTTCCAGGTTTCCGCCGGAACGTAAGGCACGGGCAGCCCGGCAAACTCAACACCACCACTCACGAACTGCGAGTAACTTGCGCCTTCACCATTCAGGTTGGTAAACATGTGCAGACCTGAGAGCGGGTCGATATCAAAATAAGCGTTGACCCCGTTATAGGTGGAGCTGCCGCTGGTATTGATGACGTTGCCGTTGCCGAGCTCAACCGACAACTGTTCATTGGAGTAATTCAGGTGATAGTAGGCAGCGCCGAACAGCACGTTCTTGATGCCGCCCAGCCGGGCGAAATGCGCCTTAAAGCCCGCCTGGGAATAGGCTCCGCTGGCGAGGATGTAATACTTGTTGGCATCCTTGCTCTGGAAAATACCGCCGCCGCCGCCGAGCGAGGGTGAGCGGTAGGTTTTCACATAGCCGCCGTAGAGCGTCAGCCAGGGCCTCACATCGGCCGCCGCGTTGATGGAAGGTTCGACGGCGGTGCGGGCCTGGTGATTGCCGCAGGAAGCGCCCTGGTTGTTCGTGTTGCCGTCCGTCGAGGTACCCGTCTCAGGGCAGTGGGCGCTGAGCACAACCCCGGGAAGAAAAGTAAAGTCCTGGAGCGTGCCGGAATAATAGTTGGTCATATAGCGATCAAACCGAACGCCCGGAGTGATGTGCAACCATCGTACCGGATGAAAGTCATCCTGAATAAAGGCTGCGAAATTGTCCTGGATAAAGTAGGAAGAGCGGATCTTGCCTCCGATGTTGACGATCTGGCTTGGGCCGTTGCCGCCGTAAGTGGGATTAAAGAAGTTGTTGCGGCTGTTGTAAATGTCGTGGACGAAATAACCGCCCTCTGAAACCTTGTTGTAAGGAAGGTTCTCGCTCACCACCAACTGGTCGCCGATCGTATTGTGGTGCGGGTTGTTCCATTCCTGGGCTTGCGCGTCGGAGGGGACATACACGTCGTTCGTCCGCTCGTGCAGGCGGAATTCGTGCGTGTACCAGGTGTTGTTCTGTACGCCTGTCGTGTTGCTCAACAGGAACGTTTCCTTGGCGTAGAGCATGCCCAGCTCGTTGACGTCATACTTGTTATAGCTGCTGTAGGGCAGGGTGCTGTAAAAGCCCGACGTTGTCTGGCTGTAGATCGGGGCGTTCGGCGCATCAAGTCCATTAACGGTGAGGCCTGGCACATCCGTCGTCGGAATGATCTGGGCGCGGTAGGCGCCGGCTCTCGCAAAATAGCCGCCCACGGAAAAGATGCCGGTCTGGAAGGATTTTGTGGTCTTGGCATAGATAGCACCGTCTTTCCCAGGGTTTGCAAAGCCGTCCTGAGCTGAGCGGAAGCTATCGCCTTTACCGATACCGCCGGACACCACGGTGGACCAGCCGTGGTAGAGGCCGGTGAGTATATTGAGCTCCAGGTTTTTCTGGCTGTAGCTGCCGAAGCTCAAGGTGCCGTCCACGTGTGCTCTGGAAGCGGGCTGCACAGGCGTGAACTCGACCGATCCGCCCACGTCGGTGTAAAAGCGGTTGACGGGGTCGCCCGGGCCGTAAGTGACGCTGGTGTTCTGGAACATATTGGTTTGGGGAAGCGAAGCGGACGGCCACAAACCGCTGCCCGCATCAACGATCGGGATGCCGTCAAGCGTGACCCCCAGTGACCCGGGGTAGGTGTAACCGCCGTAGCCGCCCCATCCCTGGTTGACGCCGTTAATGGCGATGGTGGCTTTCTGCTGCCCGGTGCTGCCGTAACTGACAACGTTGGCTCCCGGCGCCATGGAGATGACCTGCGAAGCTCCGGCAAGCGGGCCGACGGCGTCCATCTGCCTGCGGCCAAGCACCCGGATGGTCTGGTTTGATTTAAGGATTTCTTGCTGCGACGGCTGGAGCGTAGCGCCCGGCACCGCGCTGGCGTGAACTTCCACCGATTGCGTGGCGGCACGAACCTCCAGTCTGGGGCTGACCGTGGCTTGCTGTCCCGACCTCAGAGCGATCTGTTCACGGTAGGTCTTGAAATTGAGTTCCTTGACTGTCACTACGTAACGGCCGGCCGCCAGGCCATCCACCTGGAAGTTTCCCTGGGCGTCGGTGGTGGTACCGGTGACGGTGCCGGAGGAAGTGTTGGTGATGGTGACCGTGGCCCCGGGAATGGCAGCGCCGGATGGGTCCAGTGCTCGTCCCTGGACGCCGGATGTCTGCTGCGCCATGGCCGCCAGTGCACAACTTATGACGATCAGGAATAGCCTTATCGTTCTTCTTATATACACAAAAATCCTCCTCAATTATGAGAGTTACGAAAATGAGATTAGAAAGGGCGGGTGATGGCACCCCGCCCGGACCCAAGACGGCAGGAGCAGTTTCGGCTCATTGAGGGAATAAAAAATCAGGACGCCGAGTGCCTACCTGCCAACCCTCCGACAAAAAAAAGACTTCAGCCCGAAACCATCAGCGGTAACAAAGGATTGCGGGTTATCAGGTGCAATAGGGCAGGGTCCATATAAATGCCGCCGGAACAACGCCCCCAGTTGTCTGGCCAAACTCGAATCATACGGAGGGAAAGTTAAGCATTTGTGACATAGGGGTGAACTATTCGTGACAAATCCAGGCGCGGCGCCGGGCGGGTCTATGTAAGGAAAGAGCATTCCAGCGGTCTGTCCCACGGCAGGCTTCTCTGACCCGTAATCGGCCGCCCCAACTTGAGTGCCTGTGGTGGCTCTTAAAAGGTATTGACACGGATTGAGGTGGTTGATAGAATTTGGAGGTTTCATATTCATATATGGCAGTCTCGATGACCAAGTCGGTTAAAGTCACCTGCGCACAGCGGATGTGTATGTGTTGTTGTACATGTTCCGTTGGAGGGCGCCGTGTGGCTGGAAATTAACGACTTGTAATTCGAACTTCCAGCAGTAATTGTTAACGGACGCCCGCTGACGGACCAAACGTCAGCGGGCGTTTTCGTTTTGGGGCGGTCCCGGAACAGGCACGAGCAGCGCGATCCAGCATCTGGATGCTGAAGGAGAGAACACGAAAATGCTTGAACCCCACGGAGGACGGCTCGTCAGTCGATTGGCAAGCGGCGAAAAGGCCGCGGCGCTGGAAGCGGAAGCGCGCGAGCTGCCCGTGATCCCACTGAATCCCTTTGAAGTTTCAGACCTGGAGATGCTGGCCATCGGCGCCTTCAGCCCGCTCGAAGGCTTTATGGGAAGCGCGGATTACACCCGTGTCATCCATGACAAACGCCTGGCCAACGGCCTGCCCTGGACGCTGCCGGTGACGCTGGCTGTCGACAAGGACACCGCTGACAGCCTGAAAAAGGTTTCGCGCGCCGCCCTGGCAGACCCCAGCGGCAAGCTGCTGGCCGTTCTGGAAATCCAGGATGTGTTCCGTTATGACCGCGAAGCCGAGGCCGTGGCGGTATTTCGCACGGCCAATGACGACCATCCGGGCGCCCGCTACGTGGCTTCGCGGGGCGACTGGATCGTCGGCGGCCCGGTGGAAGTTTTCCGCCGGCCGAACTCGGAGACGCATTCGAAATACCGGCTGGACCCCGCGGACACGCGGCGGATTTTTGCCGAGCGCGGATGGAACACCGTGGTGGGCTTCCAGACGCGCAACCCCGTTCACCGCGCGCACGAATACATCCAGAAAGCGGCGCTGGAAATCGTGGACGGGCTGCTGCTGCACCCGATTGCGGGCGAGACAAAGTCCGACGACATCAGCCTGGAAGTCCGCCTGCGCTGCTACGAAGTTCTGCTGGAGAACTACTATCCGCGCGACCGCGCGCTGCTGGCTTTGAACCCCGCTTCCATGCGCTACGCCGGCCCGCGCGAAGCCATTTTCCACGCCCTGATCCGCAAGAACTTTGGCTGCACGCACTTCATCGTGGGACGCGATCATGCCGGGGTGGGGAATTACTACGGTCCCTACGACGCCCAGAAGATCTTCACCGAGTTCGGCTCCGACGAGTTGGGCATCGCGCCGCTCTTCTTTGAACACACCTTTTATTGCCGCGAGTGCCTGGGCATGGCCTCGCAAAAAACCTGCGGCCACGACAAGCAGTCTCGCGTGATGCTGAGCGGCACTCAGGTGCGGAACGTGCTGCGGGAAGGCGGACAGTTGCCGCCGGAATTCACGCGGCCTGAAGTGGCGGCGGTGCTGCACCAGGCCTTTGGCCAGCAGCAAATCCAGCAGGGGGCGGCATGCTAGTCAGTCTGCTTGCTTTCATCACCGGCATCCTGGTCGGCCTCACAGGAACGGGCGCGGGCGTTATCCTGACGCCGCTGCTTTTGCTGCTGACGCCGTTCAGCGCCCTGACGGTGATTGGCACGGACCTGATGAGCGGCGCCGTCACCAAGCTGGCGGGCGTGGTTGAGCATCGCAAGCTGGGACAGGTGCGGTGGAACCTGGCCGGATATCTGCTGGCAGGAAGCGTTCCCGGTTCCGTGGCGGGCATCCTGTTTATTCATTCCCTGAAAGGCTGGATGTCGGAAGCCCAGTTGGACCACGCGTTGAAGATCCTGCTGGGCCTGACGCTTTTTGGGGTGTCGTTCTTCCTGCCCTTCCTGCGAGGCAAGCAGCAGGCGGCGGCATCCGATTCTTCAAATCTCAGTTTCTTGAACGGCGGCGGCAAGCTGGCGGCCGTGGGCGCCGTGGTGGGCTTCCTGGTTTCCATGACCTCGGTGGGCAGTGGAAGCCTGCTGATGATCGCTTTGCTGGTGCTGGTTCCCCTGCCGCTGGGCAGCCTGGTGGGGACCGACATCCTGTTCGGGCTGGTGACCACGGCGCTGGCCGGGTCGCTGCACTGGAGGATGGGAAATTTCAACGCCAGCCTGTTTCTTCTGCTGGTGGCCGGCGAAGTGCCGGGAGTCATCATCGGAAGCCGGCTTTCCCGCCGCATTCCGGAGCGTTACATCACCTGGCTGTTCAGCATTCTCTACTTTTCACTGGGGGCGCGTTTACTCGTCGGCTAATGGGGCGCGGGGCGAGGCCTTCCGGTTATCTCACTCTGAAACGAACGAAAGGAAATTATGGAACTTGAAACGATCGATATAACTGAAATTGCAAATTCACTGGCCGAGGCTCATCCGAGCGAGATCCTCAAGTTCGCGCTGGAAAGATATTCGGGGGGCCTTGGCATCAGCTTCAGTGGGGCTGAAGACGTGGTGCTGATCGACCTGGCGTCGAAAGTCGGCGGCGACTTCCGGGTTTTTTCGCTCGATACGGGCAGGCTGCATTCTGAAACCTACCAGTTTATCGACAAGGTGCGTGAGCATTACGGGATTCCGGTTGAGCTCTTCTTCCCGCAGGTGGACGCGGTGCAAGAATTGGTCAAGGAAAAAGGTCTGTTCTCTTTTTACCGGGACGGCCACAAGGAGTGCTGCGGGGTTCGCAAGGTTGAGCCGCTCAAGAGGGCGCTGGGAACTTTTGATGCGTGGGTCACCGGACAGCGGCGCGATCAGAGCCCTTCCACACGCGCGCAGGTGGCTGTGGTTGAAGTTGATCCCGTCTTCTCCCAGCCTGGCCGTGAACTCATCAAGTTCAATCCTCTGGCCAACTGGAGTTCCCAACAGGTCTGGAGCTACATCCGCGAAAACAACGTTCCCTTCAATCCGCTGCACGAGAAGGGTTTTATTTCCATCGGCTGCGAGCCCTGCACCAAGCCGGTGCTTCCGGGCCAGCACGAACGCGAAGGCCGCTGGTGGTGGGAAGATCAAACCCGGAAGGAATGCGGCCTGCACGCGGGCAACGTTGAGCCCAAGGCCTAGCCGAACGCGCGGAAGTTCTGCGCCGGCTGGACTGCGGCCTTCGGATCCACGGAGGCTGCCGGACGGCCCTTGGCGCAACGTCATCCTGAGCCAGGCGAAGGATCTGCTGTTTCCGGGTTTGGAAAGAGGCAGCAGATTCCTCGCCGCGCTCGGAATAACAGACGGGGAGGGAAACCCATTCTCACCCCGCGCGGAGCAACCGTCCCGGAATTCCCATCCCGCTTGAAAGATTATTCCCCGAGCGCAGCTTTGGTTTCCTGGTCTTCATTGGGGCCGGGCTGTTGCAGGTCCTTATAAAGCCGTCCTGCAACTTCGGCGGCGTGGGGACCGTACATCTGCCGGCCGCCTCGCAACAGCACCACCACCACGTATTGGGGCCGCGAATCAGAGTAGGAAAGAAACCACCCCAGCCTCGCGCCGTCCTCACTGCAGGTTCCCGTCTTTCCCAGGATTTGCAGGGCGCCGTCACTGGCCTGGCGGGCCGTGCCGTAGCTCACCGCAGCGGCCATGCCTGCCCTCACGTCGGGAATCTGCGCCTGCAGATTGGTCAGCTGGCGCCGGATCTTCGGCCGGAAGTTCTCCATCTGCTCTCGCGTTCGAGGGTATTGCAGGTAGTAAAGCGTTCCGCCGTTGGCGATGGCTGAAGCGACGGCGGCCCATTGCAGGGGCGTCACTTCAATCCCTTTGCCCAGATAGGCCAGATACCCCACCTCTCCGTCAGTGGGCGCGGCGGTGGGAAATTCTCCGGGCAGGTCTCCCGGAATGTCCAGGCCTGCTTTCTGCCCCAGGCCGAATTCATGAGCGTAACGGGCCAGCAGCGGGAAGCCAACCATCCTTCCGAGCTTGTAGAAGTATTTGTTGTTCGAATGCGCCAGCGCGTCGGTCAGGTCCATCGTCCGGTGGCGGCTGACGTAAATTTTTGTGCGCGGCGTAATGATGCCGTGCTTCAATGCGGCCAGTGCGACAATGGGTTTGAAAGTGGAGCAGGGGCGGTAAGCCCCGCTGAAGGCCAGCTTCTGATTGACGACGGTGAGGACCCGGCCATCGTTCGGATCGACCACCACGATACTTCCATTCAGGTGGCCCAGCGCCTGGAGCGCGGCCTGGCGCACGGCCGGATCCTCGCCTTCCGTATTGTCACCGAGGCCGGGATCGCGGTCGTAAGAACTGACGCGCCACGGGTTCCAACGCCTGCGGACATGCCGCCGCCTTGTGTGGCGAACGCGCCGACGGGTTCGTGTCCGCCGGGTAACCGCGTGCTGCGGTGCTGCCAGCCCCTGCGGGAGCGCTCCCCCAGGAAGAAGGTCGAATCCCATCAAGCCTATCAGGACAACAGCCAGAACAGCGAGTCTCTTCTTCAAGACAGGTCAGGTCTCCTTCGATGTGCTTCCAGTGTACACAGTTACCCTCTCCCTGGCGGTCCTGGCGCACCGTCTACAGATTCCATCGTCAACTCTTCAGGATTCTGAAACGAAAGCCGCTTGCAGGCGAGATCACTTCTTGCTTTTTGCCGTTCCCATTTCTGCGGGCTCGGCATCCTCCTTCGGCCCCGGCAGATTCAGAGCCTTGCGCAGGTCTGCTTCGATCTTCCCGTAAACGTCCGGGTTCTGCAGCAGAAATTGGCGGACATTTTCCCTTCCCTGTCCAATCCGCTCACCCGCAAAGGAATACCATGAACCGCTCTTCTCAATCAAGTTCAATCCTACGGCGAGGTCGATCAGATCGCCTTCTTTCGATATTCCTTCGCCATAAAGGATGTCAAATTCGGCTTCCCGGAAAGGCGGCGCCATCTTGTTTTTCACCACCTTCACACGGGTCCGATTGCCCACCACCTTGTCAGCGTCCTTGATGGCGGCGATGCGGCGCACGTCGAGCCGCACCGAGGAATAAAACTTCAGGGCGCGGCCGCCGGTGGTGGTTTCCGGGCTGCCGAACATCACCCCGATCTTTTCCCGAATCTGGTTGATGAAGACGAGACAGGTCTTGGATCTTGAAACCAATGCCGTCAGCTTGCGCAGAGCCTGCGACATCAGCCGGGCCTGGAGGCCGGGCATGGAATCGCCCATGTCGCCTTCCAGTTCCGCGCGCGGAACCAGCGCGGCCACAGAATCAATCACCACAATGTCGATGGCGTTTGAGCGCACCAGGGCTTCGGCAATCTCCAGGGCTTGCTCGCCGTAATCGGGTTGCGAAACCAGCAGGTTGTCCACGTCCACGCCCAGGCGGTTGGCGTATTTGGCGTCCAGCGCGTGTTCGGCGTCCACAAAGGCGGCCATCCCGCCGCGCTTCTGCGCCTCCGCCACCAGGTGCAGGGCCAGGGTGGTCTTTCCGCTGGCTTCCGGGCCGAAGACTTCCACCACGCGGCCCCGCGGAACGCCTCCCACGCCCAGCGCGGCGTCCAGTGAAAGCGCCCCGGTGGGAATCACATCCACGGGCACCAGGGCTTGTTTTGAACCCAGGCGCATGATGGATCCCTTTCCAAACTGCTTTTCGATCTGAGTCAGGGCCACTTCAATGGCCTTCATTCGCTCTGTTGTTCGTTCTTCTGGCATACCGGCATCCTCCCTTTGTCCTGCTGGCGTGCGCGATAAGTTTTGCGCAGTAGCGGGTTGTCCCCGCTGTGTCTCTTCGTGGGACCTGCGCTGGCTCTGCTTTGGGCTACGCCTTCGCGTATTGATAGAACCCCCTCCCGGATTTACGCCCCAGCCGGCCCGCTTCCACCATTCTTTCCAGCAGCGGGCATGGCCTGTACTTTGAATCGCGAAATCCCTCGTAAAGCACCTTCATAATGTCCAGGCACACGTCCAGGCCGATCAGGTCGGCCAGCTCCAGCGGCCCCATCGGATGGTTCATGCCCAGCTTCATCACTCCGTCCACCCCTTCCGGCGCCGCCACGCCTTCCATCACGGCATAGACCGCTTCATTGATCATAGGCATCAGCAGCCGGTTTGAAACAAACCCTGGAAAGTCCCTGGCGCGGATGGGCGTTTTGCCCACCGAGGTTGCAATCTGCTCCGCCGCCGCGATTGTTTCTTCCGCGGTGTCCAGCCCGGGAACCACTTCCACCAGTTTCATCACCGGAACGGGATTGAAAAAGTGCAGCCCCACAAACTGCGCCGGGCGCCCGGTCACGCCCGCAAGGCGCGTGATGGAGATCGAAGAAGTGTTGCTGGCAAAAAGCGCTTCCGGGCGGCAGAGGGCGTCAAGCGCGCGGAACACCGCCGCCTTGACCTCAAACTTCTCGGTAACCGCCTCAATCACAACATCGGCGGCGGCAAGGTCTGAGAGATGGACCGTCGTCTTCAGGCGGCTTTCGGCCTGCTGCCTTTCGCCCACAGTCAACCGGCCCTTTTCAAGATCGCGCGAGAGCCCGCGAGTAATCTTTTCCGCGCCGCGCCCCACCAGCTCCTGCGTGGTGTCATGCAGAACCACCGAATATCCGTTGCAAACCAGCACCTGGGCGATTCCGTGGCCCATGGTCCCGGCGCCCACCACTCCAGCCAGGCGGATGTTCAAGCCTTCCCCCCCGCCGGAGCGTTCGCCGAACCGGCCTGCCCCGGTTCTCTCTCCACGGCCAGCGCCACGGCGTTGCCGCCGCCCAGACACAGCGCCGCAATTCCACGGCGCGCGTTGCGGCGTTGCATTTCGTAGAGCAAATCCACCAGAATGCGCGTGCCGGATGCACCGATGGGATGCCCCAACGCCACCGCGCCGCCGTTCACGTTGGTCTTTTGCGGATCGAGACCCAGTTGCTCCGCGACGGCCACGGCCTGCACGGCAAAAGCCTCGTTCAGTTCCACCAGGTCAACGTCTGCAATTTTCCAGCCGGTTTTTTCCAAAAGCGATTGCACGGCGCTCACCGGAGCCATCATCACCCAGCGCGGCTCCACGCCGCTCACCGACTGCGCCACAATCCGCGCCAGGGGCTTTTTGCCCAGCTTCTGCGCGGTTTCAAGCGAGGTCACCA
>JBAUWE010000230.1:0-16924 GCA_049583595.1 Terriglobia bacterium
CCGCTCGCGCCGCCGAGCGCCTTGCCCAGCGTTCCCGTGATGATGTCCACGCGGCCTTCCACTTCGCAGTGTTCCGGAGTGCCGCGTCCGTGCTTGCCCATAAAGCCCACGGCGTGCGAATCGTCCACCATCACCAGCGCGCCATACTTGTCCGCCAGGCCGCAAATCCCCGCGAGCTTCGCCACGTAGCCGTCCATGGAGAAGACGCCGTCGGTCGCCACCAGAAGGCATCGCGCCTCCGCCTTAGCCTGCTTCAGCTTGTCTTCAAGATCGTCCATGTCGCCGTTGCGAAAGCGGTAGCGTTTGGCTTTGCATAAGCGGATCCCGTCAATGATGCTGGCGTGGTTCAACTCGTCGGAGATCACGGCGTCTTCGGCGTCCAGCAGCGTTTCAAACAGTCCCCCGTTGGCGTCAAAGCATGAGCTGTAAAGGATGGTGTCGTCGGTTCCAAGAAAGCGGCTCAGCGCCTCCTCTAGTTGCTGGTGGATGGCCTGCGTTCCGCAGATAAAGCGGACCGACGAGAGCCCGTAGCCCCAGCGGTCGAGCGCCTCTTTCGCCGCCTGCACAATGGCCGGATGGTTCGACAGGCCCAGGTAGTTGTTGGCGCACAGGTTCAGGACGCTCTTTCCGCTCTGCAGCTCCACTCGTGTCTGTTGCGCCGAGGTCAGTGTTCGCTCGTTTTTGTAAAGCCCGGCCTGCTGGATTTCAGCCAGACGGGCCGCCAGATGTTCGCGGATGCTTCCGTACAATTTATTCCCTCCAGTCGAGAATCACTTTGCCGGATTGGCCGGTCCTCATGGCCTCAAACCCTTTTTCGTATTCCTGCCACTTGAGGCGGTGCGTAATCACGGGCTTGATGTCCAGGCCCGATTCCAGCATCACCGTCATCTTGTACCACGTCTCGTACATCTCGCGGCCGTAGATGCCCTTGAGGGTCAGCATGTTGAAGATCACCTCGTTCCAGTTGATGGACATTTCCTGGTTGGGGATGCCGAGCATGGCGATCTTGCCGCCGTGGCTCATGTTGCCGAGCATGCTGCGGAAGGCCGCTGGATTGCCCGACATCTCGAGGCCCACGTCAAATCCTTCCTGCATGCCCAGCTCTTTCTGCACCTGCTCCAACGGCGTTTTCCGGGGATCGATGGCCCGCGTCACACCCATCTTTTCCGCCAGCTTCAGGCGCTCGGGAATCAGGTCTGAGCTCACCACATAGCGCGCGCCTGCATGCCGCACCACCGCAGCCGCCATCAGCCCGATGGGGCCCGCGCCGGTGATCAGCACGTCTTCACCCAGCACCGGGAATTGCAGTGCGGTGTGGACCGCGTTGCCAAAGGGATCGAAAATGGAGGCGATTTCCAGCGGAACCTTGGGGCTGTGCCGCCAGATGTTGCTCATCGGGAGTGCAATAAACTCGGCAAAAGCCCCGGGCCGGCCGACGCCCACCCCCTTGGAGTCCGCGCACAGGTGCCGACGCCCCGCCAGGCAGTTCCGGCAGCGTCCGCACACCACATGGCCCTCGCCGCTCACAATCATCCCGGGCTCAAAGTCGCTGACGTTGGACCCCACCTCCGCGATCTCGCCCACAAATTCGTGGCCGATCACCAGCGGCACGGGAATCGTCTTCTGGGCCCAGTCGTCCCATTCAAAAATGTGCAGGTCGGTGCCGCAGATACCCGCCAACTGCACGCGGATCAGAACATCGTTGATCCCGATCGTCGGTTTGGGAACATTCTCAATCCACAGGCCGCGCTCTGCCCGGCTCTTGACTAGTGCTTTCATCAGGTGTCTCTCCAGAATGGTGGATCGCGCAGACCTCGTGCTTCCGGCCTGCGGCTCTTTGCTCGATGGCAAATCGATAACTTCTGATTATCTCACGAAAAATGCAGGAAGGCTTTGCAGCGCCCCGTGGAAGTGTTGTCTCATTCCAGGCGTAGCGGCCAATCTAGGGGGCGACTGGAGGGGTCGACACCGGGCTGGCACGCCACGGTCAGAGCTTTTCTGACCGTGGCGAATCAGCTCACTTTCGTGCGGCGACGGCCTGATTGGACACGATCTGGTTGAGCGTTTCGAGCTCTTCTCGTGAAAGCGCTCCGTTGCCGGCAACGGCGTTTTCTTCTGCCTGCTGGGGGTTGCGGGCCCCCACCAGCGCATGGGTGAGGCCGGGCTGCGAAAGGGTCCAGGCGATCACCAGTTGCGCCAGGGTCAGTTCATGCTTTTCCGCGATAGGCCGCATCTTGTCCAGCATGGCCAGCACCTGTTTCCGAGACTCCACACTGAACCTCGGATTGTTGTGGCGAAGGTCGTCCGCCGGGAACTCCCGGTCTGGCCCCACCTTGCCGGTCAGCAGACCGAGCGCCATCGGTGAGTAAGCCAGCACGGCAATGTGGTTCTTCAGAGCGTAAGGCAGATATTCATTCTCAAGGTTCCGGTCCAGCATGCTGTATTTCTCCTGCCCCGAATCCACCGGGCCGACACGCCGGTAGGCTTCAATCTGTTCAACCGTGGCGTTTGAAACGCCGATCGCGCGGACTTTCCCCTCGCGTTTCAGGTCCAGCAGCGTCCTCATGGTCTCTTCAATAGGAGTGGTCTCGTCCTGCCAGTGGGTCTGGTAGAGATCGATGTAATCGGTGTCGAGGCGCTTCAGGCTCTGCTCCAATTCGTAGCGGATGGACTCCGGCCCAAGGTAGCGGCGCAGCATTTTGCCGTTCTGGCTGATATGAGGAGTACCGTTCTCCGTGTGCCACACCATTCCACACTTGGTTGCAATCACCACCTGGGTGCGGCGTGCCGCAACTGCTTTTCCCACGACGCTTTCGGAAAGCCCCATGCCGTAGGCGGGCGCGGTATCAATTAGATTAATGCCGGCGTCGATCGCCGCCTGGATAGCTTCCACCGATTTTCGCTCATCCGTGCCGCCCCACAACCATCCGCCGATGGCCCAGGCCCCCAGGCCCACGACGGACGCTTCAATTCCCGACGCCCCCAATGGACGATATTCCATTCCAACCTCCACAGTGTTTTTCTTGTTGCGCGAACGTGAGCGTCCGCAGACTCAGCGCCTGGCAGAGAATTGCCCGGCCCCTTTGTTCGATGCACAGTTGGGGATTTCGATTCAGAGGGACCGTCTGGCCGGGGCTTCTTGTAACGGCGATCGGAGCTTACTCCGGCACCGGAGATCGCCTGAATCAGGCGGCTGGCACAGACAGTTGCTTTGTACGGTCCACGATCCGGCAAAGCGAGCAGTTCCTAATCCCTGAGCACGCCGGACTCTTCGGGCAGCCGCAGTCCTTCCAGTGCGTCGTTGGTTGCCGCCAGTGGAGTGGGCAGCACGCGCATCCTTAATCGCATATGTTTCTCGCGATGGAAGTGGTTGTAAGCGCTCACGGCGGCCTTGATCATCAATTTGGTCACCGTCCCGCTTTTCTTTCTTCGAACGCTGTCGGCCGCCATCCCATAGCCCGCGTAAGCCCGCTTGAACAGCAGGCAGACCAGGAGATACGTCATCCGCGCCGGCCAGGACCATCCTTTGGCGGACCCGCAGCGGCTCCGTTTGAAACTCTCGCCCAGCGAGTAAAAACTGTCCCAGCACTTTTTATTCTCGGTGTGCAGGTCATTTTTGCTCATGTTCGGATGTTTGATGATGTCCACCGGCCTCAGAGTTTTCAGCCAGTAGTCGTCATAAAGGATTTGAGTTTGATGTTTGGGATGGAAGCCCGGCTTGGCAAGATTCTTCCGGTCGCTCATCATTTCATAAAAGTCTTTGGTGCCGGGGTAGGGATTGAAGACCGTAAACTGGGCAAACAGGGTGCCGGACTCCGTCGCGAAATTCCGCATGGTCCGGATGGTCTGGACCGTATCGGATTCCAGGCCGCAAATGATCGAGCTCAAGACGAAGATGCCGCTCTCCTGGATTTTCTGGATGGACTCGACCATCTTCTCGCCGACCGGATTCCACAGCTTGCCGGCGCTTCGCAATCCTTCTTCTGAAAACGACTCCACTCCGATCAGCGCCACTCGGATCCGCATCTTCTCCTGCATCGCCCGCAGGTATTCTTCATCGGTTGTCGCCTCAGTCGTCATCTGGGCAAAGGCGTACATGTCTTTCGGCACCCCGCGGTCGTATTCGTCAAAAAACTCCAGGCGCTCCTCGCGGATTCTCTCAAGTTCCCGCTTCTTGTTTGCGCCCGTCTCCCGCGCGATTCTCCCCAGAGTCGCCGGGTTAAAATTATCATCTGCAAAGACGATGTATCGATACCCCAGATCGTGCAGTTCATTCACTTCCTCAATGACTTTCTCGCTCAGGCGCTGCCGGGGCGTGCGCCCTTCCGTCACCCAGACGGAACAGAAGCTGCAATTCTCCGGGCAGCCCGCAACAGTCTGAACGCAGGGGAAAACGTATTTGGTGGGGTCAAGAAGATCCCATCGTGCTTTGCGCATTTCCTCACCGGCAAGCCGCCCGCCCGCATATTGCTGCTTCAAGCGCTGCTGTAGGGCATCCTGGACGGCCTGCCCCCACACCGCTTCACCGCTGCCGGTCACCACGGCGTCGGCGCCCATCTGTAAGGGTTCCTGGGGGAAAATCGTGGCATGAATTCCACCCATAATCACCGTCGCGCCGCGCGCCTTCGCTTCCTTCAATACCCGATACCCTGGAATGCAGTTGCCCGTGGTGATGCCAATCCCGACAATATCTCCGGGAGCCACGATTCCGGGATTGAACTTTTCGATCGATTCGTCCACCAGAATCGGATTCCCCACCAGTTCAAGGGGCGTGGCCTGAGCAATAACAAAAAGCCACCGCGGCGTCATAAAGCTGTAGCCCACGGTGGACATGGAAGGATTAACGAGAATGACTTTTGACAAAGGGACTCCTGTGACTCCATGATGGTCGTGTCTGAGGTGCCGATCAATGTCTACGGTGATGGTCGGTGCCCTGCGGGAGAGTTTACACCCATTTACCAGCCCCCTGCCGATAAAATTTCAACGGCGCGCCGTCCTCTGACTTACCAACGGCCGCGAAATGTTCTTGCCATGGCTGGCGTTTTAAGGTATAGTCCGTAGACGATGGTCAGTGCGAATTTTACCAACGCGTTTAGCTTTAGCTACTGGTATTGGGGCTTTTTTGCCTCGATGCAGTAGAGTGGCGTTGGCCTGACCAGAAATAACAAGTTTTAAAAGTCAAAGCCAGCCCACTCAGACCGAGTGGGCTTTTTTATTGGCGGGGAGAGATAAACCATGATCATTTCCATGCGGCCGCATGCCACCAGAGAAGAGATTGACTACGTTTGTGAGCGGATACGCGATTTCGGATACAAAGTGCATTCCATTGAAGGTGAAGAGAGGGTGGTGATTGGCGTGATTGGCGTAGGTGATGTGACAGCGTGTCTGGAATCCCTGGAGGCGACTCCCGGCGTGGAAAAGGCCATGCGAATTTCGGCGCCCTACAAGTTCGTCAGCAAGGAATTCAAGCAGGAACGCTCTCGGATTCGCGTGAACGGCGCGGAGATTGGCGGCGACGAATTTGTGGTGATGGCCGGACCCTGCTCTGTTGAAAACGAGAAGCAGATTCTTGAGACGGCTGAAGCCGTCGCGACCGCCGGGGCCAAAGTGCTGCGGGGCGGCGCCTTCAAGCCGCGAACCTCGCCTTATGACTTCCAGGGGCTGGCTCTCGAAGGGCTCAAGCTGCTGGCCAAGGCGCGCGAAGCCACCGGCCTTGCCATCGTGACGGAAGTGATGAGCGAAGCCGACGTCGACCAGGTGGCGGAGTACGCTGACGTGATGCAGGTGGGCGCGCGCAACATGCAGAATTTCTCGCTGCTGAAGGCGCTGGGCAAGTGCCCGCGGCCCATCCTGCTGAAGCGCGGCATGAGCTCTACCATCAAGGAACTGCTGATGTCTGCCGAATACATCACGGCGCACGGCAATCCCAACGTCATTCTCTGCGAGCGCGGCATCCGCACCTTTGAGACCGCCACGCGCAACACCTGCGACATCGCGGCCGTGCCCGTGCTGAGGGAACTGACGCATCTGCCGGTGATTCTTGATCCCAGCCACGCCACAGGCAAGCGAAGCCTGGTGCCTGCGCTCTCCCGCGCAGCCGTGGCCATCGGTGCGGACGGCCTGATTGTTGAGGTCCATCCACAGCCTGAAAAGGCCATGAGCGACGGCGCGCAATCCCTCAGGACTGAACAGTTTGCAGCCATGATGCGGGACCTGGAACCTTATATCCGGCTCTGGAAAGAGAGCCGCGTTTCCGCGGCCGCCGCGGTCTAGGATGCCGTGTCTGGTTTTCTTACAGGTGCGATGTCTTACCAGTCCAGGATGGCGCCGTCGGCGGCGCGGATGTTCGTCGAGTGGATCACTTCCTGCTGGAAGGGATGCCGGGCGGCTTCCTTTTCATTCACGCTGATTCCCAGGCCGGGGCTTTCCGTCTTCAGCCAGTAGCCGTCGCGGGTTTCGAGCGAATGCTGCACCACGTCCCACCGCCAGGGCACGTCGGCCAGCATGTCTTCCTGGATCAGGAAATTCGGCGTGGAGAGCGCAAAGTGCAGCGCCGCTGCGTTGGCCACCGGCCCCAGCGGATTGTGCGGCGCCACGCCCATCAGGTAAGTTTCAGCCATGGCCGCGATCTTTTTGCCTTCCAGCAGCCCGCCGCAATGGCACAGATCAGGCTGGATCACGTGGCAGGCCTGCTGCTCGAAGATCTCGCGGAACTGGTGCCGGGTCACCAGCCGCTCTCCGGTGGCAATCGGCACGGAGACGGCGCGCTTCACTTCCGCCAGCGCCGCAACGTTTTCCGGAGGCACGGGCTCCTCGCAGAAGAACGGGCTGAACTCCGCCACGGCGTTGATGTACTCGACGGCCATGGCGGGCGTGGTGCGGCCGTGGAAATCGATCATGATGTCCACGGAATCGCCTACCGCCTCGCGCAGCTTTGCAATCACCGCAGCAAACTTCTTAACGTATGTGACATTCATCAGCGGTTCCGAATACGGCACACAGACCACCTTGACCGCCGTATAGCCCTGGTCCACCACCTGGCGCGCCAAGTCGATCACCGGCCCGGGATCGAAGCTTTCGTAGACGGCCTTCATGCTGCCGCCGCCCAGGTGCGTGTACATCCGCACTCGATCGCGCACCGCACCGCCCAGCAGCTTGTAGACCGGCACGTTCAGCGATTTGCCTAGGATGTCCCAGCACGCCTGCTCGATGCCGCTGAGGGCGCTCATGCCGATCACCCCCACCCGCCAGAACGACTGCCGGTAGAGCTTCTGGTAGAGGTGCTCGATGCGCGTGGGGTCTTCGCCGAGGGCCATGGGAGCGAGATCTTCGATCGCTCCCACCACGGCGCGCGTCTTCCATTCGAGCGACGCTTCGCCCCAGCCGAAGAGTCCCGCCTGGTCGGTCTCCACCTTCACGAAGACCCAGTTCCTCATTTCCGCGTTGACCACCACGCTCTTGATGACTGTGATTTTCATCGTTTCAGTCCATGGGATAGAGGCTGCAGCCGCCGTCCACCAGCAGGGTCGCTCCCGTCATGTAATCCGAAGCATCGGAGCAGAGGAAAATCATGGCATCCGCAACGGATTCGGGTGTCTGCAAAGCTCCCAGCGGAATCGCCTTTTCCGCGCGGCGCCGGAAATCAGGTTCGTTGTCCCACTGTCGCTTCGCCA
This sequence comes from Terriglobia bacterium, assembly GCA_049583595.1. Classification (GTDB taxonomy): domain Bacteria; phylum Acidobacteriota; class Terriglobia; order UBA7540; family UBA7540; genus SCRD01. Next base: position 7,674 of record JBAUWE010000230.1, read on the forward strand.
TGCCCACTCCCACAATGCCCGGCGCCATCGCATTCACCCGGATACCGTTGGCGGCCAGCTCACGACCCATGCCGCGCATCAGCATCTTCATGCCGCTCTTTGAAACCGTGTAAGGAGTGATGTCCGGCCAGGGGAAGTCCTGCACCCAGCTTGAGGTGAAGACGATTTTGCCGGCCGTGCCCGCCGCGATCATTTTTTTTGCCGCTGCCTGCGCCACCAGAAACGCGCCTTTCAGGTTCACGCTCTGAATCCTGTCCCAGTCGGCGCTGGATACATCGAGGATCGCGCAGGTCTGCGCTATGCCTGCGTGGCAGATCGCCACGTCCAGCCGCCCCATGGCCGCCGCTGCGTTTTCCACCAGCGCGTGCGCCTCGTCCGGTTTTGTCACGTCAGCCTTGAAGTAGAGGCAACGGTCCTCGGGCCACCCGGCGTTGCGGATAACTTCAGCGGCCTTCTCTTCTTCCACAATGTCATTCACGGCCACGGTGGCGGAAACCTCCAGCAGCCGCTCGACAATCACGCGGCCTATCGCTCCCAGGCCGCCCGTAATCAGTATTCGTTTGTCATTCAGGCAATCTTTTGAAAATGCATCCATGGTTTTCTGCTGATGGCCTCGCTTTGCCGGGTTTCTGTCTCGCTGGTTGCTGCGCCAGAGAAATCATCTCACAGAGTGGCGGCGGTTCCTACCCCTTCGTTTCCGGGCCTCCGTCAATAGCCGTGCCCAACAACCTTCACTCGAACTTTCTACCAATTTTTCAAGAGTTCTGCTATATCCTCTTGGGGCTGATCCAATTTTATCGTCCGACTTCGAGTGCTGGAGAGACAACTGAACCATTTTGCGTCGCTGCTGGGAATTCTTGTCATTCTTGGAACGTGTTACGCGCTCTCGCGCCACCGCTCGGCCATTCGCTGGCGGATTGTGGGCTGGGGGCTGGGCCTGCAATTCCTGATCGCCCTGTTTGTGCTTCGCACGGGAGTTGGCTACTGGCTGCTGAGCAAAGCTTCAACCGGCGTGGTGTGGTTTCTGCATTTTTCGTTTGAAGGCTCCAGGTTTGTGTTCGGGCCGCTGGGCGATCCCAAGGGCAACCTGGGAATGGTTTTTGCCTTCCAGGCGCTGCCCTTGATCATCTACGTGGCCGCTGTCCTTTCAATCCTCTATTACGTGGGAATTCTGCCCGCGCTGGTATCTCTGGCGGCCAAGGCCATGTTCAAGCTGATGGGAACCAGCGGCGCCGAGTCGCTGGAAGTTGTGGCCAGCATTGCCATCGGGCAGGCGGAAGCGCCGCTGGTCATTCGTCCCTATCTGGAAAAGCTGACCCAGTCTGAACTGATGACGGTGATGACGGCCGGCATGGCCCACATTGCCGGGTCCGTGCTGGGGGCGTACGTCCTGTTCGGTGCGCAGGCGCGCGACCTGCTGACCGCCGTGGTGATGACGGCGCCGGGAACGATGCTGATCTCCAAGATGCTGATCCCGGAGACAGGCAAGCCGGAAACCGAGGGCGAAGTGAAACTGGCGCTCGAGAAGAAGGACGTCAACCTGCTGGATGCCATCACGCGCGGTGTTCTTGACGGCCTTTTTATCGCTCTCAACGTCGGCGCCATGCTGATCGCCTTTGTTGCCCTCATCGCCCTGGCCAACGGCCTTCTGGGATTTGCCCATACCAACCTTTCCAGCGTATTCGGCTATTTTCTGGCGCCGGTGGCGTGGCTTCTGGGCGTGCCCTGGCACGACTCGATGGCCGTGGGAAACCTGCTGGCCACAAAAGTCGTCCTGAACGAGTTTGTAGCATTTTCCATGCTGGGCCCGCTGAAAGGGCACATCGCCGCCCGCTCATTCACCATTGCCACCTATGCGCTTTGCGGGTTTGCGAATTTCGGCTCCATTGGGATTCAGATTGGAGCCATCGGCGCGGTGGCGCCTTCACGAAGGCATGACATGGCCAGGCTGGGTCTCTGGGCGCTGCTGGGGGGAACTCTGGCAAACTATCTCTCTGCGGCCATCGTCGGCCTGTTTATCCACTGAGGCCAACCATGTCCACCGGGCGCGAACAGCACGGATACGCGCAGGCGTTGCGCGCGGCCCATTACCTGAAGAGACGTTCGAAGCCGTTTCCACAGGTCGGAATCGTTCTGGGCTCGGGCCTTGGCACGCTGGCCGCGGGACTCACCGATCCTGTCACCATCCCCTATTCGCGCATCCCGCATTTTCCCCGGCCTGCGGTCGAAGGCCACACGGGCAGGCTGCACCTGGGCGGCTGGAAGGACCTGCCCGTGGCGGTGCTCGCGGGGCGGGCCCATCTCTATGAAGGCTATACCCCTGCTGAGGTGGTTTTTGCCGTGCGCGTGCTGGCCCTTGCGGGCGTCGGAACCCTGGTCCTCACCTGTGCTGCGGGAGGCATTGCGGCCACAGCGGTTCCGGGCAGCCTGATGGTCTTTTCCGACCACCTGAATTTCCTCGGATCGAGCCCCTTGGCCGGGCCTCATGACAAGCGCTGGGGCGAGCGGTTTGTTGACATGACCCGTGCTTACGATGCCCGCCTGCGCCGCAACGCCCTGAAGGCCGCGCGCCCGCTGAGAATGAAGTGTTTTGAAGGCGTTTATGCAGCCGTGCCGGGCCCGCAATTCGAAACCCCTGCCGAGATTCGCGCCTTCAAGCGATTGGGAGCCGACGCCATCGGAATGTCCACGGTCCCGGAAGCGATTGCCGCGCGGCAATTGAACTTGCGGGTGCTCGCTGTGGCGCTCATCACGAATCGCGCCGCGGGACTCGCCCGGGGGCCGCTTCGCCACGATGAGGTGCTCGCCGCAGGGAGCCACGGCACAAAGGACCTGGCCCGCCTGCTCGACGGCATTCTGCCAGGCCTTGCTGGCTGAGCGTCCCAACCGAATACCCACCTGTCTGCTTAGTGTTTACCGGGATGCTTCGGTTTGTTGGCCTGTTCCTTCTGTTTCACCAACTTAAAGGCCATTCTTCGGATGACTTCGGCAACGTTCTTGTTGCGGGAGAGTTCTTTCAGGTCGCGGTCGTTCAGGCGATGAATCAGCGGAAGGCCCGAGTCAATGGGCGTCCGGGGATTGTTGATCAGATTTCGGGCCACCCCGTAGCTCCTGATGAATTTGCGGTTCATGGCCACCATGCGCAGGACTTCTTCCGACACGTTCCTCATCGTGGCGATGTTTTCCACTTCCTGATCGCTGAGCTTGGGTGACTGGAGCACCGCTCGGGCCACAATCTTGTTGGAGTCGCGCACCAGAACCGTGCGCTCCTCCTGGTTGCCCATCAAAGCCGCATTGATCTTTTCCGCCACCGTCATGTGGCTGATTTTCTGGAGCAGAGTTATGCGTTCCGGAGCGGCATCCGCAGCCTCTTCCTCTTCCGCAGCTCCGCCTGAGGAGGCCGCCTTTGCGCCGGCGTGCAGCATTTTTCCGAGCGAGCCCCGCAAGGCGGGATTGCCGGCCAGGGCATCAGCCAGTTCCTCCCGTACAGGAACCAGACTGAGAACAGCGAATTCCAGCACGGAGGCCGGCGTTTGCGGGTTCGAGAATACCTGCTTCAGCTCTGTGGGGTCCCAGTGGTTGAGGGTTTTGAGGGCTGTCGTGCGCGTGGCTTCATCGGGGTCGCTGCACAAGGTCACCAGGATTTCAATTTTCTCATCCAGAGAAACCGGCAGGTCGCCTTCCGCTGCTTTCCGGCGGATGGGAGCGGGAGCTTTGTCCGCGCGCAGGATTTCCACAAGCCGGTCAGAAATGGGCGTGGCCTCATTCAGAAGTCTGTTTATTCAAACTTTGCGAGGTCAGGTGGACCTGCTTGACCTCGCCCTCCCGCCCCAGCGGCTTCATCGTCTGGCCGTTCAATGTGAGGATCACTCCCTGGGCGTTTCCGGTCAGCACGTCAAAGCTGGTGTCGGCCTTGAAGGTTTTCACCGTATTGGGGTCCATGACGCCCTGTATCACCGAATTGCCATCGGCGTCGATGGCTACCCAGGAGCGCTCAGTGGCAGCAATCTGCAGGACCAGTCTGCCGTTGGCGTCGGTGACGGGCGGCAGCTTGGGCGCCGCCCCCATCGTGGAAGTCGCCGCCAGCACACCTCCGCCGGCCGGCCTGGCAGCTGCCGATTGGGTGCTGCCACCGGGGGCCTCCGCCGGGCTTGATGACGCGGCCGGCGCCGCACTCCCGCCTGTCGAGCTGTTCGTTGCCGCGGGCACTTGCAGCGGCCGGTGCGAGTGCCGCCAGAGTGTGAACCCGAGGGTCAGCAGGACGGCAGCAATCACTACCGCCCACAGCGCGTGCCTGGAACGCCGTTCCGGACCGGAAAAAGTCCTGGGCGGCGAAAACTGGGTGAGGTCAATGTCAGCCTTCGCTTTGGCGGCCTGCTGGAATTCTTCCAGCAGCGGGTCCTCGTCCAGGCCCAGATAGCGCGCGTATGCCCGCACAAAACTGCGGCTGAAAATGCCTCCCGGCAGCTTGGAAAACTCTTCACTTTCAATGGATTTGAGGAAGCGGACGCTGATCTTGGTGGCCGCAGATATCTCCTGCAGCGTTACCCCTCGCATTTCCCGCTCACGCCGTAGGTTCTCGCCAAATGAGCCCATCAATCCAGTCTTTCCGGCTTCCCTCCCCTGTGGGTTGTCTTTCATCATATTTCCCAGTCGCAGGACTGTCAATTCTTTCACCGGGCGCACCTCTCACAATCAGCGTCTTTGTCTTCTCTGCCATTCATTAATCGGAAGTTCACATAAACAAATTGAAAAAAACAGCCGAAAGACATACTGAAAACGTGAAGTTGCATCCTGTGGGCTGGTAAACCCTTGCTGAGAAGCAGGCGGACGGCATGCCGATGACAGACCGGGTGGATAGAATTCGCGAGCTGGAGCAGCAGATTGCGCGCCTGTCGCTTTTTCATGAAGTGGGCAAAGCCGTCGCTTCCACGCTCGACTTGCATAAGGTCCTTGAGACCATCATGTCAAAGATCAGCGACTTTCTTCGGCCCGACACCTGGGCGCTCCTCCTGCTCGACGAAAATACCAACGAGCTTCATTACGAGATGGCCGCGGGCGTCGGCGCCGCCGCCCTGAAAGAGGTTCGGGTACGCCTGGGCGAGGGCATTGGAGGATGGGTTGCCGAGCATGGCGAAGTGGTCCTGATCGAGGACGTTGCCACAGAGCCCCGTTTCAGCCTGGAAAGAGAGACCTGGCTCACCGAGGCCGGATCCATCGTCTGCGTGCCGGTGAAAGGCCGGGGGCGTGTGCTGGGCGCCATTGAGCTGGTAAATGCCTCAAAGAACCAGCACTTCCACGAGGACGACATTCCCATTCTGGCCAACCTGGCCGACTATACCGCCATCGCGCTGGAGAACGCGCGTTACGTGCAGCGCATCCACGACCTGACCATCACGGACGACTGCACGGCCCTCTACAATGCGCGGCACCTGAACTTTGTCCTCGACGCGGAGATCTATCGCTCCACCCGCTACGGTTATGAGTTCTCGGTGATCTTTATTGACCTGGACCACTTCAAGCTGGTGAACGACACTCACGGTCACCTGGCCGGGTCCAAGCTTCTCTGGCACGTCGGCACTCTTATCAAGGGCCATCTGCGCCTCATCGATTACGCCTTCCGCTACGGCGGAGACGAGTTTGTCGTGCTGCTGCCCCAGACCTCCAAGCACGACGCCCTCAGTGTGGTTCGCAGGCTGCGCGAGATTTTGAATTCCAAGTTGTTCCTTGACGAGGAGGGTTTGAACGTGAAGGTGACTGCCAGCTTTGGCGTGGCAGGATTCCCCACGGACGCCCGCACCCGCAAAGATCTCCTCCGACTGGCCGACGAGGCCATGTATCTGGTGAAGAACACCACTCGCGACAACATCGCGTTGGTGGGCGAAGGCGTGATGAACTAGCGCCGGCAAGGTCCGCAGGGCCCGGCTTCAGCACCGAAAACTCTGTCTGGAATTCCCTTGCGAGGGTGAGATTTCAACCACGGGGTGTTTTTGACGCCGGCGTTTCGAGCGCAAAAACAAACCCCGGTACGTCCCAAGACCGAGGGACGTACCGGGGGTAAGGCGGGTCTTGAGCGTCCCCGCGTTAGAAGGTAATGCGGCCCATGAACTGAGCTTCGCGGCCGTAGTTGCCGGCTGCAACATTGACGCTCTGGCCCAGACTGCCGCTGCCGATGCTGGTGACAGGATCGCTGGGCATGAACGCGTTGGGCATGTTGTAGAGTTCCATGCGCAACTCCAGCTTGACCCGCTCGGTCAGGTTGAACGTCTTGAAGAACGAGGAGTCAAGTTCCCACCAGTTCGGACCGCGTATCCCTGAGTAGTACCGAGGATTGGTCCGCAGAGTGTAGGCGGGGAGGGTTGAGAAGACCGACGGGTTGAAGTAATACCCGTCCGGAACGTTCTGGGTTGGATCGCCGTTCACCTGCGCATCGCCGAACGTCATCAGATTGCCGCTCCGCCAGAAGAACAACTGGCTGGTGCCCCAACCGCCGATGATGGCATCGACGAACTTGTTCACATGGTTCGCGTACTGCCGACCGATACCGAACGGCAGTTCGTAAGTGGCGCCCACACGGAAATTGTGCCGCGGGTCTCCGTGATCAAACATCGTCGGATTATTGTTGTAGTTGTCGAGAGCGTTGAAGAACGCGTCCTCGGACTGACGGGCGTAGTTGTAAGCAACCACAGCCGTCAGGCCGTTACCCATGGGCCGGTTGGCCTGCAACGCGATCGAGTAATAGTGGTCGCTGAAACCGGGCCAGGCATACTGGTTCAGACTGCCGTACTGCGGATACGGCTTCAGCAGACTGCCCACGGTCACAGTGGGCTCGTTCCGCAGGCTGCCCGGCATCAGGTCGGCTGGCATGAGATTGTAGAAGGGATTGGGAACCGACTGGTCAAGCAAGCCTTTATACTCGTATGACAGTTTCGGGTCCATCTGGTTGACGTTGTAATTGTAGCTGCCGCCCCACATGCTGGGGTCCTGGGCGTTGTGCTCGAACATCATGAAGAACGTGGCCTGGGTGAACAGGTTGAAAGGCGCCTGGTGCTGGATGCCGACATTAAACCGGTCGTTGATCGGCGTCTTCATGTTGGTGTCGCCGGCCCAGTATGAGATCGAGTTGCCCAGGTCGGTGTAACGGCCCAGGCTGTTGCCCACCGGCTGCTGCACCGGGTTCTGCCCGATTTGCGCACCTTGATAAGTGAAGCTGGAGCCTGGATACGGGTTGCTCAGCAGCGCGCGCGGAACACCGGATAACGGATCCAGAAGCGAGGTGGCTTGCGCAAAACCGTTCACCTGCAGGCCGCCGGTTTCGGGGTGGATCATGATCCAGGGCACTGCATACCGGGCATAGCCGGCGCGGATGGCCGTCTTGTTGTTGATGCGGTACGCGATCCCGATGCGAGGCAGAAAGTTACCCCACGGCGCGTTGTACATGCGCGGATGCGCGGCGTTTGTGTAGACCAGAGCCCCGTTAAACTGATAAGGGATGTGGGCGATGTCGGTCACCTCGGAAGGAATGACCACATTGTACTGATACCCGCTGCCGATTCCCAGGTCCGGAATCTGCGAAGTCAGGTCCAGGGTCTGCACCAGGTGGTGCTGCTCTTCCATCGGTGCCGTCTCGCGCTCCCAGCGCAGCCCCAGGTTCAGGGTGATGCGATGGGTGAGGTGCCAATTGTCCTGGAAGTAGAGGCCCACCTGCTCCTGGTGCATGTCCACAACAAGAGGAGTCTGGACGGTCCCGGTATGAACGACGCCCAGCAGAGCGGAAGCCCACTGATCGCCCGTCTGTGAGGAGTCGAAGCTGCTCTGGTAAGTGTTCCCGGTGTCGATGGCGTTAAAGCCCATGCTCCCCGGCCCGCTTACGTTGATGTTCTGGTCATAGGAGTGACGCCATTCCCAGCCGAACTCCAGGCTGTGCTTGCCCTGCTCGCGGGTCACGTTCACAGTGGGGTTATAGGAACGGCCCTGGACATGCCACCAGCCGCCGAAGCCCGTGATCTTGGTGTACGAGCTTGAGTCGGCGGTGCCAATTCCGCTCACGTCGAATTGGGGAAAGTAGCAGCCGAGGATCTCACTCTGGCAGTTGATCGCGCTGGTATACCAGTTACTGTTCGGCCACAAGCCCGCCCAAACGCTCTGGTCTACCTGGGCCCAGGTGGAATTGTAGGTGTCTTCGTCATAAGTGACGCCCACGTTGATGTCCACGGCGGTCTTTGGATTCACCATCCAAACGGCATCGATCACGGCGTTCAAGGCGTCCATGGTGCCGCCGTTATCGGAGGGCACGGCGATGGTGCCGCCCCAGTTATCGTTGTCCAGCCGCGTCTGGAACTTGCTGAAGCGGCCAAACAGGCGCCAATTGTCGCTGAGGTTGTAATCGACGCGGTCGCTCAAGTTGTAATAATGGATCCACCAGGGATAGGTGATTTTATAGTTATTCTCGCCGGTCAGGTTGTCGCCCGCATTGTTCGGCGCCCACAGGTAGCCCATCAGCTTCTGGGCCGTGGGATCGATCATGTTGGGCGGAATGATGTTTCCGGCAAAGGGCGTTCTAGTCACTGTGTTCCCGCTCAGCGTGGTGGTGAACGGGTTGTAGATGGTTCGCTGAGCGCCCGATGACGTCAAAGCCCCGGAGAAGTCACCGTTCTTTTCGGCGGCCGTTGGCATCGTCAGACTCTTGGAAGATGGCTGGGTGTTGCGCCATTGCTCGAAGGCGAAGAAGTTGAACAGCTTGTTCTTGATGATGGGGTTCCCGAGCGTGCCGCCATAGATATTGTACTTGTCGGAAAATTTGCTGCGCGTGACGCGGTTGGCCAGGGCGTTCAGGGACGGCTGGCGGCCGAAGTAATAGATGTCGCCGTGGTACTGGTTGGTGCCATTCTTCATGGACAGGTTCAGGGTGCCGCCGGCGCTGAAGCCGTACCTGGCGTCCGGCGTGTTTTCCATCACGACCACCTGCTTCACGGCGTCCATAGGCGCGTTGTAAGAGCCTCGCGCGGAGATGTTCAGCGACGTGCCGTCCAGCAACTGCTCATTCTTGCCGCCAGTGGGGCCGCCGATATCCATTCCGCCGTTGGACCACATATAGAAGGGGTTACGATGTGAGACGTCCCAGTAGCGGTTCACAACGGCCGCATCCAGCAAAGCCAGGGTGAAGGGGTTGCGCGCCAGGACCGGGAGGTTGGCCAGGTTGGCTCCTTGAATGACCATTTTCATGGTGGAGGTGTTGAACTCGACATGAG
>JBAUWE010000231.1:0-4623 GCA_049583595.1 Terriglobia bacterium
ATGGGGGGTTAAGACAGCGTATCCCCCTGCAAAATAGTGCGCAATAGTACGAAGGGATGTTCCTTAATTCACTCACCCGTTTGCCCAAGATGTCTAGAAGAAGATACACTTTCGCATCACAGGTAAATGGGATTTTCCCGCCAAGTTATAGAACGGAATGATTATTAAGGCATCAGCAATCAATTTGACAATAAACGGAACTCGATTTGCACTGTATTATGACGCCGCGTAGGGAGGGGGGCCCTGGGCGGGCGCGGAAACGGACCCGATAATTCAACTGGGGAACATAAAATAATGGCGCAAGATAAGGCGCCGCAGATCCAGCTTTTGTCGCACGAACCCCGCCGCCAGGCGATTCGGGGAGGTCTCTCTATACTGTTCAGCAGAGCGCCGGCTCTGCGATTTTCCCTGACTTCTGGCCATAACGGAAACGGGAACCATCATAAGACACCTCAAATCAGCCTCTTAGATCCAGAGCCCCGCCGTAAAGTCATTACCGGCGGCATCGCAACCCTGCTTCGAAGATATCCCTCGCTCCCAAACGTTCTCATCCGCGGCAACTCAGGCAATGGCCACCGAATACCCGGATTTAAGCTTCTTTCATACGAATCGCGCCGAAACGCCATACGCGGCAGTTTTAAGTCCTTATTTTTGAAGAGCCCGCCCCCGCGGCCGCTCATTGTCGGCAAGCAGGAAGTGGGAGCCAAAGGCGGACCGAAGTTCACTGCCTTTTTCACCTCGTGCCTGATGCACTTTTCTATTGTATTTTTCCTGCTCTCGGTACCTTTTATGTTTTTGCTGCCGAGGCCGGTTGATCGTATCCATTTGCCTCAAATTGTTTATGAGCTTCACGAGATTGAACTACCCAACGACCTTCCTTCTGTGAAGCCACCCGGAGAGGGAGGACAGCCAGGAAGAGGAACTCATCCGGAACGGGCCCCGGCGAAAGGCAGCAGCGCCTTCCACCACACCGCAACGGTGGTCTCCAATCCGCCCAACCCGGATAATGACTTCCAGACCATCATTCAGCCGCACATCGATCCGGCCAAGCGGCTCGACCCCAAGCTCAAGCTCCAGCTGCCCAACATAGTGCTCGGCGGATCGCTGCCGGTTCCCGGCCCTCCGGTCGTGCCCCCGCCTCCGCCCATGAAGCTCTCGGTTCCAACCACGCTGAAATCTTTGACCATTCCCAAGACTACGGTCGTTGCGACAAAGGCGCCGGACCTGACCCTGCCGGCATCGGACATGCCCAATATGCCGGCCATTCCGGTTCCTCCGCCGCCGTTGCCGCCGTTGCAGGAACGAAAGACCGCACCGAAAAGTCTGGACATTACGGCCGTGGCCACGCAGGGGATGCAGGCCACCTCAAACGGGTCGGTGACCAGCCTGCTGTCTCTCAGCCTGACTCCCGGCCCGCCAACTGAAAAGCTCAGCATCCCCGCAGGTAACCGTTACGGGGCCTTTACCATCTCGCCCTCGGGCAACAATCCCGGCTCACCCAACGGCAACAATGGGGGCAGCCCAACCGGCGGGACAGGAGGTCCCGGTGGCGGAGGCGACGCCAGCACAGGGGTTGGATCAGGCTTAAAGGGCGGAGGCGGTGGCGGCGCAGCCAACGGACTGGGAGTTTCCACATCTGGAAATCCGGGTGCCGCGGGCACCGCCGGCGCCGGACGGCTTTCGGCGGGCACCCTGGCCAAAATGGTTTATCCCGTCCTCCGTACCCCACCCAAGAACCGGTTCGCCATGGTTGTGACCGCAGGGCCGCAGGGAGGAGGCGGACTTCACGTATTCGGAGTCCTCAAGGGCGGAAAAGTTTATACGATCTTTCTCCCCATGCCCCAGAAAAACTGGATCCTGCAATACTCCATGGTCGACGATCCGACCTACCAGAAAGCGCCCCAGCAGAAGGGGGTCACGTTGCAGGTCGATTTTGGCGTGGTACCCCCGGCCGTGGACAAGCGCTTTGATTTTCACCGTCCCGCGCTGACCGCAGAACAACAAAAGAAAATGATTATCCTGCACGGATTCATCGGCGTGGATGGGTCCGTCGAGCATCTGACGGTTTACCGCGGAGTCGAAAACGTCGCAAATCAGGCGGCCGCAGCAGCCTTCTCAAAATGGCAGTTCCAGCCGGCCGTGAAAAGCGGTAAGTCGGTTCCCATTGAAATCCTCCTGGGAATTCCGTTGAGTTAACCCTCCCATCACATCCATCATTCTTCCAGCCTGCTCCCTGCGGAACGGGATTCAGCAGGTCGGATTCCTCCTCTCGCTATCTCAAACCTGACTTGCAGACAGCACGGCGCCAGGAAGCCCATGCCACGCAGTGCAGCCAGCGAACGTTGTGAATGCTGGTTTCTTGATGGGCTTCCCTGAATCCGATTTGTAATTCTACAACTAGAAGACCGTCTAAAATTTTTAATTTACTGATACTAAAGGTATTACATTTTTTCTCCAACGAATTCATTTTTTGTCTTGACGTAAATTCACGACCGCCTTATGATGTGAATTAGTATTCACTTTGGAGATGCAAATGGCACTCGAAAAACTTGATACGGAAATTCGCCGAGAACAGATCGTGGAGGCAGCACTGGCCCTGATTGCAGCACAGGGCGTCCGCCGACTGAGCATGGCTGCGCTGGCGCGCCGCGTCGGGCTGGTGCCCTCCGCCCTCTACCGCCATTTCGGAAGCAAGCAGGAAATCCTGCAGGCGGCGGTGCAGATGATCGGGCAGAAGGCCGGCGAGAACCTGAAGGCCGTTCGCGGCCTGACGCCGAATTCCCTTGAACGCCTGCAATACCTCCTGACGGGAATCCTCAAAATGATTCGGGAACTGCAGGCCATGCCGCGCATTGTGTTTTCTGAAGGAATGACCACCGACCATCCTGAAGACAAGCGGCAGGTTTACGAAATGCTGCAAGGCGTGCTGAAGCAGGTTGAGAACATCATTCGAGAAGGGCAGGAGCGCGGCGAGATCCGCGCGGACCTGGATGCGAAGTCGCTGGCCTTCACGTTCTGGGGGATGATTCCCCCCGCCGTGATTCTCTGGCACATGAGCGACGGAGAGTTTGACGTAACGCGGTACTCGGAAAAATCCTGGGACCTGTTCCGTGAGAGCATTCGCGCGAAATAGATTTTTTTTGCAAGGAGAGTGAACTGTCATTCACTTTGGAGGAGCAGCAATGGCAATTGAAACCATCAGACAAAAAGCTGCGGGGCTCCAGCGCCACAGGAAGGCGTTGGCGATCGTGGCCTTGATTGCGCTGGCGGGCGTTGCGGCTTTCGTGTGGCTCGACGGGCGGTCGGGGGACGGTGATCGGCCGATTCGCGTTTCGGGCAACATCGAAGTCACCGACGCCGAACTGAGTTTTAAGATTCCCGGCCGCGTGGAAGCGCGGCTGGTGGACGAAGGCGAGACCGTGACGAAGGGCCAGACAGTGGCGTTGCTCGACCGCAGGGAACTGACGCAGGAAGCAGGCCGCAGCAAGGCGGAGGTGGAAGCTGCGCGGGCCGCACTGGACAGGCTTGAGGCCGGTTCCCGCCCCCAGGAAATCGCGGAAGCGGAGGCTGCGGCAAACCAGGCCAGATCTCGCCTCGAGGAACTGGAGACAGGGACGCGCCCGCAGGAGATTGCCGCGGCTGAGGCCGCCTGGCAGAGCGCCCATGCGGACGCCAAACGCCTGGCTGACGATCTGGACCGCTACAGCGGCCTCTACAAGAAACAACTGGTTTCCACGCAGCAGTATGAGGCGGCCCGTACGGCTTCCCAGATGGCCGACGCGCGTGAACGCCAGGCCAGGGAGCATCTCGATCTGCTGAAAGAAGGCCCCCGCAAGGAAGAGATTGCGCAGGCCCGTGACGCCTATGCCCAGGCCCGGCAGCGGTACACGCTGGTGAAGATCGGTCCGCGGCGGGAGGATATTCAGCAGGCGCGGGCGCGTCTGGACCAGGCCAGGCAGTCGCTGGCGCTTTCTGAAACGCGGCTCGGCTATGCCACGCTGGTTTCCCCCATGTCCGGCATGGTGCTCTCGAAAAGTATCGAGCCGGGCGAATACGTATCCGCCGGGACACCCGTTGTGACGGTCGCCGATCTTGAAAACATCTGGCTGCGCGCCTACGTCAATGAGACTGATCTGGGCCGCGTCAAGCTCGGCCAGCGCGTTCGAGTCACCACCGACACCTATCCCGGCAAGGCCTACGAAGGGCGGGTCTCTTTCATCTCGTCGCAGGCCGAATTTACCCCCAAGAGCGTGCAGACGGAGAAGGTGCGGGTGAAACTGGTTTACCGCATCAAGATTGACATCAAAAACCCCAACATGGAGTTGAAGCCCGGCATGCCGGCGGACGCAGAAATCATGGCGGGGGGCAAGTGATGGAAGCCATCCGGACGGAATCCCTGACCAAAACTTTCGCCGGCCTCGCGGCCGTTGACAACCTGACCCTCAACGTGGAGGAGGGGGAAATCTTCGGGCTGGTGGGGCCGGACGGCGCTGGCAAGACCACTACCATGCGCCTGCTGGCGGCCATCATGGACCCGACCTCAGGCGACGCCTGGGTGGCCGGCCACCACACGGTGCGGGAAGCGACGGCAGTGAGCAACGATATCGGTTACATGAGCCAGCG
>JBAUWE010000232.1:0-5327 GCA_049583595.1 Terriglobia bacterium
TGCCGCGGGGCGCCGGACGCCCCGCTGAAGCCTGCTCAGACTGGCGCTCGGCTTCACGCTGCGCCACATAGCGGCGATAATGCGGCGCCTCGGTCACCTTCAGGATAAAGCGAGATTTCTTCTGAACCTCGTACAGAATGGCGAACAGTTCTTCGCAGCGTCGTGCTTCAATTCCGTCCAGGCCTTCGCCGCGTCCAACAGGGACCAGGAAAAACACCTCCCAGAAGACCGCCTGGAGACGGTCCACCAGTTCGGCCATCTCAGAAAGATAGGGCACCGAACCCGCCCAGAGCGTGGTGTTGATCTGCAGGGGAAGCTTATTCTGGTGCGCCCATTCTGCCGCTTCCATGGTTTTGGCAAAGGCGCCTTTGACACTGCGGAAACCGTCGTGCAGGTCAGCCTGCGGATAATCAAGGCTGAGCGCCATCTGGTCCAGCCCCGCCTGCTTCAGATTGCGAACCAGGTCTTCGGTGAGAGTGGGGGTCGCGGCCGGCACGGTCCCCATGCGCAGCCCCAGGCGCTTGCCTTCGCGCACCAGGTCCAGCAGGTCGGGGCGCTTGGCAGGATCGCCGCCGCTGAGAATGAAAACCGGCGTGCCCATCTGCTTGGCCTCAGCCAGCAGCTTGAATCCCTCCTCGGTGGAAAGCTCTTCGGGATGGCGCAAGGGCTGGGCCGACGCACGGCAGTGCACACAGGCAAGATCACAAGCCTGGGTGGTCTCCCAGATCACCAGAAAGGGTGCAGAGGCAAAATCGATGGATGGCATCATAACCATTTCATCTTACCAGAGTGGAGGGCCACTGGTGGGAGCGAGCGGCCAATCAGCGGGCACACCGCGTTCCCGCCACTCGCCGGTCCACCCGCAAAAAACAGTTCCTCGCAGCTGTGGTGGGAAGAATTCATGCGGGAGGGCCCCTGGCGCAGGACCACGGCAGATTAATGAATGGTTTCCGTTTGCAGCGGCGGTTCCCCGTCCTGCACGACGACGCGAAAATTGAAGCGTCCGATGGCCTGGCCGCCTGGTGTTTCCACGTCCACGCGCCACAGTCCAGGGGTGATGGCTGAAACCACGGAAAATGTCCGATAGCCGCCGTCGCGCCCGCCCGCCACATGCAGAGGAACGCGGTGGCGTGTAACCCATTCGCCCTGAGCGCGATCGTAGTGCTCCCATTCGTGAACAATCTTTGTACTCAATTGGGTCGGACAAAAGACCGCCGTAAAGAACGTGAGGGAGTCACCGGGTTTGATGTGTACGGTCTGGCGAAGGGAGAGAAATCGTCTAATGAAATCAATGGAGGCGATTCCGTCCCTTGTTTGTTTTTCACCCGCCACCGTGTAATCGCCGGGGCCATTCACGGTGAGCGAGTGGTAAACGCCGGCGTCCTTCAAGGATAGGGGAAGCGGCGGGATGAGGTTCAGGAAGTAAAGGCCGTTCACGATGACAAGAATGCCGGCGATGGACGCCAGGGTTGCCCATCCCTTCCGCCCCGCCAGGCGGTGGCGTGAAAAGACCGCGAGAATGAGAAGAACAATTACGATTGCCGCCACGCTGACGCCACCGCTGATCAGAAATACCCTTGAACTGATCCGGTGCAGAAGTATGGGCATCAGATAGATGGCGAATGAGTAGAGCGCCAGAAAAAGGAGAGCCATCTGAAAGGAGAGGCGTGCATAGCGGCGCTTCAGGGTTTCATTCGCAATAAACGCCAGGGCGAGCATCAAAAGAAACGGCCAGCTTGTCCCGATGGTGCCGCTGCGGAAATAGAAGACAAGATAGATGGAAAGCAGGCCCCCAAAGAAAAATTGCATCAGGTTGACTAGCCAGAAGTGAAGTTTCTGCGGATTCGCTTCCGGCCGCCTTCCGTCACCGTCCACGGCATCATCCAGCAGGTTGATCCAGATGACACAGACCGTCACGATTGCAAGATGGCCGGCCACCCAGAAGTTCTCCCAAAAAACGTCCACGCGCCGCAGCGTGAGCGCGTCAAAAACAAACCCGCCGACCAGCGAAAGAGAAGATATGGGCCGCTCAAGACGTGAATATCCCCTGCGCGCTAAGGTCAGAATTCTTTTCTTCCCAATGGGCATATGGATCCGAGGCTTAGAATTCCTATTCTAGAAGATAAGCTGCAAATTGTTAAATCTCCGGGCTGCGCCGGAATGTCCAGGTGACTGTTTTTCAAGGTCGATTCTGAGGGGAAAAGCAGAAACACCGCCGGCATCCAGATTCAGATTCCCAGGGGAAGCTAAAAGGCCCTGGAGGGCATTCCAGATGATGGGATGGCTGGGCCGAAATCGTGGATCGCAACGCCGTGCTTTCGCAGGCCCCTGACGGCCGCGATAACCAGCCGGAGCAGGAGGATTCCGGCAGCTTTCCACGCCCAATCGCCTGGGCCTTTCGCCAACCGAACTTTGAATTGTATTACCCACATTTCGGTGCTACGTTGTTGGCCAACGGGGAGGTATTTATGAAATTTGACCGGCGTGAGTGTTTGAAGGCGATGGGGGTTGGACTGGCGGCAGCCGCCGGTGTGGAATCCCTGGCTACGGCCGCGTGCTCGGTCTCGAAAACCGACGCCAGCAAGCTCCGAATGCCGGGGCTTTATCCGGGCCGTGTGATCTCCGTGGAAAATCCTGGCGTCCTGGTGGCAGGCCGTTATCAGGCGGGGCCTGTGCAGCAGATGATGCGCCGCGGCATGACGGAATTGACGGGTGCAGACTCCTGGACGGATGCCTGGCGCCTTTTCTTCGAGCCCGGGGACGTTGTGGGAATCAAGCTCAACCCGGTGGGACAGCCGCTGGTGAAATCGGACGCAACGGTGGTTCGTGAAATCATCGCAGGCCTTAAAGCCGCCGGAGTTCGGAATAAGGACATTGTTGCTTACGACCGTTACCGGGACCAGTTCTTCCAGGCGGGATATGACAAGTGGCTGCCCGAAGGTGTTCGCACTTCCTACGCGGCCGACCACTATGAGACCATTCAGCTGGGGATGGACGGTTATGACCCGGACCATTACCTGGACATGGCGCTCACTCTGCCAGGCTACGGCATCGACGACACCAGGGCGCGGCGGTCTTACGCGGCCCGGTTTATCACCCGCCAGGTGAATAAGCTGATCAACGTTCCCGTGCTCAAAGACCACCAGTCGGCAGGAGTTACGCTGGCCCTGAAAAACATGTCACACGGCCTGGTGAACAACGTCTGTCGCAGCCACTCCTCTTCTTCGCTGAACGCCTGCAACACCTTTATCCCCGCGGTTGTGTCCCTGCCTGTCATCCGCAACAAAGCCGTCCTCCACATCCTCGACGGTGTCAAAGGCGTTTATGACGGCGGGCCCGGCGCAAGGCAGCAGTTCGTTTGGGAAAACCGCTCGCTCTATTTCGCCACGGACCCGGTGGCGCTCGACCACGTGTGCTGGGAGGTCATCGACGCCAAAAGGGTCGCAGAGGGGATGAAAAAGCTCTTCGAATCACCGCCCGACAAGTTCAGCCATTTCGTGCACCGGCAGCCCGAGCATGTCGAAATCGCCGGCGCGCTGGGCCTGGGCGTCTGGGACCGCGACAAGATCGATATGCGGCAGTTGAAAGTGTGACCCCGCCCTTAACGGGGCTTCGGCGGCGAAGAGGCGCGATCTTGCGAAGCAGATCCTTCGGCTGCTGGGCGTTGCTGTTTCTCTGAAGTGGCGTTTTTCTCACTCGATTGAAAACTGTTGAATGGCATACGAATGCCCTTGCGTGTTGTGGAAGGCTGTAGTAGTTTTCTGCTTGCTCTGAGCGGCAAAGCTGAACGGACCTGAAGACGGCACGGCTGTTTCAGGTGATTTCCAGGCTTTTCTTGGGGAGTGTTGAATGATGACTCGGCGCGAAATGTTGGCAGCGATGCTGGCCTCCGCTGCTGGACCAACGGCATGGGCCAAGGTGGCCTCCGCCAGAGGACAAGGCAACAGAAGACCCAGGATCGCGGCAGTGACCACCATTTTCTTCAAGTATTCTCACACCCAGCATATCGTGGACCGGTTCCTGTTGGGCTACGGATGGAACAGCACGTGGCACCACCCACCCATCGACCTGGTGGGGCTTTACGTCGACGAGGTGGAGAAAAACGATCTCAGCCGGGAACGCGCCAAGGAGTTCCCGACCATGAAGATTTATCCCACCATTGCCGAAACCCTCACTCTGGGTGGCAGCAAGCTGGCGGTGGATGGCGTGCTGCTGATCGGTGAGCACGGCAACTATCCGCGGAACAAAATCGGGCAGAAGCTGTTCCCTCGCTATCAGTTCTTCGAGCAGATCGTGAAGGTCTTTAAGTCAAGTGGCCGCGTTGTGCCCGTCTACAACGACAAGCACCTTTCCTGGAACTGGGACTGGGCGCGCAAGATGTACGACACCTCGCGGCAGATGGGCTTCCCGTTCATGGCGGGCTCGAGCCTGCCGGTCACCTGGCGCACACCTTCGTTTGAGATGCCGTCGCAGGGCCAGGTGCGCGAGGCGGTTTGCGTGGCCTATGGCGGGGTGGACAGCTACGACTTCCACGCCCTTGAAACGCTGCAATGCATGGTGGAACGGCGCAAGGGCGGCGAGCGGGGAGTGAAGTGGCTGCAGGCCTATCGGGGCGAAGACTTCTGGAAGGCATATCAGGAAGGCGTGTGGTCAAAAGACCTGATGAAATCGGCTTTGTGCCGAAGTCATACGCTCACACCCGCCCGGCCCACTTTCAACGATATCTTTCCCACAGACGACGAAATGCGGCGGCTGGTGAAAGACCCGGTGGCCTATCACTACGAGCACCTCGACGGCGTGCGTTGCACCATGCTGTTGATGAACGGGCTGGTGCAGGATTTCAACTTCGCCGCCCGCATTGACGGCCGCCCGGGGATTTTCTCCACACAAATGTATCTGCCCATGCCGCCGGCCCGCACCACGCTGGCGAACTTCTTCAGCCCCCTGGTGCACCATATGGAGAAGATGATACTGACCGGCCGGACCTCCTACCCGGTGGAGCGGACGCTGCTGACTACGGGCCTGACGGCGGCCGGGATGGAAAGCCTCTACCGCAAAGCGCGTTATGAAACGCCGCACCTGAACATCCGTTATCGCTCGACGAAAGAATCCACTTTCTGGAGAACCTGAATCTTATGCCTCGCCGTATCGCTGTCATCGCAACCGTCTACCGCTATCTGTCCCATGCCCAGCACATTGGCGACCGATTTCTGGTGGGTTATCCCATCGCCGGCGAGTGGCACCATCCGGACGTGAAGGTGGTGTCGCTTTATGTCGACCAGAAGCCCGAAAACGACCTGAGCACCCAGCGCGCCAAAGAGTTTGGC
>JBAUWE010000233.1:0-5555 GCA_049583595.1 Terriglobia bacterium
GGCCTGCCCGCGGATTTCGCGGCGAAGCACGTGAGCTTCTACCAAGCCCTGGAGCAGCCACGCGATCCCGAGGAGTTCCCCGCACGGCTGTAGGGGCAGATGCGCAGTGTCCCGGCTCCGCGTGGCCGACT
The DNA here is from genome assembly GCA_049583595.1 of Terriglobia bacterium. GTDB lineage: Bacteria > Acidobacteriota > Terriglobia > UBA7540 > UBA7540 > SCRD01. Next base: position 132 of record JBAUWE010000233.1, read on the forward strand.
GCGTCCTGCCTCTCGCTGTCTTCTTCGCTCCCACTCGTGGCTTCTACGCGCGGCTCGTCACTCGGCCTCCTTCCCCAAGGCGCCTCGCCACCCGGTGGGCGTGAGCTGTTAGGCGAATTCTGACCAAGGTCCTCGTGCGCCGCCTTCAAATCGGCAAGCAGCTTCACCGACAACGCTCCAACGATTTGGCAATACGTGAGCCTGATCACGGTAATTGATGGGCTGACTTTCACTATATCCGGATCGGCGGAAACGGTTCCGTGCGGAAACAGCGCACTGCCTTTCTCGAAATCCCTGGCTGTGCCGTTGCGCTCACGTTCTGCGAGCGGGAATTCCGCGGGCCATCGCCCATTTTTCATTACAAAATACGGGAAAATCCACCAAACATTCTGTTCACCCTCAATGTTGTCCGGATTTCACTTGTGACATTTGCGAGAAAACCTATAAAGTCAAACATATCGCTGCCGGTCGTTTTCATTTCTTCGTTGCCCATGGCAAGCACCCCGAAAGAGGCGGAACACACCTTGAACATATTCGAATTCCGCCAACGGATCATTGCAGATTACGAACGGTTTTCCCGCAGTTTCACCCAAATCCGGGCAAGCGATATCAAGCAGTATGTGGATGCGGCCTATGTCAAGGGCCAGTTCTGGCCGGCGCCGCTGATTCAGTTAAATCCCAATTTTTCGTCTGGGAAATCGATCGAGGAGTTGGTCTCAGAGGGCGTGCTTGAGCAAGCGTGTCGGTATCTGTTCCGGGTTGATAAAGCGCGGGGAACGGCGGGTGTTCCGCTGCGGTTACACAAACACCAGGAAGATGCCATTCGGGTGGCCCGGCTCGGTGAGAGCTATGTGCTGACCACGGGGACGGGTTCGGGAAAGTCGCTCGCCTACTTCATTCCCATCGTGAACGATGTGCTGAGGCGTCGTCGTGAAGGCAGGGCAAGCCGGGGCATTACCGCCATCGTGGTCTATCCCATGAATGCCCTGTGCAATAGCCAGCTGGAAGAATTACAGAAATTCCTTGGCGAAGGAGATACGCAAGGCGAGGAGCCGGTGACCTATGCCCGCTACACCGGCCAGGAAAGTAAAGAGCAGCGTCAGGCGCTGGCGGAAAACCCACCCGATATCTTGCTCACCAACTATGTGATGTTGGAGCTCATCATGACCCGTCAGGATCCGACAGACCTGGCGGTGATCCAGGCCGCGGAAGGGCTTCGCTTTCTGGTGCTCGATGAGCTCCACACGTATCGCGGTCGCCAAGGGGCGGATGTGGCGATGTTGGTGCGGCGCGTGCGCGAGCGCCTGAATGCTCGTTTACAGTGTATCGGCACCTCGGCCACGATGGCGAGCGAAGGCAGTGCGGAAGATCGAAACAAGGTGGTCGCCCAAATTGCGAGCCGACTCTTCGGGAGTGAGGTCAAGCCGGATCACATCATTACGGAAACATTAGACCGGGTCACACCGGAGAGCGTGTCGATCGATTCCGAAGCGCTCGCCAAGGCTGTTAGGGCGGGGGTGCCGGAAGGTGCTCGTTATGAGCAGCTTCGTCAACATCCGATTGCCGCCTGGATTGAAAGTAAGCTCGGGCTTGAGCGGGAAAGCGGTTTGCCGCAAGGGAAGCTGGTTCGTATCTCCAAGCCGCAGACACTGCAACAAGCCGCAGAACAGCTGTCAACGGAAAGCCACGTTGATGTGGGTCTTTGCGCATCCTACCTCGCTCAGTTTTTGTTGTTGGCCTATCACACCAGAAACGAATACGGACGGAGCCTGTTTGCCTTTCGGTTGCACCAGTTCATTGCCGGCGCCGGTGATCTCTACAGCACCCTGGAGGCCCCCGGTCAGCGCTTCCTGACGTTAAATGGTCAGCAGTACCAGCCGGGAGAGCGGGACAATATCCTCTTCAATACTTCCTTCTGCCGCAAATGCGGCCAGGAGTACTTTCCGGTGTGGGCAACCATGGCCGGGAAACGGGTGGAACGTTTGGAGCCACGGGAGTTGACGGAGAAGTCGCATGAAAACGGTGAGCTGCAGTACGGCTACTTCATGCCCGATCCGGACGGGAACGTCTTTGACGCGGACAATCTGGAAACCGGCCAATACCCGGAAGAGTGGATCGAATTCAATGCCGATGTCCCACGGCTGAAACCCTATTACCGCAAATACCGCCCCCAACCGGTCTTGGTGGACACCAACGGGACGGTGGGCCTCAGCGGGATGTCGGGATGGTATCTCCCCCATGGTTTTCGGTTCTGTCTCAACAGCGAATGCGATGCCAGTTATGAGGGCGCCAAACGGAGCGAGCTCACCAAGCTTTCCTCGCTGAGCAGCGAGGGGCGCAGTTCCGCCACCACCGTCCTCACGGTGGCCGCGCTGCGTTACCTCTTAAGCACGGCGACGCGCCTGAAGCCCGAAGCGAAGAAGATCCTGGGCTTTACCGACAATCGCCAGGACGCCTCCTTACAGGCCGGGCATTTCAACGACTTCATCCAAGTTCTGCTGCTGCGCGGCGCCTTGCTGGCGGCGCTTCGCGATGCGCCCGAGGGCATTCTCAAGAACGAAACCCTCACCCAGGCCGTCGAAGATCACCTCCACCTGGTGCCGGAGGATTTCGCCTCGAACCCCGAGGCCAGAGGGCCCAGAGCACAGAACGCGCGGGCCGCCTTGCGCGATGTGCTCGGCTATCGCCTCTATTTCGACCTGCAGCGGGGATGGCGGATCACCAACCCGAATCTGGAACAACTCGGGCTGCTGCGCATCGGCTACGCGTCCCTGGAGGCGTGCTGTGCTGATGAAGCAGTGTGGCAGAATTGCCCGCCGCTCCTTGCCAGGGCAACCCCGGAACAGCGGCGGGAAGTCACCTACGAGCTTCTTGAGCTGATGCGGCGAGGCCTCTGCATCAAGACGCTGTACCTCGACCGGCACTATCAGGAGCAGATCCGCCATCGCAGCTTCACCATGCTGCGCGAGCCCTGGGGTTTCTCGGAAGAAGAGGAACAGTTGTTTTCGGCGCCCGTGATGGTGCCGCGACCGAAAACGCCGACCCGACGAGCCGAGCAGGCTTCTTATTACTATCACGTCTCCTATCGGTCCCGGTACGGCCGCTTCCTGAAGCGTCCTCGATTTTGGGGCGAAGCCAATCCCCACTACCCGGAAAAATTCACGGAGAACGATTACAACACGCTGGTCGATGCGCTGTTGCGGGTGCTTGTCCGCTACGGCCTGGTCGAAGCCGTCGAGCTCAACCGACAGCTGACCGGCTACTGCATCGATGCCTCGGTCATCGAGTGGCGCAGGGGCGAGACAGAAACGAGCGCCAGCGATCACCTCTTTTTCCGCACTCTGTATGAAAACGTCACCGCGCTCCTGAGCACCGAAGACCGGTTCCTGCATCAGCTGGAAGCGCGGGAGCATACCGCGCAGGTCAATAGCGATACCCGCGAAGCACGCGAGCAGGCGTTTCGGGAAGCGCGACTGCCGGTGCTCTTCTGCTCTCCGACCATGGAGCTCGGGGTCGATATCGCCTCGCTCAATGCGGTCTATATGCGCAATGTGCCGCCGACGCCCGCCAACTACGCCCAGCGCAGCGGACGGGCGGGGCGCAGCGGCCAGCCGGCGCTGGTGCTGACCTACTGTGCGGCAAAGTCACCGCACGATCAGTACTTCTTCCAGGATCCGACCCGGATGGTGGCCGGTGTCGTGAACGCGCCGGCAATCGATCTGGCCAATGAAGAGCTGATCCGCAGCCACCTGCACGCGGTCTGGCTCGCCGAGACCGGGAAGAAGCTCGGGTCCTCCATCAAGGATCTGCTTGATCTCGCCGCGGAGGATTTACCGATCCGGGCCGAATTCACAGACGGTCTCGAGAGTCCGGGAGCAAAGACCCGGGCCGCCCGGCGAGCGGTGACCATCCTCTCGACCCTGGCAGAGGAGCTGAGTCACGATGCCGCCCCCTGGTATACGGAGGCCTGGCTCGACCATGTCATCTCGGGCGCCTATCTCGGCCTCGATCACGCCTGTGAACGCTGGCGGTCGCTCTTTCGGGCCACGACCCGGCAGATGGAAGAAGCCCACAAGATCCAAATGAATCATGCCGTGGGGGAAATCGAGCGCAAAGAGGCGGAACAGCGTTACAAAGAAGCCCAGATCCAGCACAACCTGCTGCTGGAAAGCGCGCAGACCCTGAATTCCGATTTTTCCACCTACCGCTACCTGGCCAATCAGGGATTCCTGCCCGGGTACAACTTCCCGCGCCTGCCTTTGATGGCCTTTATCCCGGCCCGGCGGGAGCGGATCGGCCAGGACGCCTTTTTGAGCCGGCCCCGGTTTCTGGGACTCGCCGAATTCGGTCCCCGCTCCATCATCTATCACGAAGGCAGCACCTACCGGGTGATCAAAGCCATTCTCGGGGTGCGCGATGAAGAGAGCGTCACCACCACAGCCAAGCTGCCGGTACGCAGCGCCCGGCTCTGTCCGGTCTGCAGCTACGCCCATTTCGATAAGGAAAAGGAATTCGAGCGCTGCGTGAACTGCGATGCGCTTTTGGCCGGCGGCCGGTTGCTGCATGACCTCTATCGCATCGAGCAGGTGAGCACGCGCCGGGCGACCCGGATCACCTCGGATGAGGAAGAGCGGCAGCGCCAAGGGTATGAAACCATCACCACGTTACGCTTTGCCCAGTCGAACGGCCAGGCCAAGTTCGTCCCGGTGCTCTATCGGGAAAACGGTGAGCCGCTGCTGGAAATGCGTTATGGGCCGGCCGCGATGCTGTGGCGGATCAACCTCGGCTGGCGCCGGCGCAAGGAGAAGTCGATCTGCGGCTTCAACATCGATGTCACCACCGGCCAATGGGCCAAGGATGAGCAGGCGCCGGAAGAGGCCGACAACGGCGAAACTGAGGCCAGGGTGCCCCAACGGATCGTCCCCTTCGTGGAAGACCGCGCAGACTTCCAGCAGTTGGTACCAATCGCGTGAGCTGCGCGCCAAGCGCGAGATCTCGATGCCGAACACGATCCCAATATGATCGAGCCCCACCTCGGCCACCAGGCGCTGGAAACCGGGTCGACCCTCGGCACTCGCCCCGGAGCGACCGAGGTCCTCATCGATGAGCAGGACCTGCTCGCGCGACCAGCCCAGCGCGATGGCGCGCTCGACCAGCGCATACTGCAGCCGGGTCGACTCGTGGTGGCGCTCGACCTGCTGCAGCGTGGATTGACGCACATAAACGGCCGCCAGGCGCTGGCGGTGATGGGGCTGGATCTTGCCGGGCAGCGCCGGCGCGATCGGGCAGCGGACTGGCGAGAGGCCGGCGTTCATTGCAGCTCTCCTCGCCCGTGGCGGCTAACAACCGCTGCGCGAGCAGTTGACTGAGCAGGGCAATCAGACGCTGTCGCTGCGCCAACGGTAGCGTTTTCCAGTCGATCGC
>JBAUWE010000234.1:0-2614 GCA_049583595.1 Terriglobia bacterium
GTTGAAGAATGTCATCGGCTTTAAGGATGGACACGGGAACATGGAACTCCTGTTGCGGATTCAAAAGCAGGCCGGCGACCGGCTGGCCATCATCAACGGGATGCCGACGGCGGAGTTGTCGGCGGCTGCCTTCAAGGGGCTGGGCATCACAAACTATTCCTCCGCGGTCTTCAATTTTGTCCCCTCCATCGCCAGGGCGTTTTACGAAGCGCTGGTGAACGGCGACGGGCCGGCGATGGACCACCTGCTCGCCGCCTTTTACCGCCCGCTCGCCGATTTGCGCGACCGCAGGAAAGGCTACGCGGTCTCGCTGATCAAGGCCGGCCTGCGAGTAGTGGGTAAACCCGCGGGGCCGGTGCGGCCGCCTCTTGTGGATTGTTCACCGGAAGAGGAAGAAAAGTTGAAAGCCATCATCGCGGACGGGCTGGCCGCAGTGAGGGGATAACGTCAAGGGTTTCAAGTCGCCGGCGGCTGGCGGGCAGCGGTTGCCGCGCCGACACCACAGCCAGAATCGAACTGTCGCGGCTTGCAAGGCGAATCCGGGATCATTCCGAAGAAGCGAGGCGAAAATGAATCGCAGAAAATTCCTAAGTTCTGCTGCTGGAGCGGTTGCGGCAGCGCCCCTGGCCGGGACGAGAGCATCGGGCAATCAAGTCCACGATATCAAAAAGGCTCCACAAGGCCGGATGAAACCGGGCACACAGTTTGGCGCCGCGCCTTCAGACGACACGCTACGCGCTCTTGCGGCCTTTGGCGTCAAGCACATCTGCAGCGGCTTTCCGGCGCCGCAGTCCGACGCGCAATGGACGGTGGACGGCCTGCACCGGCTGCGCGACCGCATGGCTTCCTTTGGGATCCAGCTCGTGATGCTCCCGCTTCCACTCAGTTCCAGCTACATCACGCGCGCGGAAAATCCGGCCATCATGCTGGGCAGGAGTCCCGAGCGCGACCGCGAAATCGATAAGATCTGCGGGATGATTCGGGATTGCGCCAGGGCCGGAATTCCTGCGGTGAAGTACAACATGACCATCCTGGGCGTCGTGCGCACCCCGCCAACTCGCGGCCGCGGCGGTGCGCGCTACAGCACGTTCAATTACGCCGAGGCGGAAGAGCAGCACCCGCCCCTGACCCCGGCAGGCGAGGTGAGCGCCGACGAGATGTGGGAACGAATTACATACTTTCTAAAACGTGTGGTACCCGTGGCGAACGAGTACAAAATCAGGATTGCCTGCCACCCGCACGACCCCGCCATGCCGCTGAGAGAAGGTTACCGCGGCGTCCATCGGGTGCTGGGCAGCGTGGACGGCCTCAAGCGATTCATCTCCATCTGCGCCAGCCCCTACCACGGCCTGAACTTCTGCCAGGGCACCGTTTCCGAAATGCTGCCGAATCCCGGCGAACAAATCTATGATGTGATCCGCTATTTCGGCGAGCGCAAGAAGCTCTTCAACGTCCACTTCCGCAACATCCGGGGGCACTTCCTCAATTTTCAGGAGACCTTTCCGGACAACGGCAGCGTCAACATGCTGCGCGCCATGCGCACCTACAAAGAGGTCGGCTATGAGTATATGGTCATGCCCGACCACGCCCCCACCATTGAAGGCGACAGTGGCCATAAGCAGGCCTTCGCATTCGAGTACGGCTACATCGCCGCCATGCTCCAGACCGTTCAGGGAGAAGGCTGAAGGCTCGAACAATGCTGCCGGCGCTCAGGTCATGGGAGTTACTGCAAAGGTTGTTGGAATGGTGTGGAATCTGGTAGCGGGGGGAGGATCGAACTCCCGGCCTGGGGATTATGAGGGGGGATCAATCTGTTGATGCTAAAGAGGATCATCAAATTGCCTCTGCAAAACAGGAACAAGTTCGGCAAAATCCGCAACCCAGCCGCAACCAACAATCAGATTGAACAAGTCTACCTTCTACCCAGCCGGAAGCCAATACCTGCAGTTCCTGCAGACGCGCGGCTTGTCCGCTGAAACAATACTCATCAGGCACCCCAAACGCTGAAATTAACTGTAAAGACAACTTCGGAGTGACCACCGATCCGAGAGATAACGGATGTCGGTCAATGGATTGGCGTATATCGCGCGTAGTTGCCGGGGACAGACCCTTTATAGTCACGCATCAGTCCAAGGCATTTCTACGGTTAGACCGTTACCCGTCAACTTGACCATTCTTGTCAAACTTCCGAGTGTCTCGTCATCCAGCCTGAATTGCTAAACCTTTGTTCACAAGGACGAACAAATCCATTCCTTGAGTCGCATTCAAACCTGACCTCGCCCTCAGATAAGACAACTGCACATCAAGTGAGCTCAGGGTACAAGTTCCGGGGTGTTACAAGTGGTTTATGTGCAGCCGCGGCCGAGTTTGAGCCTTGTGGCGGGGATTTTCTCTTTCTGAGTCGCAGGTGGCTGCGGCGGTGCGGCGGTGGGTGTGCCAGAGGGTGCAACTTCAGCGGCACCCTTTGCGGGTGCGGCGCGCCCCATAAAGTAATCGCGCAGTTGTTTGGCCTGCTGGTAGCCGGTGGGCGATGCGCCCGAGGTTTGCAGGCTGGTGGGCGTCATCAGGTCATACCACCAGCCGTTGATGCCTTCGCGCACGGAGAGGGTGTTAT
>JBAUWE010000235.1:0-1557 GCA_049583595.1 Terriglobia bacterium
CAATTCGCCAAGCTTCAGGGTGGTTACCGACTGGTAGGCGGCCACGAAACTGCTGAGATTTTCCGGATCCATCCGGCCATCGCCGTGCGAGATAATCTCCAGCGCAATGTCATACACGCGTGGAAGCCCGGCCGATGCGCCGTTCAGCAAACACGGCAGTTCACGGCTGTAACCCTTAGGCAAGTGTCGCTGGGCCGTTCGAATCTGTTCCTCAATTAAATAGAAGTTGTCGAGCAGCCATTCCCCGGCAGGCGCAATCACACGGCTGGCCGTGACTGCCTCCGTCAGCAGGTTGCGGGCTCCAATCAGGACACCTTCATTCTCAGCCAGACGCGTCAGAAGTCGGTCCGAAGCGCGTCGCGAATTCAGCTTGTGCGAGTTCGCCAGCGCCTGGCCGTGCCGCTTCATCTGGTCGCTGCTGAACAGTTCCGATCGCAGCGGTGGCTCGTCGCCGGCGAATTCTTGTGCCAGGCCCATTCTGCCGAGACGCGCCCCCAAATGGAGCAGGGCTCCGAGAATCCTCTTGCCGCTCACCCTCACGTTCACGCTTTGTGCCTCCGTTTATTTCAATAGAATCAATGTTCTAAGGTAGGTGATGTAATTCAATAAGCGTCAGATCCGGCTGCGTTATCGATCGATTATACCCGGCCAGACTGTTTCTCCGGGGCATACCCCGCCATTCCGACCATCAATCGCACCAAACCATAACTTAGCCAGCTCGCCACACGCAGCCTGATGCTCTGCGTTCTCCAGTTATTATCAAATACCGGCCGCGCCCCCAGCTTGACCGCCTGCTCGATGCTTTGCTTTAATTTTTTGGCAAAGTTTTCATCGTCAACCACGACATTCGCCTCGAGAGCCAGCAGCAGACTGAAAGGGTCAAGATTTGAGGATCCCACCGTAGCCCAATGTTCATCAATCACGGCAACTTTGGCGTGCATAAGGCTCCGGTGGTATTCGTAGATCTCCAGCCCTGCTTCGAGAAAACTGCCATATAGGGCATGCGTGGCATAGTGCAGCAATGGATATTCCACTCTTCCCTGCAACAGCAAAACCACCCGGACACCGCGCCCGGCTGCATCCGAAAGCGCATGACGAAAATTCAATCCGGGCAAAAAGTAGGAATTGGCAATAATGATTTCGAATTGCGCCTGTTCAATCGCCTGCAGATAGGCGTCTTCAATATCGCGGCGATGGCGGATGTTATCCCGTACCAGAAAAGCTGAGCGCATACGGCCTCTGGGTTCGGTTGAAGGAGCTTGTCGGGCGGTGTCCCGGACCCAGCCGGGACGCAAGCGGGTCCAGACCACTCGCGACCACACCCGGCGGGTTGAAGCATAGATTTCTTCCACCAGCGGCCCTTCCACACTTACGGCGTAGTCATAACGAGGCGATGTTTGACCCGGCATATCCATATCATCGATAATATTAATGCCGCCGACAAATGCAATCTTCTGGTCCACGACCGCAATTTTGCGGTGCAAGCGACGCAACCTCCGGCGCCGCAGCGTCCAGGGCGAAGTCTTGGGCCGGAACTTCAGCACCCTTACGCCAGCC
>JBAUWE010000236.1:0-8094 GCA_049583595.1 Terriglobia bacterium
AGTTTCCCTGCGCCACATCGCCCAGAACCTGCTGCTCCAGCGAAAGTTCAGCCACCAGCCGCTTCAACCGGCTGTTCTCTTTTTCCAGGTCCTTCAGTCGCTTCGCCTGGTCCAGCTTCAGCCCGCCAAACTCTTTCCGCCACCGGTAGTAGGTCTGTTCACAGATCCCCACCTCCCGGGCCGCTTGTGCCGCTTTCTTGCCGTTCGCCATCTCCACTTCAATCTTCCGAAGCAGATTCACAACTTGCTCCGGCTTATATCTCTTCCTGGACATGATCGGTCCTCCTCAAGTGAATTCTCTCTCACTTCACTTGGTACCCAAAGCCCCGGTCACGCCACTCTTAGGGATTGGCTAACCCACTGAAAATGCAATCGGGTATCTCTGGTCCGTCATTACCTTGGTACTTGCTTGAGGTCAAGGCATTCTTATGTTGTGCTCCCCGCAAGGCTCAAACAGAGAAAGGATGTTGGTTATTCCGAACAGTTGCCGTACGCGCGGCGCCAGGTTAACTAGTTGCAATTCGCAGTGCGAAGTCTTCGCGGAGGCGTAGAGGTACAGTACCGTGCCCAGGCCAGCGCTGTCCATATAATCCACGTCGCCCAGGTCAATCACGACCCGCTTCGATTGCCGCAGCAGATCTCTGACCCCTTCCTTCAGTATATCTGTCTGGCCATATACCAGCCGTCCTTTGCATTTTACGAAAACAGTGTCGTCCTCGGACCGGACATCAATTGTGCACTTTCCGCCGGATTTCGAAATCGATGAGCCTTCCATATCATTTCCCTCTCACCGTACAAGATATCTGATTCGCAGAAGATTCTACTGAAAATATAGCGTTTTGTCTCCCGATGCGGAAACCCCGCATTTGAACCCCTGGGGATTGTCTGGCAGCACGTGCAGGGAGGGAAGCGCAGTTGATCGACGTTCATGAAGCGGCGAGGTATGGGCCGCCGTAAATTCCAGTGACTTGCCTGTGCATCCTTCTTGACCCGGCCTGTCAAAGTCGATCTGTCCTGCATGCAGGTGAATCCAGCAGGAGCCTATAAAGCAGCCTCTCAATTCCCGGATAACGCGCCACTCGGAAGTTATCCACTTGGCCGAGAAACGGCCTTACCGTGCTTTGGCTCGCTGCCGCCAAACTCCGACCCACAAGGACGGTTTGCCGACTTTACGTCAAAGTGCGCACTCGGATTGTTTCAGAACCTTCGCCTGCCAGGCGTTTGTTTTAGCTATGACTCTCGAGGTGTTCATATCAAAAGGATAGCTTTAATGAGAACTGGACGATGCGGGGATTATTTTCGGTCGAGGTAATCTGGCCGAAATTTGATGGGCTTGCGACATCGGTGAAGGCCGGGCTGCTGAAAGACGGATGGTTCCAGACGTTGAAGAAGTCGCAAGTGAATCGAACCCCGTATCGTTCTTTAAAGTGGAAATCCCTGATCAGGGAGAGGTCCCAATTCTGTTCGAATGGACCACGATAAATGTTCCGGCCGAGGCTGCCGAAACCGGTGGCGAGGCCGTCGCTGCCGATGACCGGGGCGGGGACGAAGGCGCTGAGATTGACGTAATGGGTAAGGCGGGCTTCGGTGCCGCCGGAAGTTAAACCGCTTGAGTGGCTCGACCCGGGAGCCAGGCTGGCGCCCACCAGAATGGTGGAGGGCGCGTCGAAAGCGGTGCCGCCGCCGGAATCCAGGATCGAGAAAGGCGTCCCGGACTGGAAAATCGTAACGCCTGAAACATCCCACCCGCCAAGCGCCCGGTGCGCAAAGCCCGTTCCGTGCTGGAAGAAAGGGAGCGGGTACAGATAACTGACGGCCAGACGGTGAGTGCGATCGTAGTCGCAGAGGCCGCGCGAGGCGTTGATGTTGGTTTGGTCGTTGAAGGCGGTGTTGAAAGCGGTATTGCCGCTGGAGGTGGTATCCGTGCAGCGGGAAAACGTGTAGGCGCCCTGGAAATATCCACCGGACCAGCCGCGCGAGAGGGTCAGGACGCCGGAGTTGTAGTGGCCATAGGCGTCATTGAGGAAAGCCTGGAATCCCCCGTAGGGGTTCAGCCCCTGGTAGAGGGTGCGGGCAGGAGCGTTGGCCAGAGTGGTTGTGGTGATGGTGAATTGGCCGCCGTTGGCTCCGGTGACGGTAAGCGGATTCCGGGGAGTCGCCAGTACGGACGAAAGGTTAAAGCGGGTTTCCCGGAGATGAACGGTGTGGGTGCCCTGATAGCCGGCGCTGACCATCCAATTCCCGGGCAGCCGGCGCTGAACGGTGAAATTCCACTGCTGGACGTTGGGGAGCACGAAATGCGCAGGATCTTCAAGGCCGAAGATGTTGATGGTGGTGCCGTCATACACGGGAAACTGGGAAGTGTCCGAGGTGGGGTTGCCGTTGGCATCGGCGAAGCCGAGCAGGTGGGAGAGCACGGGAACGTAGTCCGGCGAGATCACTCCGCCCGGGGGCAAGCCGTTGGGATTGGGAGGCGCCGGCGGCATAGTCGGTTCAAAGAAATTGGTAAGGCTGCCGGGTGCGCCGGGGAAAAAAACCACGGGCATTAAAGGCGCCTCGAAGGAAATCTGGTCGACGGCGCCCACGTCTTCCCGCACGAAATAGATGCCGTAGCCGGCCCGGATCGAAGTCGTGTGATGGCCGAGCAGATCGTAGGCCAGCCCGATCCGGGGGCCCAGGCCGGTGGAGTAGTTGTTGGTGTGCGTTGACTTGCTCAGGGTTCCGACCAGGCCGGGAACCTTGAACTGATTGACGCACTCGGGATAAACGAAAGGGTTCTGGCCGCTGAGCGCCAGTTCGGGAAAAGCGTTTCCGATGTGGCAGAGATTGTCATACCAGGCCTGGTCCGTCTCAACGCGCAGGCCCAGGTTCAAAGTCAGGCTGCGCAGCGCATGCCAGTCGTCCTCGACGAATGCCGAGTAGTCGTTCACGCGGTATTGATGGTCGTAGACGCCGCTGGCCCCAAAGCTGAACTGGGGTGATCCGAGCAGGAAGTTCTGGAAATCGGAGAGCGCCGGCGTCGAGCCGCTGGCCGGCGTCGAGACAAAAAAGAGCTGCCCGTTGAACACATTGGGGAAACTCTTGGCCAGAAAAACCGGGTCCGCTTCGCCCCCGATACGAATGTTGTGGTTGCCGTGGCTCCAGCCCAACACGTCCTGGAACACGAAGTTGTTCTGCAACTGCGTCTGATCGGCCTGCGGCGTGGGACCGATCTGGAAGCCGGAACTGCCGAGGGTGAACTTGTAGATTGAGTTGGTCACGTTGTTGGAGGGGCGGTTGATGCCCAACTGGCCGGCAGTGACGATGGGGACGTTGTTCAGCTGATCGCTGATGCGAACATAGCCGAAACGGAACTGGTTGACCTTGTTCCCGGAAAAGATGTGCGTCCAGGCGTAGTTCAGGTACCGGTTATCCACGGGAGTCTCCAGAGGGAAGTTCAGATCGTTGCGGCTGATGCTGCCGCCGAAGCCCACCTGCAGGCCGCCCGCGCCGAACGGCTTGAACGTGCTGGCGTTGCTGAAGAAGAACCTGACTGCAATCTTGTCCTTCTGCTGGTGGAAGCTGCGGTCCCAGGCCAGGGTGAACTGATTGTCGGTGAAGCGCCCTGGCTTACTGCAGACGAAAGGCGCGGTGGCGCCGGGCGTGCCGGCAATGGAAGGAATCAGGTAGCCGCCCATCCCGCCGCAGAAGTTGTCCCCTTTCAGGTTGAGGAGCGTCAGCACCACGGGATCGATGGTGGTGGTGCTGTTGCCGAAAAAGGCCTGGGAGAGCGAACTTTCCGAACGGCTGGTAGGAAGCACCGGGAAGATGGTGCTGATCAGTGCGCCATCGGATTCTCCGCTCCGCTGCCGGTTGGCCTGGTAATTCCCGAAAATGTAGCCGAGCCTGGCGTGCGCGCCGAGTGGACCGCCCACGCTGCCCCCGAAGATGTTCTGCTTCAGCACGGGGCGAGGCTGTCGCTGACGGTTGAGGAAGAAACCGTTCGCGTTCAGCGCGTCGTTCCTGAAAAATTCGAAGGCGTCCCAGTGCCAGCGGTTGGTGCCGGACCGGAGAACGACATTGATGTTGCCGCCGCCGTTGCGGCCCTGGCTGGCGTCATAGAGGCTGGTCTGGGTGCGGAACTCCTGGACGACGTCGGGGCTGGGCAAGGGGGTGTTGGCGAGTTCGGCCAGGTTGTAGTCTGAGACGCTGATTCCGTCGATCAGATAATTGTTGTTGCCCTCCCGCTGGCCGTTGACGAAGATTTTCACGTCGCCGCGGCCCAGTTGGGTGGCGTTGTTCAGGCGGTCCTGCGCGCCGGCCGACAGAGTGAGCAACTGCTGGAAGTTCTGCGTGGCGAGCGGCAGGTTGCTGACCACCTGGCGTGAGATCACCTGCCCCGTCGTCGGATTTTCAGTGTTCAAACGAGACACCCTGGCGGTGACGATTACATTTTCATGCAGGGCCGCCGGGCGGAGCGTGACGTTGACGGCGGTGACCTCGGTGACGCGGACCTGGACGTTCTTCACGTCGCCGCGACCGAAGCCTTTTGCCAGGAAAACCACGGTGTAAAAGCCGGGAGGCAAGAGGGTGGCGCTGAAGCCTCCGGTCGCCGTGGTGGTGAGGGTACGATCCACCCGCCCGGTGGCGGTGTCAATGATCTGGATGGAAGCGCCGGGGATCGAACGGCTGGTGGCGTCAGTCACCGTCCCGGTGATCGCCCCCGTCGGTCCGCCCTGCGCCTGGAGCATACCGTAGGCCGTGAAGGCCAGCAGGGAAATAGTAAAAAGCCTTTTGCAGACATTCTCGATAGCTTCCAAGTGAAGCAAAATATTCTTCGTCATTTCGATCCCGAAGCACCGGAAACGGTTGTTGGGGCGCCGACCCACGGCCTAACGATTGAGGATTAACGGTGGACAGTTCAGCGTAGTGTTGCAGCGCCGCGCTATTGCTTGCTGGGTGCGTATCGAACCTCGACCGAGGCTCTTTGCCAGTGTCTCACCATCCAGGTATTCCAGCACCAGGTAATCCGTCTGGCCTTCGCGGCCGTTGTCACAAAGCCCGCCGACGTGAGGATGAAAAAGCGAGGCGACGGCTCGCGCCTCGCGCTCGAAGCGCTGGCGGCGAGTGCTGCCGTCAGAAACGTCGGAAGGAAGAACTTTAGCGATGCCCTGCGGTCGAGACGTGTGTCACCGGCACGGTAAACCTCACCCAAGCCCCCTGCACCCAAGGGCGAAATGACCACATAAGCCCCGAGTCGCGCCCCTGCTTGAAGGCCCATATTGCGCACGTATTATACACCCCGCGGCCGGCTGTCAAAGGCGGTTTTGTCCCTCAGGTGGGAACAGCAAACTGCCGAAGATTTACGCACCTTTCCCTTATCTCACGGAGTGTCGCGATGTCGAAAATCCGGCCGCCAGCCAATTCCTGTATGACGGGCGACTCGGAAGTTGGACCGAGACGGTCAAGCTGCCGGGAAACGGCCTAACCGTGCCTTGGCTTGCCCCCCACAACTCCAAGGTCCACTTAGACGGTTACCCGACCACCCGCCAAAGTCAGCACTCAAATAACTTCCGAGTCGCCGACTAACCGTCAAGTGAACCGTGATTAAAAAGCCCTAGGGCGCTTATCGAGATATCACCCCGCGAGAACCAAGCCATACTTCCCATCTCCCACCTTAATGACAAACAGCTTCCTTAGAAATAACGCATGCATTGTCACCAAAGGTTTAGGAATCAACTTCTTGACATCTCTGTAGTTCATTGCCGTATGACGGGCCACTCGGAAATAATGCACTTGGCTGATAAACGGGTTGCTCGCAAGTTGTGCGGCCGGGTGTCACTTGGTCATAAAGAAGTTCCTTCAACCTGACCTGCTCCCCTAGAACCGCACGAAATGGAATATGATTTCGGACGGAGAAAGGGGAAGGTCGATGTCGATTTGAACGCACAGTGAAGCGCAGATCATTGACGCGTTGAAGCAGATGGAGGCGGGGCGGACGGCGCCCGAGGAAGGCCGGGATCTGGGCGTGAGCAAGCACACGATCTATGCCTGGAAGGCGAAGTATGGGGGGCTGGAGGTCAGTGAAGCTCAGCGGCTGCGGCAGTTGGAAGACGAGAACCGGCGGCTGAAGAAGCTGGTGGCGGATCTGAGCCTGGACAAGGACATGCTGCAGGCGGTGATCCGAAAAAACGGCTGGAGCTCGCAGGGATGAGGACGGAGGTGGGGTATTTGCGGTCCACGTTTGGTCCCAGCGAGCGGCGGGCTTGCGAGCTGATGGAGGTTGCCGTGTCAAGTTACCGGTACCGGTCGCGACGCCAGGGAGACGGCGAATTGAGGGAGAAGCTGGTGGCGTTGGCGGGAGAGAAGCCGCGCTTCGGCTACCGGCGATTGCACGTGCTGTTGAAACGGAGTGGTGAACAGGTGAATCACAAGCGCCTGTGGCGGGTGTATCGGGAAGCGGGGTTGTGCGTGAAGCGGAAGAAGCGCCAGCGGCTGGTGCGCAGGGGGCTGACTACCCAAAAGCTGAGCCGGGCGAACCAGGAATGGGCGCTCGATTTCGTGCACGACGTGCTGGGAACCGGGCAGCGAGTCCGGGTGCTGAGTGTGCTGGATGCCTACACGCGGGAAGGTCTGGCGCTGGAAGTGGACACGAGCTTCGCCAGCCGTCGGGTGACGCGGGTGCTGGAACGATTGATCGCCGAACGTGGACGGCCCGAGAGTCTGCGCTGCGATAACGGGCCGGAGCTGACCAGTCGGCATTTCCTGGCCTGGTGCGTGGAGCGGAAGATTCAGTTGGTGCACATCGAGCCGGGCCGGCCGATGCAGAACGGGCGGGTGGAGAGCTTTCAGGGTAAGTTTCGCGATGAGTGTTTGAACGCGAGTTGGTTTCGGAATCTGTGGGAGGCAAGAGAAAAGGTGGAATCTTGGCGCCGGGAGTACAATGAGGCGCGTCCGCATTCCAGCTTGGGGTACCAGACACCAGAAGCGTTTGCGGCGAGTCAGGCCGCGCCGCCAGCGTCTCCCCCCACGCTGGCGGGAACCTCCAGGACCGGGGAGAATACTTCTTTGAGTTCTATGAATTTCGTATCACCAAGTGTGCGGACTTAGGGGGCAGGTCAAACCGTCGGATAGATTTGCGAGCAGCACCGATTCGCGGACGGGACCAAAGACTGCGTAGCGTGACCAGAGAGAAACCTGAACTTGAGTTTAAGGAGGAGCCAACGAAGCGTTACTACAGTTTTACTACAGTCTGCCTTATTTCAAACTTTCTGAAATGAACCGCACAGAGGCTAACTATCTGAAATTAAAAGGCACAGAATGGTAGGCCTGGAGGGATTCGAACCCCCGACCCACGGTTTAGGAAACCGTTGCTCTATCCTTCTGAGCTACAGGCCCGTTCATTCAGCATGTTGAAATAGCTTAGCACAGACCGGACGGATTGGCCCCCCCGTGCCTGCGATGCCCCATGGAACAAACCCAAGGCGGAGGAGCCGTGAGAATTGGCGGCACACTCAACGGCCTTTCTGTTTGCCGGTTGAGGGTGCGCGTCCGTCCACACGACCGAAAGACGCTTTCCGGATGAGCACGCCGAGGCAAGTTGGGCATGCGCCCGATCGGCTTCGAGGCCAACTGAAAATTCCAGTGATTTCATTCAACGACGATTGTCTTTATACTGTTGCCGTGTGTCCAGGGCTTAGCAGCAGGCGCAACGCACCGACGTCAAGTCTCTTCCTGCAAAGCGCCCGAGAGGACTTCTGCGCCGGACTTTACCAATAGACGCGTCCGCGATCACAAAATTGGGATAAACAAAAATGGCTATTCTTGACCGATTCAAACTGGATGAAAAAACGGCGCTGGTGACCGGGTGCCGGCGAGGCATTGGCAAAGCGATTGCTGTTGGACTTGCCGAAGCCGGAGCCGACATCATCGGTGTCAGCCGCTCCATGGAAACTTCCGGCAGCGACATTGAGAAGGAAGTCCTTGCCCGCGGGCGAAAATTCAAAGCCTACGCCTGCGACTTCGCAGACCGCACGGCACTGTACCTGCTGATCGAACAACTCGCCAAAGATTTTCCTGTCATCGATGTTCTTGTTAACAATGCAGGGACCATCC
>JBAUWE010000237.1:0-7324 GCA_049583595.1 Terriglobia bacterium
GATCGCTGATGAATTCATCCAGCGCCGCCTGGAATGGGGTGGTGGGCTGCCAGGGGTTAGGATAGCAGCGTCAGGGCTCGCTGCGGGTTTTCGACCAGCAGCAAACGGATATCTACCTCTTCGAGCCCGCTTTTCCGTGCCTGGGGTAGAAACCTTGAGAAGAGGAAGTCGTAACCGCGAAAGGCTCCGCCTGCCGCTTCTCCCACGTGGTACCAGCCTGCGTCCTGGGAGATCAAAACCCGATTCAGCAGCCGCAGCCGCTTCATTTCCATGACGAGTTCGACATGGAGCTCCAGCGTTTGTTCTGAGATGCCGTCGAATTCGACCCAGGCTCCCATCTCAGCCGCGCGCCGATGCATCTCCCGATTTCGCTCGTTTTGTGCGTGGACCCAGATCCATGACGAAGGGGGAACGTCATACTTCTTGAGCACGTCCAGCTCTGCCATGGCGGCCACACCGTCACCCGTGTGGGAAGCAATCACCAGCCCGGTTCGCAAGTGGGTGAGCGCGGCGGCAGCAACCAGCCGCGTGTTGACCGGTGAGAGCGGCCCGGCGTCGGTGCCGGTCTTGATGAAGCCCGGCTTAACTCCCGTCGGGGGAATTCCTTCCCGGGCCTCGCGCGTCCAGCGGGCTGCCAGCTGCTCGGCGGTTTCCTGGAAGGCAAAACGCGGGACGAACTTGTCAGCGGACGCGCCATAGAAGCCGGTGTTGGTCACGATCTGCAGGCGACTGGCCTCTGAAAGCCGGATCAGGAGAGCAGGATCGCGGCCCAGGAAGGCCGGCGTGCACTCCACCAGAGTCTTGCAGCCCGCAGCGCGCAGTTTCCGCAAATGCGGAAGCACGGTTCGGATCACTTCTTCGGCATCGTAACGCCCCGGCGCGATTCGATCGGCGCCAACAAAGTCCACCAGAATATGCTCGTGCATGAGCGTAACGCCCAGGGCGTCAGGCTTGATCGGGCCCAGCACGGTGTTGACCCGCGCGGCCGGTCCAGCCGCACGCGTCGCGATCCCGGCACCGAGCGCGCCCAAGCTGAGTGCCGCGCCTTTGAGAATCGCACGCCTGGAGAGATTCATTTGCTTCCTCTGCCAACGACGGTTCCTGGCCAGCTTATCGGATCAAAAACCCAACCAGACGCAAACCTCCGCTGTGCTGGATGGGTGGGGCTCAGGATTTCGGTTTCCTCGCTACCAGCGATTGTATCTTCAACCGCCTTCCTTGGAGCCGGCCTTCTCATCTTTTTATCCCGGACGATTCCAGCGGCCTGGGCCGAAGATACCGATTGGCCGCAGATTCTGGCGCTGTACGAACTCCGAAAGCACATGTCCGACAATCCCATGGTCGCACTCCATCACGCCATAGCCGCGGTTATGGTGTATGGGCCCTCCAAGGGGCTTGGACTACTTCAGGCGCTCAACTCGGACAATCAAATTGCAGGCCACCATCGCCTCGCGGCGGTTCGCGCCCATCTGCTGGAAATGGCCGGAGACTACGAGGCTGCAATGACCCATTACCGGATTGCTGCCAGCCGCACGGCAAGCATCCCGGAGCATCATGACCTCATTGCGCAAGCGGCTCGGCTCAGCGAGAGTATAACAAAGGCTGGCGGGGTTTGATGATTTGGCGGTGGCAGTTGGACCGCGCTTTCAGAGGCAATTTAATTAAGAGGCAATGGGCAGGTAAAATTTAGACTCATGCGTATTGGAAGCAGGTCAAACTCCACGAAGGTTTGCATCAGCAACGAGTAGTCCTCTATCGTTTGTCGAGGGGTCTGAAGTCTGTACTCCACTTCTGAGAAGAATCCGGCAATAATCCACATTGACGTATAACGACCTTACCGGAAACTGACCCACTACCAACCATTCCTTGCCGCGAGCCGCATGGCGATGTTAAGTTTACGAAGGGGCTGATTGCACACAACCCCTCATCAGTCCTCTGCGTGCAAGTAAAGAAAATATGCGTTGGTCCTGGAAAATCGGAGAGGTAGCGGGAATCGGCCTCTACGTTCATGCCACGTTCTGGCTCCTCATTGCCTTTGTTTTTCTATTGAACTGGTCAGGCGGGCAGGGCCTGGCGGCGGCGCTTTACGGCACGGCCTTTGTGCTGGTCATCTTTGGCTGCATTACCCTGCACGAACTTGGGCACGCCCTGACGGCCCACCGCTTTGGAATTCGAACGCGCGACATCACCCTGCTGCCCATCGGGGGTTTGGCGCGGCTTGAGCGCATGCCGGACGACCCCATCCAGGAACTCTGGGTAGCTCTTGCCGGCCCGGCTGTCAACATTGCCATCGCCGCCCTGCTCTTCGGCGTGATCCTGTCCTTCGGCGGAACCATCCTTCCCGGGGATTTTTTCTCACTCAACGGGACCTTCCTGGCCAACCTGATGATTGTGAATCTCTGGCTCGTGGCTTTCAACATGATCCCGGCGTTTCCCATGGACGGAGGGCGGGTGCTGCGCGCGCTGCTGGCGACCCGGCTCGACATGGGGCGCGCCACCCAGATCTCTGCGCGCGTGGGCCAGGGCATTGCTTTTGCACTGGGCGTGGGATGTCTGTTTGGCCTGGCCGGCATCTTCAGCCGCGCCGGATTCTTTCGCCTGGACGGACTCTTTTCCGACCCGTTTCTCATCCTCATCGCCGTGTTTGTGTGGACGGGGGCCAAGCAGGAAGCGGCGGCGGCCGGAATGCACGCTTCGGTGGCCAACATCCCCGTTCAGCATGTGATGCTGCACGACTTTCACACGCTGCGCCCGGACGACACGCTGGGAGACGCGGTCAACCACGTTCTGGCAGGTTGGCGGGAAGATTTCCCGGTGGTTTTCGGCGATCACGTTCTGGGCATGCTCACGCGCGAGGACATGACGAAGAGCCTGGCGGAGGGAGGGCCCGAAACGCGGGTTCGCGACTCCATGCGGCGCGATATTCCTCCCGTCGATCCCCGCCTGAAACTGGAGCAGGCTCTGATGATGATTCGCGAATGTAACTGCCGGTCCCTGCCGGTCTCGCACGAGGGGCGGCTGGTGGGTTTGTTCACCCTGGATAACGTGGGCAACTTTCTTTCCATCCACTCTGCCCTGCGCGAGGCCGACCGCAAGACGCGAGACAGAAGAGAAAAAGACCCCGATAGGGAGACTTCCGAGAGAGTCATCTGAAGTGCCCAAACAATTTTTCTACTACAAGAACCTCAACGAACTTCGCAGCCATGCCGCGGAACTGGGTGTCGATATTCCCCTGGTGGAAGACCGCGACGAAATCCGCAGCATCCTCGCACGACCGGTTGTGCTCCGCAGCATCGGCGGCAAGACCTGGCGGATTGGAAATTCCTTCGCCATCCATCCCATGGAAGGCTGCGACGGCGATCTTGACGGCAATCCGGGCGAACTCACCTTCCGCCGCTATCAGCGTTTCGGCGCGGGGGGAGCCAAGCTGATCTGGTTTGAGGCCTGCGCTGTGGTTCCCGAAGGCCGCGCCAACCCGCGCCAACTCTGGATCCATCCCGGCTCCGCGAAACGCCTGCAGGAACTTCTCGAGACCTGCCGCGAAGCGCACCGGAAGGAGTTCGGCGCCTGCGATGACTTTGTCGCGGTTCTGCAGTTGACCCACTCCGGCCGCTACTCATTCGAAAAGCAGAAAGTTGCTTCGCGGCATCCCGTGCTGGATTTGTACCCGCTGGTGAACAATGCGGGTTTGCCGCCGCGGGAAACTCTGCCCGAGCTGGCCAGTGACGAGTACCTTGCGGCGCTTGAAGACCGCTACGTCCAGGCCGCCGCCCTGGCCCGTGAAATTGGCTTCGACGGTGTTGACCTGAAGATTACGCACGGCTATCTGCTCTCGGAACTGAGCGGCGCCCGCACCCGCGCGGGGGCTTACGGCGGTTCGCTCGAAAACCGGGCGCGCTTTGCGCTGAACGTTGCTGAAAAGATCCGGCGGCAGGTGGGCGACGATTTCCTGCTGGGGGTTCGGCTGGGCGTTTACGACGGCATCCCTTACGCCGTCGGCAGCAAAGATTCCGCGGGAGTGCCGCGCGCTTATCCAACGCCTTACAACTTCGGCTTCGGCACGGACCCGAACGATCCCTATCGCATGGACCTCTCGGAGCCGCTCAAATTTATCGGTTGGCTGAAGCAGGCCGGCGTACGCCTCCTGAATGTTTCTCTCGGAATTCCATACGCCAACCCGCACCTCGGCCGCCCTTTTGACAAGCCGAACGAAGGCTATTACGAAACGCCCGAGCATCCCCTGCTGGGTGTGGCGCGGCATTTTTCCGCCACCGCGGAAATCCAGAACGCTTATCCCGACCTGGCTGTGGTGGGCACGGGCTATAGCTGGCTGCGCCACTTCCTGATTCATGCAGCGGCGGCCAACGTCAAACAGCATCGAACCACGCTGGCAGGACTGGGCCGCGCAGCGCTGGCCTATCCTGAAATACCGCGCGTGACGCTCGAAAAGGCGGAACTCAATCCGCTCCGCACCTGCAAGACGCTCTCTTACTGCACCTACCTCATGCGGTCAAAGAAAAATGAGCTGGGGCAGTTCCCCACCGGCTGCCCGCCTTTTGATAAAGAAGGTTACGGCGAGGTCATGAAGCAGGCGCGCACCACCAACCGCGCAGCCGCTCAAAACAAGCAGTAGCGCAGTCCTCCGGTTTTGCGGTCCGCGCGAGTTTCCGTAGCGGCGGGTTTACCCCGCCACGGTGGCGACGTAAAGTCGCCGCTACACCGAGCCACGGACCATAACCTAAAAGCGGCAGATCCTGCAGGGCGGACGGTCTGCGCAACGAGCCCGTCCTGCCTGCTCCGAAAATGCTAAACTTGGCCGGGGAGCGGAATCATTCGGGCATGGAGAGGTTTGTTATGACTGACAATGACTTTGCACGGCGGCTGGAAAGACTGGAGCGCGATAACAGGCGGCTGAAACGCGTTGCGATTGCCGGCATTGCGATGGCCGCGGTCCTGGGCGTCATTTACTCCGTCGCGTGCTCTTCGGGCCGCAATTCGGCAGTTATCAAGCCGGACGTGGAGAAGGTGACGGTGCGCGAGTTTGACATGGTGGACGGCGCGGGAAAAGTGCGGGTAAAGATTGCCATGGATTGCCCACAGGGGGACAACTGCCAGCCCTCGATCAAGATGTTTGATCCGGACGGCAAGGCGGTGACGTCCATCGGCGCCGGCGCGCTGACCGTTTCCGGCAAAGAGAAAGAGGCGTCGTTGCTGAGCGACCGCCTGCAGTTCAATGTCAGTTCCAAAGGAAGCGCGCCCAGCGTCACCGCCGAGGTGGGAAGCGGTACGGCCGGCGGCGGATTGCTGTCGCTTGAGGGCAATAACGGGCGGTACGTTCGGGTCAACGCCAATTCCCCGAATATCGAGATTAAGGACGCGCAGGGCTATGTAATGAACCTGGGGGCTGCGGACCTCACCACTGTGGTCTCCGGGGAAACGTCCCAGACCACCGCCGATTCGATCGTGATGTTCGGCAATGACAGCAAGCACCACCTCATCTGGCGCGCCCCCTGATCACCTTCAGGCAGCCACCGGCGATGCAGAATCGGCTGAACCTGCCGGCGCGGCAACGCAAAGCCGACACTACTTTTCCTCGCGGGATGCGCCAGCCGCTTCGGTGTGATGGCCCTCCTTCAATTCCGCGAGCATCTTCTGGATAGCGTTTCCCAGGTCGTGGGGAGTACTGATTCGGTAGATTTTCCCGTCCAGGGATTTTGCGAGATGACCCAGCGAATCCGGGAAGAGGTTTTGCGGTCCATTCTCAAAATAATAGAAGCCGGGCATTCCCGGATAACGGAACATCAACATCTCCCGGGGAACTTTCTTCATCCAGCGGAAGGAACGTCCAAGGATGATCACCGCGTCGGGCGGCGGCTGGGCGGTCAGTTGCTGGTTCGCCAGCTTTGCCAGCATCTGCGCCCACTCATTCTGCCTGCGCAGGGTTTCGACGGAAACGATCCCGAGGTTCAGCCCGTTAAACGCCCGATGGAGCCTGGCAAAGCCTGACGGCTGAAACGAGTCGGACTGATAAATCACCTGTTCCTGGTCCAGGCTGAAGGCCACCAGGCGCACGGACCGGCAGGGCACCTGCTGGAGCAGCGAGGAGAGAATCTGCAACAGCATCATCTGGTACCCCGCTCCCAATCGCGCCGCCCGGGGGTTGAAGAAGCCTGCGCTGAGCAGCACTGCCAGCCGCAGCCCGCCTTTTGGGCTCGGGCCGCTCCAGCGTGGGATGCGGAGGGGGGAAACCTGATGGGCTGCCAGCACCACCGGCACCGCTTTCTGCCTGTGGTGTGAGACTTTGATCCACCATGCCCGGCGGCAGGTGCGGTGGCGCCGGTCCGTCAGAAGCACCTCCACGCGATAGCGCCCTTCGCCCACCGAAAAGCCCCCGCTGACCACGAAATAAACTTTGCGCCTGAGGGGAACCCCCGCCGGCGGCTTCACAGGCAAACCCCGGAAGATGGCAGAGGTGCCCAGCAACACAGCAGCGCCACCCTCCGGCGTTACCCGAACCAGGGTCGTAACCCGCGTTCTCCCCCTGCCAAACTCGCTGGAAGGGCACCTGATGCGGTAGCCGGCGTCGAAGTGGAAGGTAAAGTCGAGGACGGGTCTTTCGCGCTCGATGGTGCAGTTCAAGCGCTCGGCTTGAGAGCCCTGGTCAAATAAACGGCTGGCTGTCGCCTGTTGTCGTGGAGACAACAGCTTCTGCCCTCTGAGCGGGGCTGCCGATGGCAGGCTGGCAAGCACGGCCAGCCCCAGCGCGATGACAATACAGTTGCCCGGCTTTTGCCCCTGCATACGGCTGCTCCGGCGGAACGCCAACCCCGTCCTATTTTTTCCAGGGCGGCGTCTCCGGCAGGAGCTTCTGGAATTCGTCGATCACGCGAGTCTCGTATTCGCCGGCGTAAGTCTTGCCCAGGAAACGGTCAATCGCTTCGTCGTGGAAGCGCTGCCACGATGCTTCCTCGTGGCCCGGGTTGATGGGATAAAACAGCGCGTTGTTGGCGCGGGCGGCGTTCAGGTCGCCGGGAGCGTCGCCCACCATCAGCACGCAGTCCTTCTCGTATTTGCCTTCGGTGGTCAGCTTCAGGTGCTCCTTCTTGCTGCCCATTTCCTGCCCGGCAATCACCTCTGCGTACTTGGCAATGTCATGCTCGCGCCATTCGCGCTCCAGGGCTTCGTTGGGCGTGGCGGAGACACAGATGATGTCCGCCTGGCTCTGCAGCTTCTCCGCGCTCTCCCGGAAAAACGGAAAGGGGGGCACGCCTTCCACGACGTCGGCAATGGTGCGGTTGACGGCCAGGCTCCACTCGAGCGTCTG
>JBAUWE010000238.1:0-11061 GCA_049583595.1 Terriglobia bacterium
GTTTCACTCATCGTATGAATCCCTTCCGCCCGGTTTCACCATCCCGGCGGGGCGAATATTCAGGCCTGGCGGGCACCCACGGGGCACACCACCCCTATTGTCACAACCAGCCATTAGGTAAACTATCGCCTGGCTTCACAAAGGGCTGTGATACTAGTCACGTTGTGCTGTGATGTTTGTGCAGCCTCCAGCGGGCTTGCGCGTCCCTGCCCTCACGGTCAAGAATGGTGTTGCTATGCTCACTGACAGCAAGCCGCGAAAGAAGATCCTGCTGGCCGATTTCATCAGGAGCGACGAGGACCGGGCGCTCGCCGTTCCGCCCGACGGCCGCCTGCAAAGTCTCTCCACACCCCTTGAGGAGGCGCTCAAGGCGGGAGAACTCCCGCCGGTTCACCGGTTGTGCGAAAAGTTTTTGAACATCGCGGCTGATTTCTACAAGGTGGAGAGGGTGCCCATCCGCGTTCTCGCGGCCCGTCCGGTCCGCAGCCGCGAAGGCGGGGGATACGAGCTCTTCGGCGACTATCATCCCGACACCATGCTCATCCGCGTCTGGATGCGCACCGCCGTGCAGAAGCGCGTCACCTCTTATGGAACCTTTCTCAGCACCCTGACCCACGAATTCTGCCACCACCTCGACTACAAGCTCTTCCACTACCGCGACTCCTGGCACACCCGCGGTTTTTACAAACGCGCCGCAGTGCTCTACCATCACGCGCGCGGCACCCCGGCAAAACCATTGTTCTGGGCCCAATACCCCGGCGGGCGCTGGAGGATTGACTGGCCGCGCACCAACCGCGGCCGTTGAGGTCAGTGGTAGCGCAGGCCTTTATGGCCTGCGGTTCTTCGTCTTGGTTTGGATTTTGGTTCTGGAATTCGGCCCACCGTTCGTAGCTCAGGGCTGTTCTGTAACTCTGCGGCTTTTTGTTTCTCTGTGAAAGGGCACGACTTTAGTCGTGCCGAAGAGGCAGTTCGAAGGAGGCGGCTTTAGCCGCTGGAAATACCGATGGGATGAGCGTTCCGTTCAGGGGCTGAAGCCCCGTTGGGAGCTTTTGAGGCACTCCAACGGCACGACTGAAGTCGTGCCCTTTCGCAAAATCAGTTTTTCGCGTTGACGTCCGCACGTCCATGAATCATCCTGCCTACGCCCGTTCCAGGCGGCCGCCTTCGCGGCGGTCGGCGCGCAGCAGCAGAAAGGAGAAGATGAGGCCGCAGAAACCGAGCGCGGCAAACATGATCTGGCTGGAGGTATAGCCGTGCGTGGCGTCACGCAGCGAGCCACTGGCGAGCGGGAAGGCTGCCAGGCCCACGTTCTGCAAGGCGGTCATCAGGCCGAAGGCCGTTCCCACGCGGCGCTCGTCCACAATTAGCGGCACGGACGGCCAGACGCAGGCGGGCACCAGCACGAAAGCCGCGCCCAGCACGATCATGGGGAAGACCGGCCAGATGGAAGTGAGTCCCATCAGCAGGTGGGCGGGAACGATCAGCAGCGATCCCAGCACCATCAGGGTGGCGCGGCGGCCGATCCGATCCACCAGGTTGCCGGCAAAGGGCGCCAGAACCATCGAGGCCGCAATGATAATCGACGTGGTGCCCTGGGCGGTG
This sequence comes from Terriglobia bacterium, assembly GCA_049583595.1. GTDB lineage: Bacteria > Acidobacteriota > Terriglobia > UBA7540 > UBA7540 > SCRD01. Next base: position 1,603 of record JBAUWE010000238.1, read on the forward strand.
CTGAACATGTGGGTAAAGTTGTAGAACACGCCGGAGAGGAAGCCGTGTCCTTCCGCCGACGCCAATGGCATGCCCCACTTGTCGTGGAAGAAGTCGGTGGCCAGCGCCGTAAAGGGAAAGATGGCGGAATAGAACGCCACGCAGATGCCCACCGCGTACCAGTACGAGGGCCGGAACTTTCCAACGTCACTCCAGGTGATCTTGTCGCCGCCGCCCGCCTCGGGCAGTTTCAGGATGGGCTCCGCGTGCCGGTCCATCAGGGTGTAAATCCAGTTGCACACCAGGCTGGCCAGGCACAACCCGGCGGCAATCCACAGCGCGTTGCGCCATCCAAACCGGTTGGCCAGCAGTTGTTCGGTATTAAATGAAAACAGCGTGCCCAGGCGGCAGATGGTGAGGGCGATGCCGAAGGCCAAAGCCAGTTCCTTGCCCTTGAACCAGCGCGCGATGATGGCGCTTTGCGCCACGATCATGGATTCCGAGCCGATGCCGAAAAGCACCCGCCCGGCATACAGGAGGGGCAGGTCGGGCGCCCAGGCCACCATGGCGGCGCCGGCTACGATAAAGCAGGAGAAGATCAGGCTGGCCAGTCGCACGCCCGCGCGGTCAATCAGGAAACCGCCGGCCAGCACCGCAAAGACGGCGGCCACGCTGTACATCGTATACATGGTGCCGATGGCGGCGCGGTTGGTGTGGAAAACCTGGATCAGGGTGGTCTCAATGGCGCCCACGCTGTCGTAGGCAAAGTAGCTGCCAAAAGCCATCAGGGAAGCAAAAGTCAGGACCACAAAGCGGTAGGGCCGGCCGGTGGGATGGAGCAGTCCTGGTTCCGATCGAGGCATGGAAGCCGAGTATAGCATAGCCCCGCCTCACCCGGCGCCGGCCGGCTCTTTGCTTTTACCTCAAATCTAAAATCTCAAATCGGATATCCCAGGCCGGGCGGGCTGCACGCGCGGAAGCACATAGAAGCAAGAGCCCTCTCCGAGCGTAGCGGGTGCCGGAGGGACGACGGCGGTCGAGGGGTGTTTTGCGAAAGGCCACGGATTCAGCCGCTGACGCGCCCGCGGTTTTTGCTCGTTTCTGTAGCGGCGGGTTTATCCCGCCATGGTGGCGACGTAAAGTCGCCGCTACCCCTGGGAGACAGGTGAGTCCCAGTCGACGTCACCCTCCGCGTCGGTGCGGTGTCCGACCAGCATTGTGGCTCCCCGGGCGAGCGTGCCGGGATGGCGCGACTCACGCCACTGCATATAGCCAAAGCCGCAGATGAGCGCCACGACGAACAGGAACGGCGTAAGGTTGTAGGGCCAGGCGGGCGCCGGGTAGACGGTGATGAAGAGGACGGGCAGCAGGGCCAGGGTCCCGATCCAGGGAATCACCACGTGCCGCCAGACTCGGAAGTCTTCCGGGTGCTCACGGCGGATGTAGGACGTGAGGGCCACGTTGGCCATGGAATAGAGGATGATGACCCCCAGCGTCGCAATGGTGCCGAGAAAAGCGAAGATGTCAGCAGGCTGGAACAGCAGGCCGACGATGAGAACCGCCACAAATCCGAACAACTGGATGAAGCCAATGGCGAAGGCAGGCGTGCGGTGAACGGGATGAATCCGGCCAAAACGGGCAGGGAGGGTGCCCGCCTGGCCCATGGTGTACATCACGCGGGAGGCGGCATTGGTGCAGGCCATGCCGGTCCCGATGGCGCTGTTGACCAGGGCCAGCACCACCAGCCACCAGCCCGCTCCCCACAGCGCGTGGCCCAGGTCGTAATAGGGATTCGGACTCGAGGCGAAGGCCGCCATGTTGCCGGTTCCCCAGCCGACGGCGCTGGAATAGGAAGTGAAGACGTAGAAGATGCCCGTGGCCAGCAGCGAGAGGTTCACCGCCAGACCAATGAACCTGCCCGGCCGGCGGCTTTCCTGGGCGAGCGGCGCCGAGGCCTCGAAGCCGCTGAGCGCCAGAATCGAGAAGACCATGCCGCCCAGGATACCCTGGAAGTGGTGCGGCGATGACGAGGGCTTGAGGGGCGCGACATAGCTGGAACCAGGCCCCGGATGGAACAGGAAAGTGACGGCGAGGGCCAGCATGATCAACATCTCCAGGCTGCCCAATACCGCGGTGGTATGCATCGAGATTCGGATCCCAGTGTAAGTGACGGCCCCAATGAAGGCGAATGCCGCCCCTGCCACAAGCCACCACGGGACGTTCACACCGAGTTCGGTCCGCAGGATGTCCGAAAGCAGGTAGCCCAGGAACCCCAGGGCTCCGGCCGGTCCCAGGAGGTCGTAGAGCAGGTAGTTCCAGGTGGCCATGAAGCCGCTGCGGCTCCCCAGCCCCCGGGTGGCGAAAGAATAGTAACCACCGCTCGACGGCATGTACTTGGAGAACTGCGCCACCGTATTCCCGATAAAGAAGCACACCATCGTCGACAGCAGTAACGAGATCGGCATGTCCGGTCCCGCCTGGCCGGCGATAATCGGGAAAATGAATATAATACAGGCCGCCGGGGCGATGTGCGTGATGCCCTGGAACACCAGTTCCGCAAGACCCAGAGAATTGCGGCGCAGTTGAGCCGTTGCAGCAGGTTGGTCTTTCACAAAGGACACCAGCGAACCTCCCGGATTGCCAGGAATGAACCCCCCAGCGATGACAGCGCGTAACGCGGACCTCCGGTTTGAGGTCCGCGGTTCTTCTCTTTGCCTGAAACCGTGGCTGGCGCAGATGCTCGCCTTTCAGGATCTGCGGTCGCGCGAAGTGGGTAGCGCAGAGTTGTGCGCGGAGCGCATTACTCTGCGGCACTTTGTTTGACCCTTGGTCCTCATGAATGTTATACCTATTATCATTCTATGTAACCATTTGGTTCCGCAATGATTTGCAATCTGAAAATCCGCAGAGTTGCAGAACGACTCTGCGGTACCCGCTTGAGGGTCAGGTTGTCCGATACGCCGGGGTTGGAGCATCCCGAAGGTCTTGCTTTGTTAGAGCCTGATATCGCGCTGGTGGCATGCGACGAGCATGAACACCACACACCGCTCTACTCGTTCAGATTGAAGCGCAAAATCCCGTAACCGTCGTGGAGGTCAGCATAAGCTAGAATGCGTTGAAAAGTTTCACGTTCGGATGTGACCCTTCGCCCGCGCCAAAGCCGATATACGCGCGAAGGACGATGTTGCCGCCGGCGCGAATAAAGATCCCGGGGCCGCCGTCCTGCCGGAGATGGCTGAAGCTCAGGTCCGACCGTTCCATCGCCACTTTGCCGGCGTCGTAGAAAGCGTAGAAGCCGATCGGCCAGCCCAGAATGCCCTTATAGAATTCGGCCTGGAACAGCATCCGGTTCGGTCCCCTCAACCGATAATCGACCAGACCGCGAAGTGTATCGTAGCCCTCAATGTCCGCCCCCCCCAGTGTGCTCTGGAAGTAAAAAGGAACGGCGTGGCCAGCACCTGTGGAGGTCATTGTGAGCAGGCCATTCAGCACGATGTTCCCCAGTCGGCACTGGTCGCCCACGATGGGCTCACAGAGCAGATTCTGCAAAAGGGTCCGGTGGAACGGAGATGAAATGTTGTGCCGAACTTCGTAAGTCCCCGTGGCAAAGGTCTCAACCCGGTTGAAAGTATAGGTGCCCGAGCCTTTATCGGCGAAGTGGTCATAAGTGATACGCAAATCGTGCCGGTTCCAGGTCTGGCTGGCGGCAGTGGGCGTATGGAACCGCACCAGGGCCTGAAAGTCCAAAAAATTGGGTTGTTGCAACAGCCCCGGCACTTGCGCCGGAGTGTATTTCTGCTCGATTGACGGCGTCCCCACCGTCGACATCGGCTCGACGGTGGGCGAAATGAATTTCAACCCTCCTCCCATGGCGAGCCACGGCAGGTTGTGGACGGGAACATAGCCTGTGAAGCCAGCTTCATTTTCCAAAAGTTGATAGAGCGCGTGCCCGGATTGCGTGCTGTTTTCACCCAACCCGTAGAAATCCTGGGTTCGCAGGTCCAAACGGCGCGCAAAAAAGCTGACCGTCAGCTGGTCTTCCTGCCGCTGCGTGGCCGGGTTCCACTCATAAAACGTCGGCATGTGGATGTCATAGCGACCCTCGACCATGCTGAAATTTGTCAGTGAATAAAGGCCGCGTGCTACGACCTTCGACTGTATCCGGCCGCTATTGAAATCGTGCTGGCTCCGCAGCCCAAGGCCCAGGCTGCTGCCGGGAGCGATTCCTCCCATTGTCGGCGCCAGCCAATCAAAGCCGGTGAATTTGATTACACAGTCTTCCCATGGGAAGCGTGTCGCCGATTTCTGGACCAGTGCGGCCGTTGAAGCGCTGTCCAATTGGAAAATGGAGGAGCCCTTGGAGATTCCGGCGCTTTTTGCGGCGTTGTCACATGCCTGGACGATATGTTTCCAATCCCCGGCCCGGCCAGGGATGGAGAAGGCGAGCATCATCAGGATGAAAGAGAACTTCACCGGCTTAATCATCAGCAGAAGGCCCTCCTTTTTGAGTGAGTTTGCTGGATACTTCGCGGAGGTAAGTTCCCGCCTGGTGCTCGTCCTGAATCGATTTTGGATCAATGCCGGTCCGCTTGTCGTGCGGAAGCTGACTTTCCAGTTCTGCGGCATGGGCAAGCGCCTGCCTTTGCAGGCTTGAAAGTGGCGCGGGCGCGGCGGCGGGCGCGGCGGTTACAGGCGGAGCGGTGAAGTTCGGCGTGTCCGCGCGCGGCGACATGGTGGTATCCATCACTCCCTCAAACGTGTTGGCATTCTGGGCGCGCTTCCCCATCACATCCGAGGGCCATGCATTGGGCGCAAAAAGCTTCATGGCAGTAGCGATGGCGGAGGTATGGTCAAACGGGTCGTGAACGATCGTACCCGGTGAAATATACGGGGAGATAATCACGGCCGGAACGCGCGGGCCCAGCCGGGTGAAATCGAACGCTGGAGAAGAACATACGATTCCATCGGGTGAAACGCAGCGCGGTGGCGGAACGTGATCGTAAAGGCCGCCGTGTTCGTCATAGATGATCACCAGCATGCTGCGTTGCCAGACGTTGTCGTTGGCGCGGAGTGCTTCGTAGACTCGCTTGATGAGGAATTCTCCCGCGGCGACATCATGGTCCGGGTGCTGGTCGTTGGCAGGGAGAAACGCGCCTCCATCCTGCTGCGGGTTGTATCGAGGCTCGATGAAGCTGTAGGACGGCAGCCGGTCCTTGTTGCACAGTTCGACAAACCGGTCAATCGTGGCATAGAACTGGGTCTGATGCTTCAAAAGGAAACCAAATCCCAGCGCCGAGCTCCAATCATGGTAGAAGAGCGCCGACTCCACCTCGTTTTTCCAAAGCACTTCATAAACGGTGTGGAACGGGGCGATGAAATCGGGCGAAAGGTCCAGCCGCCCCCGCGACGTTCCAGCGTGTACAAATACGCGATTTGGCAGTGTTGGCCCGGGCACGGAAGAGTACCAGTGGTCGCATACCGCATACTCGCGCGCCAGGGTCGTCAGAACCGGCAGCCTGGCAGGGTCGAAGCACTTCATAATGCCTGCCGCCTTCGCGATGTTTCCATGGGTGAACCGTTCGTAGTTAATGACGAAGCCGGACATATCGGGCTCCTGCGCAGCACCGGGAGTCTGCGTCCCGAACATCTGCTCCATCACGTCTTCGAAGTCATGGCTGGGATCGTCAGTCAGGTCACCCGAATACCGCGCATCATTTGTAACCCGCGCGGGTTCCCCAGTTGAATCCCGGTTGGTTTCCGTTCCTTCCAGACCTTCGATCGGGTACCCGGGCGATTTCATATGCCCCAACATATGGTCGAACGACCGGTTTTCCATCATGAGCACAACAAGGTGTTTGATTAGTTCGGAGGGTAATGGCATAGGGCTCAGACTCCTTGGATCATTGAAGGCTCCTCGGCGCGAGGCCGGAGTGTCCTGCGTCCATTAATCACCGTCCTTTCTGCCAGTCATGGTTTGAATAATTGTCGCGAAAAAGACGGGTAACGAAGGCCCCTCGTTACCTTCTAGTTGATTGCTTTTAATATAATCCCTGAGAAGGCTGGACTAGTCAATGGAAATGTGGAACACAGGGCACAAGACAGTCTGCGGCGTATCAACGCCGCGGCGAGTGTGTCATCGACGGTTTCCAATGCTTGGCAAGCCTGACAATATTTCAACTTGTCAAGACAGGAAAGTCGGCGTGGTTTCCCCGTATCAAGTAGTTCCTTGATTTCTCAATTTCTATGTCTGGCTGGTTGTTTTGGCCTCACGTTCCGGTGTGGTTCCGGTATTCGCCTTGGTCCAGGAGGACTCTGAGGCGTCCTTCATTGCACCACGTTAGGCACAGCGGCGACCTGTGAGATGTGGGTCCACATGCCATTGAGCCGGTGGGATTGGCGCGTTGTGTCCTTTCCTCCTGCAGCCGATTAACAGGTGGCTTCCCATGGATCCCAACCTGTTTCATTTGGTTTGGAAGCGAGTAACTGAAGTCCTGACAGTCGGCGGCGTCCTTTCTTTCATTCTTGAAGAAGGGTTGAGACTCGAGTTCTAAATCAAGCCGTTCGTCGGAATATACGTTGTTTCCCTCCCGATTCTACATTCCAGATCAGCCCCGAAGAGCTCTCTAAATGGAAGCCCCAAATTGTGATGACCAAAAAGGAAAAGACGGGATTGAGGTGCAGAGCGCTCCTTTTCACGGAGCAGGGCGTTCCTATGCTCCCGAGTGTGCTGGGGAGCGACCAGGCTATTGACCTCAATATCGCTATTATGCGGGCCTTTATCAGGCTGCTGGAGATATTGGTTGCCCACAAAGAGGTCGCAAAGAATTGAGGAGGTAGAAAAGAAATACGACGCGCAGTTCAGGGCTGTTCTTGACGCGATCCGCGAATTGTTGCAGCCGGTGCCGGGGAAGATTCTAACGCCAATCGAATCCCACGGCTCACGCGGTGGGCTAAATTCTTTCGGCCCTCCGGGCCTGGGGAAAACAGCAGGCAGGAGGCAGCAGGCAGAAGGCAGAAGGATGAAGTGTGAAGGATGAGTGAAAAGCAGGGAGCAGAGATCCACGGCAGATTCAAGATTGCAAATTCAAGAAGCCAAAACCCGACAACGATCAGAAAATAGAAGCCCCCGAAGGGGGCGGCAGACTTTAGCCCATGGCGTCAGCCATGGGACAGCAGACCACAACAAGCAAGCCCAGCCCCGGTTCTTACAGATGTTTGCAAAATATAGTGGCGGTTCGCAATTGTAGCGCCGCCGTCCCGGCGGCAATGTTCAAGGCCGGCAAGATGCCGGCGCTACGAAGACTCGCGTCTGGCGCATACGTTCCGCAGTTTGGAATGTATGCGCGGGTACCGGGTCAGAAAGTGAAGATGGTCCTCGCCGTAATAATGCTTCTGCCGGGGCATGGCGCCATTCTACATCAGTGACGTTGCAACATCCGTTCATGTTGCGAAAGAAGAGCCGCATACATCGCAAAGTCCGCGACATCTGCGCCACTCGCGAGACGTCCTGCAAAAAATAAAACCGCCAACTTGACCACGACCACGCTCAGCCCACTCGCTACTTCCTACTTCCTTTTCTTCACCCTTCATAATTCATAATTCACAATTCATAATTCTGTTTGCCCCCCTCAGCTTCGCTGAACGCAGACTTTAAAAATCAAAATCTGCGCCACCGGCGATTTTGACCATTCACCTGAAGTGGGACTACTCTAGCTGTTGCTGCAGATGTCGACCGAATATTGACCAACCTCATATCGAGGGAGGGTTCCATGGGAAAATCGCAAACGCTGATTTGTATCCATCTTCTTCTGGTCGTGTCCCTGGCTGTTGCCGCCACACGAGTTTCGAGAGCCGAGGAACAGGCCGATCGGGGCAGGGAGCTGTTCTCCAGGAACTGTGCCGTCTGCCACGGCGCTTTTGCCCAGGGAGGGGCGGGGCCGGATCTCACCAATCCTGCCTGGCAGTCCGGTATCACGGACGCGGAACTCGACCGGGTGATTCGACAGGGGGTCGGTGGAACGGCGATGCCGAGCTTTGCGGCAAAGCTGAACGAACAGGACAGCAGAGAGGTCATCCGCTACGTACGCTCATTGTCCGCGCTGGCCTTACAACCCACAACCGAGGCAAAAGCTCCCAAGGTCGAAGTCAGCGCTGAAAGGCTGGCCGCTTCCGGCCGGGATGCGGACAACTGGCTGATGTATGGGCGCGACTACGCGAACCTGCGCTTCAGTCCGCTCAAGGAACTTAACCGGAAGAATGTGCAGGACCTGGTCCCGGTGTGGAGTTTTCAAACGGGTGTGCCGGATGGCCTGGAGGCAACGCCGCTGTTTGTGGATGGTGTGATCTACCTGAGCACCTCGTGGAACCACGTCTTCGCCGTCGATGCCAGGACGGGCGCCGAGTTGTGGCACTACAAACGGCGCCTTCCGGAAAAACTGAAGTTCTGTTGCGGTCCGGTCAATCGCGGTGTGGCGATTCTGGATGGAACGCTATACCTGATGACGCTGGATGCTCACCTGGTGGCGCTGGACGCTCAAACCGGGCGTGTGCGGTGGGATGTGGAAGTGGGAAAAGTTGACGACAATCTGAGTGCAACTTCTCCGCCGCTCATCGTCGGGGAAAGAGTGCTTGTGGGGGTGGCGGGCGGCGATTACCCCAGCCGCTGCTTTATCGATGCTTATGATGCCAGGACAGGCCGGCGCCTTTGGCGGTTCTACACGATTCCCGGCGAAAGGGAAAAAAATGCCGAAACGTGGAGCGCCGGCTCCCGGAAATCGGGCGGCGGGGGCACGTGGATGAATGGGTCTTACGATCCTGAGCTGAATCTCGTGTATTGGGGAGTGGGCAACCCGAATCCGGATTATGACACCGATGCACGCGAAGGAGACAATCTGTACACAGACTCCGTTGTTGCGCTGGACCCCGGGTCGGGGAAACTGGTTTGGCACTATCAGTTCACCCCGCACGACGTCTGGGATTATGACGGTGTCAATGAAATGGTATTGGTTGACCTCCAGCTTGAGGGCCGGAAAATCAAAGCGCTCGTACATGCTGATCGCAACGGGCATTTTTATGCGATCGAGAGAAGCACCGGGCGCTTTCTGTTTGCCAAACCGTTTGTCCGGGTCACCTGGGCGAGGGGGTTCGACTCCGCCGGAAGACCTTTAGTCAATCCAGAAGCAATTCCCACCCTGAAAGGTGTTACGGTTTGTCCCGGCGCGGCGGGAGGCAAGGAATGGAATGCCATGGCCTATAGTCCGCTGACCCGCCTGGCATACGTTCCGGCGATCGAGAATTGTGCGGTATTCGTCAACAATGGCGTGGAGGCCAGAAAGTTGAATCTCCCCCCCGGTGAGAGTGGGTTCAAATATCTGCCCAATCAAGCCTACGGAAAATTCATGGCCATTAAGGCGGATACAGGCGAGGTGGCTTGGGAAGTCAAAACACGAAGCCCCATGGCCGGGGGAGTTCTGGCGACCG
>JBAUWE010000239.1:0-2747 GCA_049583595.1 Terriglobia bacterium
GGGCAGCACTGTGGTGAGCCAAGGGGTCAGCAACTTCAAACAGGATGACTGGACCATGTCGAGCTATGTGGACCAGTACGGACTTTCCTACTATCCCGATATTCCCGCGCGGGGTGCTGAAGCCAACCCCGATTTGCTCGCAAAAGAAAAGGCCCTTTGGGATACTCCCTGGACATCAAGCCTGGACCTGACCAGTGCTCACGATGCAGCCGGCGGCAAACCCTTAGTGATGGCAGAAGTGCAAACAGGTCCTCAGACCGGCTTCACGCGGTACGGGGCAGAGCCCGGGACCATATTCAACTACAACCGGATTCATATGCTGGCGTGGCAGATGGCCGCTCATGATGCCAAAGGGATGTACTTTTGGAAGTGGCGCCCCCACATGGACGAGTGGCAGGCCTTCGGCCGCGGTCTTGCGGCCTCAGACGGCAGCATCACAGGCCGCGCCAAGGCGGCTGGGGAAGCTGCCCAAACTCTGAATTCGGACCCGGGCCTTTTCCTGGACAGTAAGCCGGTGCCGCCAGAGGTTGCCGTTGTCTACGACATTGCCGGCGATCTGAAGGCCAAGGCTCATGGCGACGATTGGGGATCATTCACGGCAAGGAATCTGATCGGGATCTACCGTACCTTGTGGGAAGACCAGGTCCGCATTAACGTCCTTGATGGACGACAACTCAGTGCCAGCAGACTGGAACCCTACAAACTGGTTATATTTCCTTTTTACCTCTGCCTCAGAAAGAATGTGGCCGAAGCAATCAAGGCCTACGTCACCGGCGGTGGCACGGTGCTGGCAGATGCCCGTTTCGGCATCATCAACCCGCTCGACCGAGGCTACCAGGTGAATCCGGGGCTGGGCATGTCAAAGCTGTTCGGCGCACGGCGTCATGACCTGGTGGCCAGCCACATACCCTTTGAAATCCGCGTCACTCAGCCGGCAGGGCTGCTGAACAGCGCTCCCTTGCCGAGCCACCTGGTTGGCCGTGTCTTTCGCGAAGAGCTTCAGCTGGAGAAGGGCAACGAGGGAGAAGTTGCCGCCATTTTCGAAGAAACCAATACGCCCGCCGTGGTTGTTCGACGCATGGGCAAGGGACAAACCATCCTCCTTGGGTTCTCATTGGGGATCCCGCTGCTGGAAGATCACGATCCCGGCGCTGCCGGATTGCTGCGCGCTGCCTGCCAGTCCGCAGGGGTGAGGCCGCCGATTCGGATTTCAACGACTCCGAGTACAGGACCGGTGGAAGCGGTGGTTCATTCCCGGGGACGTGAGGATGAACGACTTGTCTATCTGCTGAACTGGGGAGATAGACAAACCGAACTCAAGGCACAACTGCCTTGGCCCGGAAAAACACTCCCGAAGGGAAAGGACCTCGTCTCGGGCCGTGCCGTTCCGATCGAGCACAAGGCGAATGGGGTCTTCTTTACCTTAACGCTCCCTCCAGAACACGCCGCGGCCGTGCATATCCAGACTTGAAGAAGATTGTCGTGTTCCCGTAGAGAGAGGATTCCATTCGTATCGGATGCTCCGCACTTTTTGAAATCCAGGTCGCTATAAACAGAAAGGGGCCGGCAAGATGAAACGACGGGCATTTTTTGAGTTGACAGGAACCACTGCAGCCCAGTTGATGATGGCAAGACCTGGGCGTGCTCAGAGTTCAAGTGCGTCGTGCCAGACCGGGCTTCCCTCTTCCGAAGTCCGGTTGGCAGGTATGAGCCTTTCAAATTTACGGCAAGAGCTTCATGACCGGCTTTTCAAGGTTCTACTTCCCTTCTGGGATAGGCACGGAATTGACCACCAATATGGCGGGATCATGTGCAGCCTGGATTACGATGGCACGCTGGTGAGTACGAATAAGAACCTCTGGTTCCTCGGACGAGCCCTTTGGGTTTACAGCTTCCTGTATAACCACCTTGGGAAGAATCCCAGCTTTCTGGAGATTGCAAGAAAGACCAGGGAGTTTGTGTTCAAGCATGCCCTGCAGAAAGACGGCTGGTGGGCGGAAGATCTGTCACGCGAAGGCAAGGTGCTCAGACCTTTCAGTGGCGATACGGAAGGGATGTACTTCATCGCCGAGGGGCTGCAGGAATACGCCGCCGCCAGCGGAGACACCGATTCCCGCGAATACTCTTGGGCGCTTTTCAAGAAGCTTTTCCGCCACTTTAACAGCCCGGACTTCCGCTACCGTGGCGCGGATTTCCCGTATCTATGGAAAATCAACCGGGCTGTTCGGCCCCAGGGATTGTGGTTTCTCAACCTCAACATTGCAACGCATTTACTGAGCCGCGGCAATGACCCCGAAATCGCCTCCATCGCGGATCAGGGCATCGATGCCATCATGAACAGGCATTACAGGGCTGACATAGGCCTGAATACAGAGATGCTCTATTTTGACTTCAGCAGGCCTGAAGACGAAGCCGAAAAATCGCGTTTTGGACATTGCGTCGAGGCCCTGTGGATGGTCATGGAGGAAGCGGACCGCCGCAACGACAAGGCCCTTTGGAAAATCTGCGCCGAGCGAATCCACCGCCACCTCGATGTGGGCTGGGACTATATCTACGGCGGCCTTTCGCAGTGGATCAATGTGGATCACCCCTGTTACAAATGGCCTGCCGAGACGCCGCCCGGAACTCATCTCGACTTACATTTTACGGGTCAGTATGAATACTTGAAAACACTATGGTGCCAGAACGAAGTCATGGGCGCACCGTTGAAAGTTTTTGAGCGTACACGCGAGGAATGGGCGGCACGC
>JBAUWE010000240.1:0-17794 GCA_049583595.1 Terriglobia bacterium
CCTCCATCAGTTCTTTCATGATGGTTTTCAGGCGCTCTTCAAACTGACCGCGATACTTGGTGCCCGCCACAATCAGTGAGAGGTCCAGGGCCAGAATGCGCTTGTCAGAGAGGAAGGAGGGAACGTCACCTTCCGCGATGCGCTCCGCCAGGCCTTCCACAATGGCCGTCTTGCCCACACCCGGCTCGCCGATCAGGACAGGATTGTTCTTGGTGCGGCGGCAGAGGATCTGAATGACCCGCTCGACCTCATTCTCACGGCCGACCAGGGGGTCCAGTTGATTTTCCAGCGCGGCCTGGGTGAGGTCGCGGCTGAACTCAGAAAGCAGCGAAGTCTCTTTAGCGCGGTTTGCAGACACTTTCTCACTCTGTGAGCGGCTCAACTCTTCCCGGAGCGTTGACAACCGGAGTCCACGCTCGTGGAGAATCTCCGCCGCGAAGGATTTGTCCTCCCGGAGAAGTCCCAGCAGAAGATGTTCGGTCCCGATGTGTTTGTGGGCCAGGCGTTCGGCCTCTTCAGCGGCATAGGCCAGTACCCGCTTGCATTCCTGGCTGAGAGGCAGCTCGACGGAAGTCGACACCTTTTCCCGGATGGGGATGTGGCCTTCCACCTGCTTTCGAATGGATTCAATGGAAGCGTGGGAACGCAGGAACCGGTTGGTCAGGGCCTTATCTTCGCGCAACAGACCGAGCAACAGGTGTTCGGTTTCGATATAAGGGCTCCCGAACTGGCTGGCCTCATATCGGGCGAAGAAAATGACACGCCGGGCTTTTTCTGTGTATCTCTCGAACATAGCTCCTCAGTTCTTCCGTGGACCCTGCTCCTCACCTCTTATTATGCCAAAAAGCAGGTTGTCAGTTAAACCGTGGAACTACCACCTCGGTCAGTTGGCCGTCTTCCAGCCGCAACGTCCGAGCCGCGCGCTGCGCGAGTTCCATATTGTGTGTGGCCAGCACCGAAGTCAACCCATGAACCCGATGCAGCCGTTCGAGCAGATCCATCACATGCTCGGCGGTCCGGTGGTCCAGGTTTCCCGTCGGTTCGTCTGCCAGCAGCAACGCTGGCTTGTTGACTAACGCCCTTGCGAGCGCCACACGCTGCTGCTCTCCTCCAGAAAGCTCGCCGGTCCGGCGTCCCAAGGCGTTTTCCAAGCCCACCTCCGCCAGAAGTTCCCTGGCGTGACCCCTTGCCTTATCAAAATCACTTCCTGCGATAAGCTGCGGCAGCATTACGTTTTCAAGTGCACTGAATTCAGGCAGCAAATGGTGCATTTGCCAGACAAAACCAATTCGCCGGTTCCTGTATTCGGCCTGCTCTTCGAAACTGAGTTCGCCCAATCTCTGCCCCCCAAAGTATATCTCACCTCTCGTCGGAGTGTCTAGCGCCGCGAGCAGGTGCAGCAGCGTCGTTTTGCCTGACCCGGACCTTCCAACCAGCGCCAGCAGTTCTCCCGGCTCCACCTCAAGGCTGAGGCTGTCTAAAACAACCACCTCCTGCTCGCCGGAACGGAAGATCTTGGTCAGATTCTCAACACGCAGCATCGGGCCTCGATTTCCGAACTCCGAGGGTAACATTAACATAAAACTCTTCTATGGCAATCAAAGTTTGATTCAAATTTCATTCGTAACGAAGAATTTCCGCCGAGTCCAGCCTGGCGGCCGAGAACGAAGGATAAAACGCTGAAAGAAAGCTGATGGCCAGCACGGCCAGGGCGATCCAGAGGCCATCCCAGGGACGGGGAATGAATGGGACATAGGACAAGCCGTAAATGTCGGCCTGCAGGGGAACCAGGTGATAGACTTCTCCCAGCCATGAACCACCGTAACCCATAATGAGACCCAGCAGCGTACCCACACTGGCAATCAGGATTCCGTGAAGCGTAAAGACCGTCCAGATTTGCCTGTTCTTCGCTCCCATCGATTTCAGGACGGCAATGTCACGGTTCTTGTCCATCACCATCATCGCCAGCATAATAAAGATGTTCAGAGCCGCCACCAGCACGATCAACCCGATGGTCAAAATGGTGACCAGCCTTTCCAGCTTTAAGGCGCTGAACAGAGCGTGGTTCTGGTCCATCCAGGTGGTGGTGTCAAACCCGGCCCCGGCAGTCTTGCGGATGGTCTGGGCCACTGAATCAGCCAGGTACACATCGTCCAGCTTGAATTCGATCACCGAAACCACGTTTCTCAAATCAAACAGGCGCTGGGCGGCATTCAGGTTGGTAAAAACCCACTGGGCGTCGAAATCAAAGAAGCCCGAATCGAAGATTCCCACCACGCGGAAATTCCGGTACTTGGGGACGCTCCCGAAGGGCGTCAGGGTTCCCTGCGGGCTGGTAATCATCACCGTGTCGCCAACCGTTGCCCCGAGTGTCCTGGCCAGCTCCTTACCGATAATGATCGGGTCCGCATCGGGAAATGTTTCAGAAAGCCCCTTCAGGGACCCCGCGGTAAGCCGATGAAGCAGGTCACAAACCTTGAGCTCACGCTCCAGGTCAACGCCCTTGATGACCACCCCGCCGGACCGCTGGCGGTTCGAAATCAGTGCCTGCTCGTATAGGGCTGGGGCGGCAGCAACCACGTGCGGCAGCTTTGAAAGGCGCTGAGTCAGCGCATCATAATGCTGGATGCCGTCGTTCTGGGAACGGATCAGGTTCACGTTGGCTGTGGCGCCCAGAAGCTTGCCCTGTAATTCCTGCCGAAAACCGTTGTTAATGGCCAGCGCAATCACCAGGGCCGCCACCCCCGCCATCACGCCCACCACGGAGATGGCCGTGACCACGGAAAGGGCAGTCTGGCGACGCTTCGCCTTCAGATATCGCAATGCAACAAACAGTTCAAACTTCATAAGCCAGAGCTATTATCCGATGATATCGCCTGGAAGGGAAATCTCAAATGTGGGGAGAGCGATCGTCCGCCGGCGGGAGCACCCCATGACGTCCGCTCGGAATACCAGCTCAACAGGAATTCAGGCCGTCAATTTTTCCGGGCGCAGCAGAGGAAAAAGGATGACGTCGCGGATGGAATGCGAATTGGTCAGCAGCATCGTCAGGCGGTCGATGCCGATGCCTTCCCCGCCCGTCGGCGGCATGCCATAGCTCAGGGCCCGTATGTAGTCTTCATCGATGGCGTGGGCTGTCAGGTCTCCCCGCTCGCGCAACATCTGCTGATATTCAAAGCGGTCGCGCTGCTCGGCCGGATCGTTTAATTCGCTGAAGGCGTTGGCGATCTCCATGCCCGCCACATAAAGCTCAAATCGCTCGACAAAGTTCGGGTCCTCGGGCTTCTGCTTGGAAAGCGGCGAGACTTCAAGGGGAAAATCAATAATAAAGGTGGGCTGGATGAGCTGGTGCTCCGCCACAGCCTCAAAAAGCTCCTGAAGTGCGGTTCCCGGCGCCGTTCCTGCCGGGAGCGCCAGAGGAGCGTACGGGTCGCCCGGTTTTTCTGCAAAACCGTTGTATGCTTTGATCCATTCAAAAATTGCTTTGGGCTGGGCCAGGTCCTCGACCGTCGGCACGGGCTGGGCCTCTTTCGGCCAATAACGGACAACCGCCTCTTTCATAGTTAACCGCTGGAAGTTTTCAAAGGAGATGTGATGCTCGCCGTAATCAAACTCGAGCGAGCCAACAACGGCCCTGGCCACGTGCTGCATCAGGCGCTCACTCAGGTCCATCATGTCCCGGTAATCCGCATACGCCTGATAGAACTCCAGCATCGTAAACTCGGGGTTGTGCTGGGTTGAAATGCCTTCATTACGAAAGTTTCGATTGACTTCGTAGACGCGGTCCAACCCTCCCACGATCAGTCGTTTCAGGTAAAGTTCCGGAGCAATCCGCAGGTAGAGGTCCATGTCCAGAGTGTTGTGATGGGTAACAAAAGGCCGCGCCATGGCGCCGCCCGCCATCGGCTGCATCATCGGCGTCTCCACCTCAACGTAACCGTACGACTCCAGAAACTCCCGCAGGGACTTGATGAGCCGTGCCCGCCGCTCAAAAACACGCCGGGCCTCCTCATTGACCATCAGGTCCAGGTAACGCTGGCGGTAACGGATCTCCACATCGGTGAGGCCGTGCCACTTTTCCGGCAGAGGTAGAAGCGCCTTGGCAAGGAAATGGAGGTGCTCGGCGTGCACCGTCAGCTCGCCCGTGCGGGTACGAAACAGATACCCTTCCACGCCAACCAGGTCACCCAGGTCAAGAAGCTTGTACAACTCGAAATCCCGCTCACCCACCGCGTCCAGACGCACATAGATCTGCACCCGGGCGCCTTCCCCCTGGAGGTGAGCAAACCCGGCCTTACCGTGCGGCCGAATGGTCATCACCCGCCCGGCAATCCTTACCGGGACCTTGTTGGCACCCAGTTCCTCGGCCACCCGAGCGGAATATTCGTCCAGAATCTGTGGAAGGGTGTGACTGAAGTCGAATTTTCGCGGGTAGAGCTCAAAACCCAGGGCTTCAATGGCCTTGAGCTTTTTTTCGCGTTGCAGAACCAGGTCCTGACTTTCATTGCTTGATACTGACAAGTTAATAAACTCCTACTTCTGGAACTTTCAATCCGCGAGGGCGACACCCGCTCAGGCGGAAGTCAATTGGCGACAGCCGACACAAATCAAAGGTGTTCCAGCTAACGGCTTGAGCAGGCTAGCCCACCATCGGGATGCCGTTACCGTGATGAACCGTTGGAATCTGAAAGAGGCATTATAGGTATCCGTACGAAAAAGTGTCAAGAATAGACGCTTTCCGCACAAAGGCAGTTCACCGGAAATGACTGTTAATTCAAGAATTAATAGACACATAGGTAGCCGAAAAACTGCAAACTTTTTCACATAATAGGCTACTTTGATCTTGCAATCGTCCAACGGTTCACCTATATTAAAGAACGCTTATGGCATGGATGTTCGAAATCGGCATTCTCCTGATGGTCGCCTTGGTGCTTCGGCGAATCCTCAGCATGGGGCAGGTCGCGGTCCCCGAACAGGCGGCTCCGCGCTTTCGAAGACCCGCCAATAACCCTCTCTGTGCACCCCTGCTCTCAGAAATTGACGCCCATACGGCTATTCTGGGAGTGGTGCTGAACGATGCCATCAATGAACTGGCTTCCGGAAACCCTGAGATAGCCCGCTGCATGCTCGGCGTCTTTGACAGCGAGCGAGAGCGACTGGTTGATTTGGTTATCAATGTGCAAAACCTCTCTCTCAAGTATCTCCCAACGGTTCAATATCCCATCGATGCAAGAAGCCTTGACCCGGTGTCCTTCCGTTCACAACCAGTGACCGAGATCCTGAAACGGCATGGGGTATTGGAGCAGTTTGTCTTTCGCTCCAAGCTTCGGTTCCAGTTACAATTGCGATTGTTGCGCCGCGCAACGGCACTGCTCAACGAGAGCTTTGAGGAAGTCAGGGGCCATACAGGAACGGACGCCGAGGGCTTTCACAGCACCCTGTCGCAGCTGGACCTGTACTATCACGATCTGGACCTGCTGACGAAGGAAACGATTCTGGGATTCAGTGAGGAACTGGCGGCCCTTCCAGATGACGTCCTTGAAGATATGGCTGCTGAAATTTTCGTTCTGACCAGCCGCAGCATGGTAGCCGCCACCCCCGCCATCGCAGTCCAGCGTTAAACAGAAGAACCTCTTCCCACTACGCTACAGTGTTGATCGCAATGCAGACCTGCTGGTTTGCCACGCCCGTCGGCATGGCCCACCAACCGCAAAGCCATTGGTGAGCCCTTCAGATCCTGAAACAGCCGTGTGGATACCACTTCCGGCGGTTCCTATCCATAGAATATCTCTGCCGTCTGGATCAGCTCCGGGTCCACAAATTTCAGCTTGGTCATGGCGTCTTTGAGCGGAATGTCCTCGATCTTATTTCCCTTCAGGCAAACCATGCTTCCGTACTTGCCTTCGTGGAGCAGATCAACCGCTTTCACACCGTACCGAGTGCCGAGGACGCGGTCAAAGGCTGTGGGCGAGCCTCCCCGCTGGATATGGCCCAGGACGGTCACGCGGGTCTCATATCCTGTCCTCTTTTCGATTTCGTTGGCGATCACTTCTCCAACTCCGCCCAGGTGGACGTGGCCAAACTGGTCGAGCTTCTGGTCCTTGGTCACGACCTCTTCCACGCCTTCCAGCTTGAAACCTTCTGCCACCACCACAATTGAGAAAAGGCGGCCCCTCGTGTGCCGTTTTTGGATGATCTCGCAAATCTCACCGATTGCCATGGGATGTTCCGGGATCAGGATGCAATCAGCGCCTCCGGCCAGACCTCCTACCACTGCAATCCAGCCCGTGTGGCGGCCCATGACTTCAACAACCATCACACGCTGATGCGACTCGGCTGTGGTATGAAGGCGGTCAATGGCTTCCGTCACGATCGTGACCGCGGTGTCAAAACCAAAGGTCTGATCGGTTCCCTCGACATCATTGTCAATCGTCTTAGGCACGCCGACAACTTTTACTCCTTCGGCCGCAAGCTGGCGCGCCACACCGAGGGTATCTTCGCCCCCGATCGCAATCAGGTAATCAAGGCCCAGCTTCTCCATGTTGGCCATCAAGGCTTTCTTGTCTTCTTCTTTCTTCAAAGGGTTCGTCCGGGACGTACCCAGGATGGTTCCCCCACGGGGCAGAATGCCCGAGACCTTCATCAGGTCAAGAGGCTCAACGGTGCCTTTCACAAGGCCCAGCCATCCGTTCTTGATTCCGTAAACTTCGTAATTCAGCATTAGAGCGCGTCGAACCACGGCGCGAATCACCGCGTTCAATCCGGGACAATCTCCGCCCCCCGTCAAGATTCCAATTCTTCCATGCCCGTCTGTAGCCATTTCTCTTGTTTCTCCTAATAAGAATATGCAGCGCGTGGGCAGTTACAGACTCCACATGCCGGGTCCTTGCGCCAGGTCTCGCACAGAGAGAGAAGCCTGAGGCTGAAACATTCGAATCTATCAGGAAAACGATAGCCCGGTCAAATGATACGTCATTGACTTGACGCAAAAGAACAAGCCCCGTCTGAAATGCACTGGAAACCGCCTAACCCACAAAATACTCCCGCACGATGAACAATATGCCCAGAACAATCAGGAGAGTGTTGGCGGCAAAAAAAAGAATTGTGCTGACTCTCTTGTGGGCTCCTGCCCCCCAGGCCATCAGCCATACCGATAGGAACGAGGCGCCGTAATAGCCTATCAGGCTGCCCACAAAAAACGGCAGGATGTGCCCGTAGCCTTCCACGCGGCCTTCGGCGATAATCGGGCCGGCGATGGCCAGCCAGTACACCCAGGTGCCCGGGGCGCTGGCTTCCACCAGGGTGGCGAGCGCCAGGCTTCCGTAACTCAGTTTCCAGGAGTAGGTCTTTCTCTCCGGGCCCTTCCGGGGATTTTCCCACAGAAGGTAGGCTCCGAAACCTGCCAGCGCCACTCCGCCGGCGTAAGACGTGTAATGAGCAACACCTGGTGGAATGAGCTGATAAAAGAAAAAAGCGATGAGGAAAAAGAGAGCATCAATAACTGTGGGTGGAGCAAGAAGGACCCAGACGGCCCGTCCCCAGTGTTTGAGCGTCATCTGGGTTAATGCAATCAAATGTAAAGGAGTGGGAACCAACCCGCCTACCACACCCATCCCGAATCCCAACAGGAACAGTTGCATATCCTTCTCGCAGAATCTTATGGTGAGTCAAAACGGAAAACAGGAACCCGGTGGCCACGATAGACACGCCCCATGGGCGGGCCGCAACCGGACCGGCAAAGTAAAAGGCCGCTCCCCTTTCCCTGAAAAACCAATGAAGGCTGAACGGACTAAACCAATACGAGGTCGGGATGATAGATGCTCCCTGTAACGTGCCGCGCTATGGCAATCAGCCGGCGGTCCGGGTTCATGATTTTTAATAAAGAAATCGCTTGAACGCGTCCCGTTCCCCGCCCAAAGCGCTCCTTCTGCGCCAGCTCAAACTTGTGTCCGTGGCGGACGCTCTTTTCCTCCCGGCCGCGTACAATCAGTTCCGGGCAATCCGGAAGAAGCGCCTCCAGGGGGACGATGCATTTTTCCAATTCCTGCTCTCGGACCGCTTCCTCCAGCGCCTCCAGTGTCACCGACTTTTCCAGGGTAAACTCCGCTACAGCCTTGCGGCGCAAACCGTCCAGGTGGGCCCCACAACCCAGCCTTTGCCCGATGTCATGGGCAAGCGAGCGAACGTACGTTCCGCCTGAGCACTCCACGGCGAAGGTGGCGCGGGCCCCCTCGAATGACAACAGTTCCAGTGCGTAAACCTCCACCTCCACCGGCGACAGATGGACCGGTTTGTTCTGGCGGGCAAGTTCGTAAGCTCGCTTGCCCCCAATCCGCTTGGCGGAATACGGGGGTGGCGTCTGCAAGAGCCGCCCGGTGAATTCCTGAAACAGCTTTTCGAGGGTCTCCCCCTCAACAGAAGGAGCGGCCTCTTCGGACGTGGGCTTTCCCGTACCATCGTAAGTGTCCGTGGAAAACCCGAGCCGCATGGTTCCTTCGTAGGCTTTTCGGGACTTCAGATAGAACTGCGCAAAGCGAGTCGCCTTTCCAACCGAAAGCGGCAGCACGCCGGTGGCAAAGGGGTCCAGGGTGCCGAAGTGCCCCACCTGGCGGATTCCGAGCAGCCGTCGAACGCGTGCGACGACATCGTGGGACGTCATGCCCGAGGGTTTGTCGACAATCAAAACCCCTGAAATTTCCTGTTTCATGAGAGCGTTCAAGTCGCGCACAGCCGGCCTTTCGGCAGATGGCGCGCAAGGACCCACTTTCCCTGCTGATGCCATCTCAGTGCTTATGAATTCTTATGGGCCTGGTCGAGAAGGAATTCGATCCTGTGCGCATCTTCAGCGCTGTGGTCCAGCACGAAAACAAGTTCTGGAACACGGCGCAATCTGAGCCGCAGGCTGAGTTCGTGCCGAAGATACCCGGCGGCGGACCGAAGCCCTTCGAGCGATCTTTCCTGGGCTTCCTTTTCGCCGGCCACGGACACCCAAACGTGCGCAGACCCCAAATCAGGCCTCAGATCAACCCGCGTGACGGTGGCGAAACCGATCCGGGGGTCCTTCAGTTCCAGCTCGATCATCTCGGCCACTTCCATGCGAATCTGGTCCTGCAGTCTCGCCTGGCGCCTTCCGGGAACCGTCATAACAAAAAATCCGCGCAACGTTGCCGTTACTCGCAACCGGTACTAAAAAATTCAATTTCGTGGCACGCGACATCATCTCCCAGAATCTTTTCGGATTCGCGAAGGACGTCACGCAGCACAGCATCCAGAAGCGGCTGACTGTCGGAAATGGAAACAACCCCGAGGGTTGCAACCTGCCACACGTCACGAGAGTCCAGTTCCGCCACAGCGACGTTAAACCTGGATCGGAGCCGGTCCCGGATCTTGCGCAGGACGGCTCGCTTCTCCTTGAGTGAGTGTGAATACGGCAGATGAATCTCGAGGGTTAGGAGGCCGACTGGCATGCTGGCCCATCACCTCGTCAGGCTATGGCGGGCTCCATCACGCGCTCGACCGTATAGGTTTCGAGCACGTCCCCGACTTTGATGTCATTAAAGTTCTCGACAGAGATTCCACATTCCGTGCCGAATTTGACCTCAGGCACGTCTTCCTTATAGCGCCGGACGGACCGCACCTGGCCTTCATGGACCACGACGTTATCCCGCAACACACGGATCTTGGATTCCCTGGTCACCTTCCCTTCCTGCACGTAGCACCCGGCAATGGTGCCCACCTTGGAAATGCGGAAGGTGTCACGAACCTCAGCCCGGCCTTGCGTGATTTCTTTAAAGACGGCCGAAAGAAGTCCGGACATGGCTTTTTTGATTTCTTCCACCACCTCGTAAATAACCGTGTGAAGGCGGATATCAACCTTCTCAAGCTGGGCCAGGTCATTGGCCTTACGCTCCGGCCTCACATTGAACCCGACAATCACCGCATTGGAAGCCGAGGCCAGCAGAACGTCGGTTTCGGTGATGGCTCCGACGCCGGCATGGATCACCTTAGTCTTGACTCTTTCATTGCCCAGCTTGCCCAGCGTATCCGCAAGAACTTCGACGGACCCCTGAACATCTGCCTTGATGATCAGAGCCAGTTCCTTCACTTCGCCCGCCGCCATCTGTTCATGCAATTGCTCCAGAGTCAGCCGCGCGCTCTTCGCCAGCGCCGCTTCCCGAAGCTTGGTCTGCCGGTGCGCGGAAATCTGCCGCGCCTTGGATGTATCCTCAAGGGCCTGCAGGCGATCGCCGGCCTGCGGGACGTCCTCCAATCCCAAAACTTCAACCGGAGTACTCGGTGGGGCGTCAATGATGGGCTGTCCCCGGTCATTGAACATCGCTCGTATTTTCCCGTAAATAGCGCCGACGATAAACGAGTCGCCTACCCGCAAAGTCCCGTTCTGCACGATGATCGTGGCCACCGGTCCGCGCCCTCTGTCCAGCTTGGCTTCCAGAACCGTCCCGGAGGCCAACCGGTCCGGATTGGCTTTCAGCGACTGCATATCAGCCACCAGCAGGATCATCTCCAGCAGAACGTCCAGGTTCTTCCGCTGTTTTGCGGAAACCTCCACCAGCACCGTGTCTCCACCCCAGTCTTCGGGGGCCAGACCGCGGTCAGCCAGTTGTTTTTTCACCCTGTCCGGCATAGCGTCCGGCTTGTCAATCTTGTTGATCGCCACCAGAATGGGGACCTGCGCGGCGCGCGCGTGGTTAATGGCTTCCAGGGTCTGCGGCATCACTCCGTCATCAGCAGCAACCACCAGCACTACGATGTCCGTCACCTTGGCTCCACGGGCGCGCATCAGAGTGAAGGCTTCATGGCCCGGCGTATCCAGGAAAACAATCTTCCGGTCTTGCGTCTCAATCTCATAAGCGCCGATGTGCTGTGTAATACCGCCGGCTTCGCCGGAAGCGACTTTCGTTTCTCGAATGGCATCCAGCAGCGAGGTCTTGCCGTGATCAACGTGCCCCATCACGGTGACAACGGGGGCACGGGGCACCAAGTCTTCCTTGCGGTCCTCTTCTTCATCGTCACGAAAGACTTCATCTTCAAAGCTGATGACCTTGACCTCCGCGCCAAAGGCCCGCGCAATTTCCGACGCGTTCTCACTGTCGAGCGTCTGGTTGATGGTGGCAAAAATCCCCTTCTCCAGCAGTCTCTTCAGAACGTCTTTCGCGCGGACTTCCAGCTTTTCAGAAAGCTCCTTGATGCTGACCCCTTCGGTGATCGTAATGGTGCGGGTAATCTGGACCTCTTCCGGCGTCGCAGGTTGCGCTGGAGCAGCAGAGCGCCGGTCCATCTTCGGCACAACAATCTTCTTACGCCCCGTGGCTCTCCCCGTTCCTGCAGCACCGGTTGCCGCACGCGCGGTGGGATGCATCGGGCGGGGATCGCCGGGCCGACGGTGAGAGTGAGTACGCGTCGGAACAACCTTCGGCAGCCCGGCAGTGGGGTAAATCGGCTGCTTGGAAGGCGGCAGTTTGGAAGGACGGGCGGCTTTGCCGGATTTGGCTTGCGCAGCGGGCGCGGCGGCTTCCGTTCCTTTCCCGGGAATCCTGGCAATAGGCGAAGACGCAGATTTAGTCTTCTGAGCAACTACTTCAGTCACTTTGGCAACCGGCTGGGAAGATCCCGGACGAACGGGCACTCCTCGACCGGGCAAAATGGCGCCGACCGGCCTGGGCTTTACCTTTTCTGGCGATGCGACCGGCAACGAGGGTGCGCCAGGAGCTGGCACCGGTTGTGCTGGAGGACGGG
Source organism: Terriglobia bacterium (assembly GCA_049583595.1). Classification (GTDB taxonomy): domain Bacteria; phylum Acidobacteriota; class Terriglobia; order UBA7540; family UBA7540; genus SCRD01. The sequence goes on from JBAUWE010000240.1 coordinate 11,758, forward strand.
GTACCACGGTTTTTCTCGCTGCCGCTTTGATCTCCGCAATCGATCTTGTGAATGACTGGCGCGCCACCGGGGGTTCTGGGCGTTTTGCAGGCGGCTTGGGAGCAGCCGCAGCCGGCGCCTTGGTCTTTGAAGGACGCGACCCGGCCTTGGCGGGTGCAGCCTCCGCCGACTTCGGCGGTGCAGGCTCGGAGGGTCCTCCCTCGCCACGGAAGTATGCACGCACCTTATCCGCCCACTCCTGGTCGAGCGAACTGGAGTGCGACTTCTTCTCGGTGATGCCAATCTCCGCGAGACAGTTTAGGATCGCCCGGCTCTTCACCTCCAGTTCCCGTGCCAGCTCGTTGATTCGGATACTACCCATTTCACCTCTTTCCGACAATCTTTGCGCCGTTGCGCCATGGGAAATGCACTCCTGGTGCACATCCCGCAGCACGATCAATCACAATGCTAACCTTTTTCCTCGGTAGCCTCTTCAATCTTCTCTTTCTCGGCACCCCCCTCGGGCTCGGTTGATTCTTCCTCAGTAGATTCGGCGACCGCCTCTGCCTCTCTGGCCTCTTCTTCAGCCTCGGCAGCAACCGCTTCTCCGGTTACATCCTCAGCCTCAGCAGCAACCGTCTCCCCGGCTTCTTCCTCAGACTGAACGGCAACAGACTCTTCGGTTTCATCAGCTTGTTCCGGCTCACTCACGACTTCCGCCGAATCACTGGCCTCGGCAACCTGTTCCCCGGCTTCCAAAAGGGCCTGTTCAGCTTCAGCAGCAGCCGCCTGTTCAAGGGCCGCCTGTTCAAGGGCCGCCTGCTCTTCCTCGAGGGCAGCCTGCTCCAGCGCTTCCTGACCCTTCTCGAAGTAATCCGTCACCACGCGGCGGATGCGTTCAATCGTCTTGTCGCCAATGCCCTGAATCTGCGTCAACTCCTCAGGGGTCATCTGGGCCAGTTCCTCCACCGTCTCAATATTCGCGCTTCGCAGTCTTTCCAGGGTCTTCCCACCCAATCCTTCGAGGTTTGCAATCGGCGCTCCACGCAGGGCCATGACGGCCATCTGGGACTCGATCTCCTGCCGTTTTTCCTCTTCGCTCTTGATGTCGATCTGCCAGCCCAGCAGCTTGGCGGCCAGGCGGACGTTCTGTCCCTTCTTGCCAATGGCCAGGGAAAGCTGCGAATCGTCAACGATGACTTCCAGATGCCTCTGCTCGATGTCCACGATGGAAACGTGATTGATCTTGGCGGGGCTCAGCGCGTTGGCGGCAAAAGTCACCGGGTCTTCATTGTATTCGATGATATCAATCTTTTCACCGCGCAGTTCGCGAATCACCGACTGCACACGCATGCCCTTCATTCCAACACAGGCGCCCACGCAGTCGACGTCCGGATCTCGCGAGTAGACGGCAACCTTGGTGCGTTCGCCGGACTCGCGCGCGATGGCCTTGATTACCACCGTACCGTCGTAGATTTCCGGCACTTCCATCTCAAACAATTTCCGCACCAGGGTGGAGTCGGCACGCGAGGCAATCACCTGCGGCCCGCGGGCAGCGCGATCCACCAGCGTGATCACGGCCCGAACCCGGTCGCCGATCTGATAAGTCTCCAGCTTCGACTGCTCCCGCCGTGGCATGCGGGCTTCCGTCCGCCCCAAATCCAGGATGACGTCGGACCCCTCCATGCGCTTCACCGTGCAGTTGATGAGCTCACCAATCCGCTGGCTGTATTCCGCGTAAACAGTGTCCCGCTCAGCCTCGCGGACCTTCTGGAAGATCACCTGCTTCGCTGTCTGCGCCGCAATGCGGCCCAACACGTCCGTGGCCTTGGGAATTCTCACCTCGGATTCAACAGCAGCCTCCGGGTCCAGTTTCTGCGCTTCGGCCAGTGAAATTTCATGGTCAGGATCGGCAACCTGATCCACAACTTTCTTGACCGCACACACGTCCACGTGGCCGGTCTCCTTATTAAAGCGCGACTCCAGGTCCTCCACGCTCTTGTAGTACTTCCGTGTCGCCACCAGGATGGCGTCTTCCACGGCAGCAACCACAATTTCGGGATCGATGCCCTTTTCCCGGCTCAACTGGTCAATTGTCTGAAACAGAAGACTGCTCGTCACCATTTCCCTCCAGTTGTCTTCCCCCCGCCAGTGCAACGCCTGGCCAGAGCACAACCGAGTCGCCCAAGCAACTCATTCCCCGGCTACAACTCGGGGAGCAACCTGGCTTTCGAAATATTTGAAAGCTCAAACTCCGCTATCTTTTCGTCGTCCAGGCCTAGCCTGACTCGGCCTTCGTCAAAGCCCGCCAGCCTGCCTTCAAAAACTTTCTGCTCCTCAAGAGGCTCTCGGAGCACGATCCTGGCCCGCCGTCCCGCAAAGTATCGATACTCCCGCGGCTTCACCAGCTTCCGGTCCAGGCCGGGAGACGAAACCTCCAGGAGATAACTTCCCGGGAAGGGGTCTTCCACATCAAGGATAGCACTCATTTGCTCGCTGACGAGCGCACAATCCGCGTGTGTAACTCCGCCGGCCTTGTCGATATAGACCCGGAGCAGAGGATTCGACCTTCCCCCTTTGATCTCAACATCAATAAGCGTCAGCCCTTCGCCAACGGCTACGCGCTCCGCGATGGCTTCGATCTTTTCCAGATCAACGATCATTCGTAAGGTGCGGGTGGATTCGCCGTCCGTTGAGCGCCCGGCAGCCCGGGAACCGGGCAATCCTGGCCCCAACAAAAAAGTGGGCTTACGCCCACCGCAACCACTCTCCAACAAAGTATAGACCCTCGAACACTGCAACGCAAGCAAACCACAGGAAGAGTCATTGCATGAAGAGGCCTCTCGATGTATTGTGACAGTCTCCGGAGAACACGCTCTGGAAGTCTCTCCGCCGCTTTACATCCGGGGCAATATTCAACCAGGGAGCTCAACGGGCGTATGAATGGCCGGACGCGCATCAGGGTCCCGGCTTTTGCTGCAATCCTGGCACTGTCATGTCTTGGAGCCAACGGGCAAAGTATTGGCGGGCCAACGTGGAACCCGCACACCGGCCCCCCCGCAGGGGCAAAATATGTGGGTGAAAAAGTCTGCGCTGAATGCCATGTTCAGGAAGCAAAGAACTTTCTGAAGACGCCGATGGCACAGGCAGGGCAGCTTGCCGCAAACGCCGAAGTCCTGCAGGTGTACCCGCTGTTGAAATTGAAGATGGGGCCCTTTCGCTATCTCATCGTCCGCAAAGGCAATCAAAGCATCTATTCGGTCACTGACGGAAAGAAGACCATTTCCGCGCCGATTCTGTGGGCCTTCGGGAAGGACGTGGGAGGCCAAACGTATATCCTGAGGCATGGCGGCGCCTACTACCAGAGCCGTGTCAGTTTCTTCAAGGCGCTGAACGGCCTGGCAGAAACTTATGGCGCTCCAAAAACTCCGCTCCAAACGCTTGAAGACGCCTTCGGGGAGCGATTAGACAAGGTTGACGCACAATCTTGTATCGCCTGCCATGCCACCGGAGCCGTGGTGGGAGGCGTGCTGCAAGCGGAAATTTTTGTGCCGGGCGTGAGCTGCGAGGCGTGTCACGGGCCTGGGGCCCGCCACGTGGCCGCCTTGCATGAAGGCAAGCCGGCAGCTCCGTTGATTTTCAATCCTGCCCGTCTTTCGCCCTACGATCTTGATGAATTCTGTGGATCGTGCCACCGAACCTGGGAACAAATTGAAAAGGCCCAGGAGTTCGATATTCGCAACGTTCGATTTCAGCCCTACCGGCTGGAAAAGAGCAAGTGTTGGGACGCAATGGATCCCAGAATCAGCTGCCTTGCCTGCCACAATCCACACAATCCTCTGGTGGAAGAAGCGGGCTTTTACGATTCCAAATGCCTCGCATGCCATTTGGAAAAGGGAACGGCAAAGAAGGCTGACCATCCGGGCCCGGCATGTCCCGTTGCCACTCACAATTGCATTACCTGCCACATGCCTAAATATGACCTGCCGGGCGCCCATTTTAAATTTACCGATCATGATATCCGCGTCGTACGGCCAGGAGCGCCCTACCCCGGCTGATCATGACCCTTTCCGAATGCAGGAAGTTCTCGAATCGACGGGACACCGGTCCTGAAATTCCAAACCTGCACCGCGAACTTCTCCAGGCTACTTCCGTCCGATTGGCCGAATCTTCTACTTCACGGATCTAACGCATTGATGAATAATTGGGAAACTCCTCCGAGGAGCTGTTTGCATCAGGAGGCCCGTGCGATGTATCTTGGCAGTTCCCGGATCATGTTTTTGGGGATTTCCTGAACCATTTATTTTTGGAGAGATTATTCATGCGTGCAGCTCTGTGGTGTCTGGTTTTGATTATGAGCTTTTCTTTCCCGGCAGGGGCTCAAAACAAGACTGCCAAGCTTTCCCCGCAAGCAAAAGAGGATTCCGCAAAAGAAAAAGAGGAGGCAGCAGCAAAACCGGAAGCCCGGGCGGTTTCAACACATCACACCGTTGAGATTGCGGGCAAGAAGGTCCCCTACACGGCGACGGCCGGAACCCTCATCCTGCACAACGATAAGGATGAGCCAACCGCCAAAGTTTTTTACATCGCCTATACCAGGGACGGCGTCAGCGATCCGGCTTCGCGTCCGGTGACCTTCGCTTACAACGGCGGACCGGGAGGCGCCTCGGCGCTGGTGGATTTTGGCGGCTTCGGCCCGCGAAAGATCGTCTGGCCGCAACCGGGCAGCGCCATCGCCGTCCGCCCGCCTTACCGGATGGAACCCAATCCGGACACCCTGCTGGCCACAACCGACCTGGTGTTTATTGACGCGGTGGGCACCGGCTACAGCCGCATCATTCCGCCCAAGGGAACGGATAAGATGTTCTACGGCGTCAAGCAGGACTCCCACGCCTTCACGCAGTTTATCGAGCAATACATCTCAAATTATCACCGCTGGGGCTCGGCCAAATTCCTGCTGGGAGAAAGCTACGGCACCACGCGTTCGGCGGTGTTGGCACAGGAACTGGCCGATGACGGCGTCTACCTGAACGGAGTTATCATGTGCTCGACGGTCCTGAACTTTCCGACCATCACCTTCGCCCCCGGCGATGACCTGCCCTTCATCCTCTTTCTTCCCTCTTACGCGGCCACGGCCTGGTATCACCACCGGCTGAAACCGGAGCCTGCCAGCTTGCCCGACCTTGTCAAAAAAGTGGAGGCCTTTGCCGAAGGACCCTACGCCACGGCGCTGTTCAAAGGCTCAGCTCTCAGCGATGCCGAGCGCCAGTCTCTCGCCGACCAACTTGCCGGGTTCACGGGCCTGCCTGCTTCCCTCTGGCTGAAAAGCAAACTCCGTGTCTCCGCGCCTGTCTTCCGGCGAAAACTGTTGGGAATAGAGGACGAGTCAACCGGCCGTTACGATTCACGCTACACCATTGACCAGCTCCAGCCGCTGCTGCCTGTGGGCGGCTCGGGAAGCCAGGACGCCTCCGCCAGCGCCATGTGGGGCGCGCTGACCGCCAGCTTTAACGACTATCTCGAGCGCCGGCTGAATTACCACAGCGAGCTGCATTACATCCAGCTCAGCTATAAGGTGAACGGAGCCTGGGACTGGAAATACAGACCACCCGTTGAAGACCTTCTGGGACAGGGATCCATGTTCCTGAACGTCGCCCCGGCGCTCGCCCGCGCCATGAACAATGAACCCGGACTCGAAGTGATGTTCAACAACGGCTACTTCGACATGGCGACTCCTTTCTTTGCCACGGAATATACTTTGCGGCATACCGACCTGCCAAAGGATGCTTGGGGCCGCATCACGACAAAGTATTACGACTGCGGACACATGCTCTACGTCAACCCGAAAACCGAGCCGGTACTGAACCGCAACATCAATGACTTCATCGCAAAAGCATCCACAAACCACTAAGAAGCAACCGGCCTCGGTTAACTCGCCCATTGAGGGAGCTGTGGCCGGCCGTTTTCCAACTGAATCATGCCCGCCCTCAGGCCGCTCCCAAAACCATCACTGATGCCAATTTGTGGATGATTGAACGCGGGCGCTTGCCCCTTCAGG
>JBAUWE010000241.1:0-1746 GCA_049583595.1 Terriglobia bacterium
CTCGTTCCGCCCATCATCAAGAAAGAGCTGGCCGCCGCGCGCGCCCATCACCGCAGCCATGGCCGGTGTCTTTTCTGCGATATTCTCCGGAAGGAGCGCAAAACCAAACTGCGAATCGTGGCGGAGAATCGGGGGTTCACGGCTTTTATTCCGTTCTATGCGCGCTGGCCCTACGAGGTCCACGTCTATCCCCGGCGCCACCTGGGCGCGCTCGACGAGTTCAAGCCGTCGGAAGAAAAGGCGCTGGCGGAGATGCTCAAATGGGTGACCCGGAAGTACGACAACCTGTTCCAGATGTCATTCCCCTACATGATGCTGTTGCACCAGGCTCCTACGCGCGGGCGGCATCCTTATTACCATCTTCACATTGAGTTCTATCCGCCGCATCGCAGCAAGGAAAAACTGAAGTACCTGGCCAGCGTCGAAACCGGTGCGGGAACGTTTCTGAACGATTCGCTGGCCGAGGAAAAGGCCGCCGAACTGCGCCGCGTGGCGCCCAGGACGCTCCGAGAAATCGGCTGATGGTATGGGGGCCAGGAAGCACAACATGATCAACGAAGCCTTTCAAAAGACCTTTGGATCAGCGCCAGACGTTACCGTCCGCGCCCCCGGGCGCGTCAACCTGATTGGCGAACACACCGACTACAACGACGGCTTTGTGCTTCCCGCCGCCATTGACCGGGCCATTGAATTCGGGGCTCGCCGCCGCAAAGACCGTGTTGTGCGCGCCTACTCGATCGACTTCCAGGAGCAGGTCGAGTTCAGCCTGGAGGCGATTGAAAAAGACAACGAACATCCCTGGAGCAACTACCTGCGGGGCGTGCTCAAATTCCTGCAGGAGGACGGGCACAGCTTCACCGGCATTGACGTGGCGTTTGGCGGCAACGTGCCGCGGGAAGCGGGGCTCAGTTCGTCGGCAGCCGTTGAGGTCGGCGCCGTGGCGCTTTCGATGAAGCTGTTCAACATCGAACTGGACCCTCTTGAGGTGGTTCGCCTCGCCCGGCGCGCGGAGAATGACTTTGTCAACGTCCCTTGCGGAATCATGGACCAGTTCGCCTGCGCCCTGGGCAAACGCGACCACGCTTTATTCCTCGATTGCCGCAACCTTTCTTACCGGCACATCCCGCTGTCCGGGCGCGTCAAAATCGTGGTGTGCTATTCGGGAGTCCGGCGGGCGCTGGCGGCATCGGAATACGAAATCCGTCTCAAGCAGTGCCGCCAGGCCGTTGCGCAGCTTGGGACGACGGGGCTGGCGGTCAAGTCGCTTCGCGAAATCGATCTGACGGACCTGGAAGTGGGCCGCCACAGTCTCAGCGAGATTCTGCTGAAGCGGGCCCGGCACGTGGTGAGTGAGAACGATCGCGTGCTCAAGGCCGTGAAGGACCTGGAACAAGGCGACCTTGAAAGCTTCGGAAGGTTGATGGTCGCTTCGCATGAAAGCCTGCGGGACGATTACGAAGTCAGTTGCAGAGAGCTCGACGTTCTGGTGGATCTGGCCCTCAAACAGCCCGGAGTTTTGGGAGCGCGAATGACCGGCGCGGGTTTCGGAGGCTGTACGGTCAACCTGGTTCTCGCCGGCGCGGCTGAATCGTTTGCGGAAGCAGTCCAGGAAGGCTACAACAAAGCCACCGGACTCAACGCGGAAGTCTACGTTTGCGAGGCTTCGGACGGCGCACTGGCCGGCAACTGAACAGGAATGGAAATCGTCAGGGTCGCGATTTTGCCTCCGGAGGCTGAAGTGCCATG
>JBAUWE010000242.1:0-2441 GCA_049583595.1 Terriglobia bacterium
GCGTGTAGGTTCCGCCTTTGATCAGTGTTTGCACGCCGGGCTCGCTGCATCCGAGGCAGGTGTTGAACACTTCCATGCCGTTGTCGTCCACCAGGTTCCAATTAATGTAGGACATCCCGTTACTGCTCTCGAACATTCGAAAATAAACGTTTTGCCGGGGCGCTGCTGTAAAGGTGTAGATACTCTCAGCGCCGGGACTTCCGACAGCGCCCGCGCCCGGCCCGGGAGTGCTCTCTTTGATGATATCGCCGATCTTGATCGAGAACCGATTCGGGGGCGGCACGTTGAATAATTGCAGTTGATAAGTGCCGGTGGCTGCATCGCTGTCGGAGCCCACCGTGAGCGTGTAGTTTCCTCCTTTGCTTAAGATTTGTACTCCAGGTTCACTGCACCCGAGACAGGTGTTGAATATTTCCATTCCATCCGCGTCCGTCAAGCGCCATTTGATGTAAGCCAATCCGTTGCTGTGGCGCAGCATGCGAAAATAGACCCGCTGGCCCGCGGCAGCGGTAAAGGAGTAAGCATCCTGGGCATAGGGCGTTTCGATGCTGCCGGCGCCAGGAGCTGGAACGCCATCGTCGATCTTATCGCCGATCTTGATCGGGAAAGTGCTCTTGGGTGGCGCTGGCTTTTGACTGCCGGAAACCGTCTGAGAGGGCGTAACCGAGCTGTTCGTATTTGCAGGAGATGGAGGACTGATATTGTTGGCTGCGTCGTTGGAGGCAGACGGGGTAGTCTCGTGCTGAGTTTCACGGAGCGCTTTCCAGGCAAATAAAAGACCCACGATGACAAGCACCACAGCGGCGATTGCGCCCAACAAGCGAAGCGAAAGCCACGGTGCGCTTGCGGTTTTACTTTTATTTTGTGTTTCGTGCGGCGCAACGCGCCCGGCTGGCTCCGATCGACCAACCAAATCTCTAATCGCCTGAACGAGTCTTTGAAACTCCGGGATTGAGGTGTCTCCGTTCCAATCCTGGAGCATGGCGGTCTGAATCCGTTTGAACTCCAAGGGAATTGCGGCGTCGTCGATCAATACCGGCGCGAGGCGATCTCTATCGGCCGCCGCTGAAGATTCGGTTTTTACCCATCGAGATTGGACTGACTCTTTGGACCACAGCACCACCACGCAGCGGGCAGTGTTCAATTCCTCTTCGATAACCTGATCAAAGCTCTTGCCAACCGGGATCTCGCGGTCCCACCACACCGACCACCCATAAGGTTCCAAAGCGTCGGCAAATTTCTGCGCGGTTTGGCGATCGGAGCTATCGTAGCTAATGAATACATCATTCATGACATTGTCCGACGTTTCTCAGAAATCCAGCTTGGTCAAGATCTCTCACTTTGCCCTTATTGGGGAATTATAGACCATGCCGGTCGAGCGAATCAACGGCCCCCGCCGGGGCGCCGGGCGAAGGCGTGCACTAACGCACTAGACGGCCACGGCCTCCACGATTCTCTTGTAGATTTTGAGAAAATCTTTGCTCTGCTGCGCGGGTTCGAGATCCTCTAAGGGCACACGGGGATCGTTAAGCGTTTGGTATTTCATGATCTCCGTGTTCTCAACGGTGCTCGCACTGACCGCAATCCAGAGAATCTGCAGCCCCTCAGACGCCGCTCTGTCTATCAGCGCAGGAAGTTGTTTTTCGGCAATAAACCTTGACGAAAGGAAGTTCTGAGTGACGACAAGGACTGCTACTTTCGCGGACCGCAACGCTTCTTCGATTCTCACAGTCCAATCTTCGCCCGCTTTGATCTCACTATGAGTGTCTTCAACGCGTAAAATAGGATCTATTAAGCCTTGTGGGCCTTTGGGATGAAAGCCGGGATGCGTGTCGGTTTCCCATCGTACGAATTCGAGTCACAGCCCGCGATATTGGGCAATACCTCGATTCAGCTCCGCCGTCACTCGTTCGAGCAAATCTCGCTCAGCCTGGACGTCCGAAGGTGAAGCGACCGCAATCTTGAGCACTCATATATTCATTATAGTTGAGTTGATAGGAAATTGCTTTTTGAATCTACCGGGCATTTAACAAAAATATCAGGAAAAGGTCAACCTTATTTCCTGTTTTTGATCCGAGATTAATCTTTGGAAGGCGATGTAACGGTAGGAGTTGAGATAAGATTGGGATTTTGCAGCTAATTGAAAGATTTTCGATGATCGGGTAGCCCTTGAAATTGGAGTTGTGAGATGAGGGTTTTTTGAAAAGATAAAGATAAGACGTTGCTTTTTGAGGGCGAACTAAGTGAAAATTGTGAATTCTGTATCCGTTTAGGTGCTCCCAAGCATATTGAAGCGCCCAATAGTGCAAACGATACAAGCCCGAATAACTAAAGTCTTTACATCGGTGTTGCAATTTCAGGCCAGTTTGAGCATATCTCACCGGTATGGTCTCAACTGGATTTCTTAAAAGGAGAATTCAAGCGGATAATCTGATTGGATT
>JBAUWE010000243.1:0-3835 GCA_049583595.1 Terriglobia bacterium
ACCGGAATATCCACCTTGACGCGCTGGTCGAGCGAACCCAGCACGATGCTCTGCCAGCCTCCACCTGACAACCCCGTCATCCCAATGCGACTGCGGTCAACGTGCGGATTCTGGTAAAGGTAATCAAGCGCCTTTCGCATGACCAGGTAGAACAGCCCCACGCCGCTCGTACCGACCAGGTCCAGGTGCCCAAGATAGCCGTGGTCATTCTCCGGGCGGAAGAGCTCTCCCATGTTGACGTATTCAATGTTGAGGGCCAGCATGCCTCTCAGCGCATAATTGATGCAGCGCTTCTGCTTCCAGTCCACCGCCTTGCCTTGCGGTCCGACGTGCCCGTTCACGTTCAGAATTGCCGGTACCTTGCCGTGAATAACATCCGGCTCATAGAGCAGCGCGGCCGACCAGAAACCCGGCACGACTTCGTATCGCAACTTGATGATGCGGTAGCCGTGGCCGGTTTCAATGGTGCCCATCTGCTCAAACCGCGGAGGAGCGTCCACCCACTCTCCGGGCCAGCCGTGGAAGATCACATCGTTCAGCAAGTGCTTCCGAATTTGCTCCGCCTTCGCGGTCCATGCCGCCGCACTCGTGGGCTTGGGCAGCTGAGGCGCCCGCGCCATCAGGTACTCGCGCAACTGGCTGATAACATCCTCATGGGACTGGATCGGTTCGCTGGCGATGGCCCTGACCTGCTCGGCAACCTCCTGCGCGCAAGCCATGGTTGCTAAAAAAAGCACACTGAACAGAAGAGCGCAGATTTTACGCATGTCTTTCTCCTCGTTTCTTCTCTTTACCTGCCTGAGGGGAGTGAAGTGATTTCTGTTCTTCCTACCCCGGTCAGTGGACCTCGATGGTTCCCACGTCATACCAGCCGTCAGGCTGACGGCCCTCAATGGCGAGGCGAATAGCCGGCTGCCCGGTTCGTGGATCGAGCATGCCCACCCGCAGACGGTAACTTCCAAGCTTCAGGCTTTCCGGGATATAGACCGACCCGTCATATACGGCATCTCCCGGGAGCCATTTGCGGATATCGACCGGCAGGCGAAGGGTGGCGTGGTCAGAGTCATTTTTCACCTGCAGCGCCAGCGAGTATTTGCGGTAAATGGGAGCAACCCCGGCATTGAGCCACCACATGTGGACCATAGCCATCGAGCCAGGCGCCACGGCGCGCGGATATTCCAGCCGGCGAAGGATAAACCGGTAGCCCATCTTCTTCTGGAATTCATCGAACTGTTGTTTCCACTCCGGCGGTATGGCCGACGACTTGATGTTGACCGAAGTAACGTGCCAGCGGAGCGCCTGTGCCAGGATGTAATTCAGGTCCCACCCCTGCTTTTTCCAGTAGCCGGGCACCCAGCAGCTTTCAAGCGAAACCGGACCTCTCTCCCACGCATTCTGGATTCCGGCGCGAACAATCTGCATGGGATAAACGTCAAGCATTTCTGCCGGGAAGTAGGGATCATCGGAATGCGTCCGCATATCGCCCCAGCAGTCCAGCCGCCATCCCGTTCCATGTTGTGTAGCGTAGGTAAGCGCGCGCTGCTGGTCAAAGTTCATCAGTAACGGAGTGCGCTTGAAAGCTTTGAGCCAGATGTCGATCAACGCTTTCTGGTAGCGAAATGCCGGCATGTAAGGGCTCCAGCCTTCACCCCAGTATCCAATGGTGGAAATGTCCACAGTGTCCAAATAAGGATTGCCGTCATAGCGCTTTCCGGCCGCCGCGACCAGTTCACCCCAGTATTTGAGGTAGAGCGGATCGGAGAAGTCCGGCTGCCAGGTGTCGCCATCCTTGTCTGTCGGCTTGTTGGCGCGGCGAGCACCGGAATGCTGATACCACTCAGGCAGCGGGTGCTTGGGGTCATAGGGCATGATTCGAATTGCCAGACGCTGGTGGTGCTGTTTCGCTTCCTTGAGTGCCAGGTCAATGATGCTCCAGCGAAACTGTCCATGTTCAGGTTCAATCGCAGACCAGAACCAGCGGCAATAAGCAATCGAGCTTCCGGGAAAGTTGGGAGGCGAGGCAACTTGTTGCAGTCGTGAGGTTGGGCCGGCTTCTGACCAGTCGAAGCCCTGATTAAGAGGCTGGCCGTTGAAGCGCTGAAAGGTCTGGATGCCTTTTCCCGGGTTCACCAGAACTGAATGTATCTCCGCTGGCCGGACCACTACAGTGCTAGTCTGACCCGCGGCCGGCAGGACTACAATTGTCAGACACATGATCCACAAAAACATCCTGTACGCCATCCGCTACCCTCCTCTAACATTCTGAATATGAACACCTTGGCGGCATGATAGAGTTTTACCATAAAGACCACCCAATCTAGAAGTTTTGTTTATCATAATGGTAAAAAATCATTTTAATTCAAGGACTTGACTATCGGCTTGAGGCACGATATGTTGACTCGCTCTCATTTCAATTTAAGATCGCCTGCTGGGGTTTGGAGAGAAGCAGAATTTTTGCACATGGAGGTTCGATGAAACCGAAGGAAGTTCTTGAATTTGCCAAGTCCAATAACGTTAAGGTCGTCGATGTCCGATTTACCGACTTGCCCGGACTGTGGCACCACATTTCGTTTCCGCTACACCAACTTGAGGAATCGTCCTTTGAAGAAGGTTTCGGCATGGACGGCTCCAGCATTCGTGGCTGGGCCGCCATTCACGAGAGTGACATGCTGCTGATTCCAGATCCGGCCACGGCCATACTGGATCCTTTCACCGATGTGCCCACACTGGTTTTGATTGGCGACGCGACCGATCCGGTGACGAAGCAGCATTATCTGAAGGACCCGCGCCACATCGCGAAGAAGGCCGAAGCGTATCTCGCCTTTACAGGGATCGCGGACACCGCCTTTTTCGGAGCAGAAGCCGAATTCTTCATTTTTGACAACATTCGTTTTGATCAGGCGCAGCAGCACGGCTACTACTTTATCGACGCCGAGGAAGGCCGCTGGAATTCCGGCCGTGAGAAAGACAATCTCGGTTACCGCCCGCGATACAAGGAAGGCTACTTCCCGGTTCCGCCCACAGACCACTACCAGGACTTGCGCACCGAAATGATGCTCGCCATGGAAAAGGCGGGGTTGAACATCGAGTGCCATCACCATGAGGTGGCCACCGGCGGCCAGAGCGAAATCGACCAGAGATTCGATTCCATGCTGAAGTCGGCCGACGCCATGATGATTTACAAATACATCGTCCGCAACGTCGCCCGCCAGTATGGCAAGACAGTGACCTTCATGCCCAAGCCGCTCTTCCAGGACAACGGCTCCGGCATGCACACCCATCAGAGCTTGTGGAAAGACGGTAAGCCACTGTTTGCCGGTGACCTTTACGCAGGGCTTAGCCAAATGGCTTTGTGGTACATCGGCGGGCTGCTGCGCCACGCGCCGGCTCTGGCCGCCCTGATGGCGCCCACGACCAACTCTTACAAACGGCTGGTTCCGGGCTTCGAAGCTCCGGTCAACCTGGCTTACTCCCGCCGGAATCGCAGCGCGGCCTGCCGCATCCCGATGTATTCGCCCAGCCCGAAGGCGAAGCGCGTGGAGTTCCGGCCGCCTGATCCGTCCTGCAATCCGTACCTTGCCTTTGCCTCCATGATGATGGCGGGCGTGGACGGAATCGAGAACAAGATCGATCCCGGAGAGCCGCTCGATAAGGATATCTACGATCTCGGTCCCGAGGAGCTCAAGAAGGTTCCGTCTCTTCCCACTTCACTTGAAGAAGCCCTCATCGCCCTGGAGAAGGACCACGACTTCCTGCTCAAGGGAGACGTTTTCAGCGAAGACCTGATCGAAACATGGATCAGCTACAAGATGAAGAACGAGGTCCAGGCTATCAA
>JBAUWE010000244.1:0-2398 GCA_049583595.1 Terriglobia bacterium
AGCAGCTTCTGCTTGGAGGGGTTACCCAGATTGATTGAATAAGCGGCATTGAAGATATGCGTACGGTTGGAGGCCAATACGCCATAGTTGTCGGCCAGGTTGAACTGATTGTAGAACCCCAGGATTCCCATGGACTTGCCATAGGTGTAGTTGAGGGCCAGAGTGTAACGTCCTTTCGTCCGGTTCCACGTCACCTGGAGTGCGTTGTAGTTCGCGTAGGCATTGGCGGTGGTCACATAGAGGTCCGAGTAGCCCAGGTACGGTCGGAAATTGTCGGCCACTAGGCTGTTCGGGTCCACACCCCCGTTATTGGAAGCCAACATGGCTCCCACCGGGACCAGGTTCAAATTTAGACTGTTGGCGCCCAGAGTCCCACCGTTACCCGAACTTGGGATATCACGCGTGCGATTGCCGACGTAGGCCACCTGCAGCAGGCTTGACCAGGGCATCTGTCTGGCGATAGTAACGTTGTAGCTGTCTGTGTAGGGTTCTTTGTCGTTCTTACTATCCACTGCGGCGGGAGCTGCCGCCGCAGCGCTGAAGGGCAACGAATTCAACCCTACAGCGCCCGGGAACTGCGGGAGTGGATCCACGAGCAACGGTTGCGTGGCTCCGCCCGGCAATGGGGCGTTAAAGTTGATAGTGGTGGTCTCGACGCCGGCGGAGGCGTCCAGGCCGCTAGTGAATTGGCCGGCGTGGAAGAAGTACCGGCCCCAACCACCGCGGAGTACTGTCTTCCCGTCTCCAAACAGGTCATAAGCCACCCCTATGCGAGGTTGGTAAAACAGAGAGCGCGTGGGAAAACCGCCGAGTGGAACGCTGGTGTCCTTGTTATGCCACAGGAACCCGCAGTAAGTGGGCGCAACCGCGCAGCCCTGGCTGTACTGTGAAGAATCGAATATCGGATAGCCAAAGCCCAGACGATCAGCCCAGGGCTGGAAATGGCTGAAGCGGAGGCCGAGGTTGAGGGTCAGCCGCTTGGTCACTTTCCAGTCATCCTGCACGAAGCCCTCGTAGGTGTTATAGGCGATGTCATTGAGGCGGTTGAAGTTGGTCTCCACGTATTGATTGGCAATGCCCAGGACTTCGTCGGCATAGGCATCGCCAGTACTATTCGTGTTCCCACTGGCCTGAAACAACAACTGCCCGTTAGTATTATTGTTGGCAGGCTGGGCATTGCGGATCCACTCCCAGTAAAACCCACCCTTAACAGTGTGGGTTCCCCACACCTTGGCTACCGTGTCACTGATGCTGGGCATCCACTTATTAGCATACAGACCGGCGGAAGGCCCGCCAGCTTCAAAACCGCCTGGATTGAACACAAGCGCGGTTTCTCCCCCAAACGAGCCGAATGAGGGAATTTGGGCGACACCATTCTTGAAGAGGCCCTGCACGTCGAAGCCCACGGCCGAACGGTCCACCTTGTTGGGGTCCTCAAAAACGTTAGGGAAGCCGATGAAGGTATATCCAAAGACGAACTCATTGGTCAGGGTGGGATTGAACACATGGGTCAGTGATGCGGATATCGAGTCCGACCGGTTCTTGCCCAGCACCGGAGTCGGATAGGGGACCTGCGACCCGTTGCGCCACCACAGGCCTACCGGGAATTGCTGGGTCTCGCGTTGCAGGTTATAGCGGACGAACATCTTGGTGTTGTCGCTGATGTTGTAATCAACGCGCGTATTCCACTGGATATTATTTTGGTTGAAGACCTGCGACTGTACGTAGTTGTAACCGCCGGTCGAATTAGGATCAGCGTTTGCGGCCGGGTAGAGCTTCATCAGATTCAGCATGTTCGCATTGAGGTCTGCTGTCGGGATAATGCCGCCCGGATACAACGAGAGCGCGCCCGGGTTCAGGCAGGGGGTGTAAGTCGCCGACCCGGGATTACAGTTCACGCCAGGCTGCACACCAGAACCTGTAAAGTAGCTGTTGCTGGCATCGCCGATCTTTTCCAGCGAAGCTGTCGAGAAATTACCATTGAGCAGGTCGGGGGTTGGCACCGTCGCGCGCAACAAGCCTGTATCCAGGACCTGATAGAAATACTGATAGCCAGTGAAGAAGAAAAGTTTGTCTCGTTTCTTGTTAAAGCCCGTCCCCGGGATGATGACGGGACCGCCGACTGTGAAGCCAGGATAGTAATATTTGTTTTCCGGCTTCGGCGCGCCGTTGGCATTGTTCAAGGCGTCATTGGAGTTCAGCGCGAAGTTGCGCGCTGAAAAGAACCCCGAACCGTGGAAGTGGCTGCCTCCCGATTTCGTCACCGAGCTCACGACCATCGGCCCCTTCTGGTTCTCCGCGTTGAAATTCGTCATATTCACTTTCATCTCGGAAACCATGTTCGAATTCGGGTTCACAGGTGTGTCGCAATTGCACCCCGGGTCCGACACGTGTGCTC
>JBAUWE010000245.1:0-2896 GCA_049583595.1 Terriglobia bacterium
TGGAAGTGGTTGCCAACTGGCAGGAGCCCATCGACGACGTCACGGATCCCAAGGGGCCGGGTACGCTGGACGGCAGCGCTCACGTCTACACCCGGGACCTTGCCCGGGAGGACAACGAGATCTTTGACCCGCTGACAATGGCAACCGCCTCCACGAGCCAGGGAACCGGAGGTAAGGGATCGTCCAGTTCCTCCTCGCAGAAATACCGGACTTTCACCGTGTCCCAGAAGAAGCAGTCGAAGCAGACGCAGGCGCAGCAGCAGGCGCCGGCCTCCGGCCACGAGACTTTTGTCCGGCAGGAATACAAGGCCCAGCCCGGCCTCGCGGTCCCGAACGACGTCCGGCTCTACCGGCCTCCGCAATACCACATGGGGTTTGAAAACTTCGGCTATTCCTGGCGGCACGACTTTGGCGATACCAAGTACCGCAAAGTCGGTTACCAGGCCGTGGCTACCACGCGCTTCAGGGAATACTTCCCTACCTTGGCGCCCGACCAGTTGACCCGCAAGAGTCCGGTGGTCCAGGTTGACGTCCCCAACTCCGCGCGGCCCGCCCGGCCGAAAGTCCTTTACGTGGTTCCCACCTTTGGATGGGAGCGAAAGGATGGCGTCCGATTCGATGGGAATACGCGTCCGGACATTTCAGGGACGCCGATTTCGGGAATCAAAGGATTCGGCGCCACCAGCAAACGCATGCCCGGCGGGCTGCGGATCTATCTCGACCGTCCCTGGTATTCCTCCGGCGCCGGCGAGTTGCTGGGTGCGGTGGTGTGGCCCGGCGTGTTGCAGGCGCCCGTCAAAAAGTCCGGCGTTGTGGTGAACCAGGGTGACCTCCCTACGCACCAGGTCGTGGGAGGTTCGCAGCAGAGTGGGAGCCGGCAGAAGCGAGTGAACCTGAAACAATTCGCCCGAATGGAGAAGTTGACCGCTGAGCTACCTGAGAGCCTCAAGCATGTGGTGACGCAGTGGGGCATGGACCCTATCTGGGCGTCGAACTCCCTGCCCGCGGATATGCCCACGTTTGGGCACTTCCAGAATACGACGCAGATTGGCCTTCGGCTCACGCTCGAGGAACTTGAAGGGCTGCAGGGTCCTACCGACAGCTTCTACGAAGTGGGGGTCGCCGCCTTCACGCCCGAGTACGACAAGGAGCGCGGGCTGTGGTACTGCGACGTGGAGATTGACGCCGGCCAGTCGTATATGCCCTTTATCCGGCTGGCGCTGGTGCGCTATCAGCCCCACTCGCTGCCCGACGCGCACCTCTCACACGTGGTGCTGGCGGACCTGGCGCAACTGACGCCGGAACGCACAGCCACCATCACCTACAATCCCAAGAACCCCACGGACATTGACATCGCGGTGGCTGGGCTCAGTTACTCGGCCAGCAGCGCGGGCAAAGGTCCCAGCCTGGTGGAAGCCACGGTTGAAACCAATCCCACCGGCGGCGGCGACGAGACGGCCTGGATACCGGTGCCCAGCGGCACGGTGGTTCTGCAACCCAAGCCGCTGGGCATCTACAACGTTTGGCGATACCAGTTGCACCTGCACAAGCTGAAGGTTCCCAAGCACCAGGCGCTGCGGCTGGTGATCAGGGAGTATGAGATTCTGCAGGCGGACATGGTGAACGAGCAGGGGCAGCTGATGTACTCCATCGGACCGCGGCCTATTACGGGACGCCGGCTGGTCTATGCTGAAATCCTCAAGGTACCGCCCATCCATTGAGTGTTTTGGATGACGGTGCAATATTTACCCACTGTTGCAAAATGAAACACTTTTTGCAAAGCGACGATTTTTCGCCGCATGGAATTTATGTAAGTTATTTATTATGAACAACTTACAAAAATAGTCCCAAACGTCCCAAACGTCCCAAACGTCCCATTGGGGGGTATCCGGCGTATTGTAGGCTAATATTGGAGGCTAATGACGGCGCAACCGCCGCGCGAGCCCTGCCGGGCAGGCGGCCCTGTGGGCCTCCGGGACTTCCGGCGCGGGGCCCGGCGGCGGCGCCACCTCTGCCGATCCATCGGGGGGGGGCGACCCACCGGCCACGGGAAATCGCGGAGGCAGAAACCGCCTCTGGCGCCAGCCCCGGAGCTGAAGCCGGATAGCTAATCGGGGGTCGTGGTGGTGTCGGTCCAGACCCGGACGTTTTCTTTGGCATTGTTGACAGTCACGTCGACGTCGCCCTCACGAACCAGGGCGCGGATGCCGGCGCCGATGTCGAGCTGGTCAGAATTCCCGGCCAGCATCGCCCGGACCACCGGGATCGGAACCCTGACCGCAATCGACTCGCCCAGATGCTCTTCGGCGCCTGGTTTCTCGACGATTTTAATCAGCAAATCTCCACGGGACTTCGCCACGCTCACTTGCTTATCATCCCGTTCATAGGTCACGAAAACGTTGTCGGGAGCCTTGCCGATGGCCGACAGCATGGCCCGCAGGTCCATGCCGTTCACCGAGGCCTGCAAACTGAATTTGCCGTGGTGTTGCGGATCGGACGGGATCATGGGCAAAGCCGCCTCTGCCATCTCGATGGGCAGGTTGAGGCTCACGTTCCCGCTCACCCCTCTCGCGGTCTGCACCCGCACGTGAATCCAACGCTGCGCAGACGCCGCCATCAGCGCGGCACCGCTCAAAAACAGAACAGCCACGGCTTGGAAAATATTTTTCGTCACGAGTCACCTCACGACTATTACCGGTCGGGCCAGGCACGCCCATTACCTTGCAGCTTTTCGATGCGTCCCTGTGGCCGGGAGATGCACCCTTTCAGCCGGAATTAACGTTTCGGCCTTCCGGCGATCCGGAAATTCACATCCATCGGGATGCGCGCGGGGCCTTTGTTCTCCCGGTCGTCACACCCGCTACCTGCTGGTAATAAGGGATTTGCGCGGATGGCG
>JBAUWE010000246.1:0-10746 GCA_049583595.1 Terriglobia bacterium
ATACTGAAAGGGCCTTGGCCGCGGCAGCCAAAAGCGCCAAAGAGCACTGATTGAGGAAAGGAAGCCGTAGCACGGACTGCGGGGCGAACTCGTAGCGCCGGCATCTTGCCGGCCTTCGTAAATGCCGCCGGGACGGCGGCGTTACATGAAAATCCAAGGTTCATACAATATCCCTGCCGCACCCGAAGTGGTCTACCGGCATCTGCTCGACCCGGAAGCACTGGCGTGGGCGCTTCCCGGGTGCGAAAAACTGACGCCCAACCCCGATGGCAGCTATCAGGCCGCAATGAAAGTCGGCGTCGCCGCCGTCAAGGGAACATACGAGGGGAGAGTGGAAATCCTCGACCAGAAGCCGCCCGAGCGCTTCCGCATGAGGGTGGATGCCCGGGGCAAATCCGGTTTCCTGAAAGGCGAAGGGGAGATTGTCCTTTCCGCTTCAGGCGAGGAGACCACGGTCAGCTACTCGGGCGAGACGCAGGTGGGTGGCATGATCGCCGCCGTGGGACAGCGCATGATCCAGGCCGCCAGCCGGCAGATTGTCGGCCAATTCTTCCAGGCCTTTGCAAAGCAGATTCAAGAGGGCCCAGCATCCTAAAGGGTGCTGAAAAGGTTCCACTTACGTCATTCCGAGGGGCGAGGTTTTTGGTCGGCCCGAGGAATCTGCTTTGTTTTTAGTCACCCCATCAAAAGCAGATCCTTCGCTTCGCTCAGGATGACGTGAAACGGGGAGTCTGCAGTACCTCCAGGCCAGATGCTTGCCTGCTGCCCGTCCATGAGCAGGCTTGAAATCCTCTAATTCCCTTCCCGTTCCAGCCTCCAGACCGCCGGCTCCCGGCCAACCGAAGGGGAGTATAATAGAAGTAGAAGAGGGTCCCGATACCGTCATCGGGAGACCTCCATGGCGATGAAAACACTTCGCGACATTCTGGAAGAATCGGTCCGGGAGGGCGATCTTTACGAGAAAATGGACCGGGGCTTCGTGCGCTGCGTTGCCTGCGGCCACGCCTGCCCGATTCCTGACGGACACGTGGGCGTCTGCAAAGTGCGCTTTAACCGCGGCGGAAAGCTCTACGTGCCGTGGGGCTATGTGGGCGGAGTGCAGTGCGATCCCATCGAGAAGAAGCCTTTTTACCATGCCTATCCGGGGGCGCTGGCGTACAGCTTTGGCATGCTCGGATGCGACCTGCACTGCTCCTACTGCCAGAACTGGGTCACTTCGCAGGCGCTGCGCGATCCCCAGGCCGTCTCTGCGCCACTGCGCGCCACTCCGGAATTGCTGGTGGAAGACGCCCTCCAGCAGGGCGCCAAAGTGATGGTGAGCACCTACAACGAGCCCCTCATCACCAGCGAATGGGCCGTGGCCATCTTCAAGCAGGCGCGCGCCGCGGGACTGAAAACCGGCTACGTCTCAAACGGCAACGGGACTCCGCAGGTGATGGAATACCTCCGGCCCTGGATTGACCTGTATAAGATCGACCTGAAAAGTTTCGACGACCGCCACTACCGCCAGCTCGGCGGACGCCTGCAGCCCATTCTCGACACCATCCGCCGCGCCCATGAGATGGGCTTCTGGGTGGAGATCGTGACCCTGCTGATCAAGGGCTTTAACGATTCCGATGACGAACTCAAGCGCCTGGCGGAATTTGTCGCCGGCGTTTCCCCCGACATTCCGTGGCACGTAACGGCTTTCCACAAAGATTACAAGATGACCGACCCCGCGGATACCACGCCGCAAATGCTGAAGCGCGCCGTGGGCATCGGGAAGGCTGCCGGCTTGCGATTTGTATACGCGGGCAATATGCCGGGCCGCGTCGATGACCTGGAAAACACCCATTGCCCCAACTGCGCTAAATTACTCATCGAACGAAACGGCTACCACATCTCAAAATATCTGATCACCGCTGAGGGCCGTTGTCCCTCCTGCAACACCTCCATTCCCGGCCGATGGGCCGACAAGTTTGAAGGCCAGATTGCCAGCTCGCCTTATCTGCCCTCCTTCCGCCGCCGCGGCCCGCAATTGACCACACTGGATTGATTTTGCCCGCCGTCCCATTACCCATCCAACAAATCAATGCGGGTGGAAGAGGTAGCGCAGGGTTGTTTTGTAGCCCTGCGGTTTTTGATTTTGATGTAACGAACCGCTACCTTGCTCATTCGTAGCGCCGCCGTCCCGGCGGCACTTTTCAATGCCGGCAAGATGCCGGCGCTACGGAAGTCAGCCACTCAATCCTCATTAGTGAACGTGGAAGAAAAAGTATCCGGGGCCGACCCGCATGCTGTGAATGATCCACGGAGGAGAGAGCGCCCCGATCAGGAATCCGGCCACGGCCTGCGCAAACGCCAGGGGCCAGATGTTGGGATGGCGGCTAAAGATTTCCGCAAAGACGAACCCTCCCGCAAAAGTGGCCGCCATGAGAACAGGGTTCGGAATGTGCGCGCCCGCAAACAGCAGCCCGATGGCGAACGAACGCAGGTGCGGAGATCTTATGACTTTCATCAA
Organism: Terriglobia bacterium; assembly: GCA_049583595.1. Taxonomy (GTDB): domain Bacteria; phylum Acidobacteriota; class Terriglobia; order UBA7540; family UBA7540; genus SCRD01. Next base: position 2,501 of record JBAUWE010000246.1, read on the forward strand.
TCGCCGGTGGAAGTAAGACTGCGTGAGGTATTGCTGAAAAGAGCACCAGACAAGATAACCGCCAAACGTCAGCCAGGCGCGCGGAGCAGCAAGCCGGGCGGCGCTGTCATGCGCCCACAAGCCGTAAGAGACGCCCGCAACCACCACGATTGCCAGCACGGGAAGGCTGGCGCGGAAGCATGGCCGGAACCCCCGGCCCGTCAGTCCCATTCCCTCCAGAGTGTCGCCATAAAACCACTGGCTGAAGAGGACGGCGGCCAGCAGCGGAAGCCAGAGGAAAAGGTGCGCCTGCTGCCATCGCCAGATGTAAAGCAGAATGGCTGCGTAAACAGCCAGAACTTCGCTGGCCGTGATCCACGGACTGATGGCCCGGGGCGCAACAGAAGTTTCTTCAGCAACCTTGCGACTTGCCACAGGCATCGATCCCCCGTTCCTATTCTACTGAGGATTGCATAATGGAGTGACGGACTTCCGTAGCGCCGGCATCTTGCCGGCCATGGAAAATGCCGCCGGGACGGCGGCGCTACAAACCGGCCTCGCTATGGCACGCCTCAGGGCTGCACGCAAAGCCGGAGGCAGTTACGCGCCGGCAAGCATTTGCCGGACCAGGGCCAAAGAATCTTCCCTGGACATTTCAGGTGACGCAAACAATTCGTCCCATTCAACGTCGGGAAATCCCATGCGAGTCAGCTTTGCAGGAAGCAACTGGCGGAGGAGGTGCGGATCGCGTGAGGGAAAAGCCTCAACAGCCCGGAAGATTGCCTGGTGCAGGGTGCTCTTCCACGCGTAGCCACCCAGCAGCGGAACGAGGGCATCCCGCAGGCCGCCTTCTGAAGTGCCAGCGATCAGCAGGCGCAGGGCGAGCTTTTCGAGATCAAGGTCCGTTCCCATAGGCTGGCGGGAGTCAGGCTGCTGCCTGCTCGCCGGATTCCGCGGGCGGCTCTGCCGGGGCGCGGGTGCCTGCGAAGAATGACCACTCGCTGCCCCAGGCGGCGACCCGGAACCAGTAGCGGCCGAACATCACGAGTTGCTGCCCGAAGAAGAGCACCCCCAGCGCCAGCAGGGCCCTATCGGAAGAGGCTCCGCTGCCGCCAAGAGCTGCATGAACCATGTGCCAGGGCGTCACCAGGCGGTAGATCGCGAGCAGAGCAAGCCCGCCCAGCGATGGAATCGCATAGACCATAATGGCCCGGGGCAGGCGGCCGATGCAGAATCCCAGGGACGCCAGGAAGGCTTCCACGAATCCCGAGCCTTTGCCAAAGACAACCCTGACCCGGGCAAACTCAATGACCATATTGACGAACGCCAGCAACAGCAGAACCAGAAGGCCAACCGCCAGATGGGCCACGTATGCCGACCGGTCATTCATCCAGTACAGCGTGGCATGGTCAACAAATCCGCCCAGGCCGGCATTCACAAAGCGGAAAACCGCCCAGTAGGCAGCCAGGGCAATGAGCATCAGCCAGAGCATGCGCCAAAAATAGCGGCCGCAGTCGCTGAAAAAAGTTCCCAACCGGAACCGCTCCTGCCGGCGCTGGAACCGGGCGAGAACTCCGCCGGCCAGGATGGCGTTCACCGGCAGCGCCATCAGCCCCATCACCATGATGAATTGCCCGTAACGTTCGAATGCGATGCGATTGTTGAAGGAGAAATCCGTCAGCCAGTCCACGGGAAAACCCGTCAGCAACTTCCGGCTCATGAGGCTGTGTGAAGTAAAGTTGAGCATTCCATGGTAAATCGGCAATGCGGCAACGACGGCCAGCAGCATGTTGGCCGCAAAAAGCACCCACACCGCCGGCCACGCCCGCCGCGCAAGCCTGAGCCCCTGGCGAATGGCCGTCCGCGCGCTTACCATGTCCACTCCAATTCCCGGGCCGGATTCAAATCAAGCCTCATAGCGATGTCAATGTCCCTGGCCACATGGCCGCTAACTGAAAAATCCCGCTGCAAAAAACAGGTTTTCGATCCAGAAAATCCATCGCACATACCATTTTGCGGCAAACAACTTGTGCGCCTTCACGGTACGGCTGTTGTTGGTGTAATTGGCATCAACCACAAGCTTGCGCGAGGGATCGACCACCGCCGAGGTCACCTTGTGTGGCCCCTTGTAGGTGAACTTCGTCCACCGGTATCTGCCGTCCCAATGCTCATGCGCCACCCTGCCGTTATCAAAAGTTACGTCAACGTCCACCGGCGCGGACGCCCCGCCCAGGCGGCGAACGACAACGGTTGAACGGTACGGCTTCTGCTTGCTTGACTGGTATTCTCGCAGTGCGTCCTTCCGCGAGTAGTACGTCTTTTTCCCGCCCTCATCGTAGATCCCGGTCCGGCCGTGAGCGGGGTCGTTCCAGATGCTGGACACCTCATAATCGGCAAGGTTGGAGTTGTAGAAAAATTGGTTGAAGAACCAGTCCATGTTGCGGCCGGAAACCTGGTTGACAACATTAATAAAGTCGCGCGTGGCGGGATGCCGATAGCGCCACTGCTGCTGATAGGTCCGCATCACCCGCGCCATCACGGTGGGGCCGAGATATTGCTCGAGCGTGTCGAGGTTCAGCGCCGGCCGGGAATAGGAATTCACCACGTAGCTCATTCGGCTGCGGTACTGCCAGGCGTTGTGCACCAGGCTGTCGTCGGTGGCGTGCTGAAGGTAAGTGCCGCGGCCGGAGGTATCTTCCGGCAGCCGGACGCAGGAAAAATAGGGACCCAGCGGCACAGAGCCCACTCCCACAAAAGGAAAGTTCGGCACCGGGACCCGCAGCCAGGTGAAAGCCTGAAACGGAACGCCCAGGAAGCGCTGGTAGGAACAGGGTTGGCCATAGGCAGTTTCGAGGACTTTGGCGGTTGAGTAGGTGACAAATCCCTCGTCAAGCCAGGGCTCTTCAAACTCATTGTTGCCCACCAGGCCGTACCAGAACTGATGGCCGAACTCGTGAATGGTCACCCCCTCCGGCTGGAACTCGTGTTTCCCCGGCCAGAAAGTGGAGCCTGCAACAAACAGCGTGGGATACTCCATGCCCGAGGTGTAGGAATTGCGGGGCGGGTCGACAACCGTCAAAGTGTCATAGGGATAAGCGCCAAAACGCAACCCGTAATACTTGAGTCCGTTGAAGGCGGCGCGGAAATAGCGCTCCTCCAGATTCCGGTGGTTGGGTTGCAGCAGAAGAGTGACCGACACATTGCGCAGCGCCATATCGGATGCGGGCAGGCCCAGGATTTCACTCCATTTTGCCAACTCGTCGCCGCGGACTTCCTTCCCCCAGTCGAACGTGCGCGTGAGCTTGATGAAATTCGGGCTGGCTGTCCAGGCAAAGTCGTGGACGTCCTGCTGATAGAAATTGTAGGTGGTGGTGCCGCCGGCATTTTTCTGTGCCGAGCGCTGGAAGCCTGTGGCGCCAAGGGTGTAATTGGAAGGAACGGTCAGGTCAACGTCGTAGCTTCCGTAATCGGCGTAAAACTCGGTGTAGCGGTGGAACTGGTGGCAATTCCATCCGCCGGTGGTGCGGCCGCGCTCGCCCGGCCCTTCGTACACGCCCATCTTGGGAAACCACTGGCTGACCAGAAAATAATTGCCGTCGTAGCCCGTCCGGGCAAAAGCCCTCGGGAGTTTTGAGGTGAAATCAACCGAGATCTGAATAGTTCCTTTGGGAGGTATGGGCTGCGGGAGCACGATGCGAACGACCGTGCGGTCGTCGGCATTGTTGTCGTCCGGATGCGCGTAGGTGATGAGCGGAGTCAGGTCGGCGCCGTTGAGGATTTGAATCCTGTCAATCTGTTCCCAGCCCCACTTTTCCTTCCCTGGAATGGTCAGCCAGTCGGTCAGAGAGTCACGGCCCCGGGCAATAGGGTCACGGCGCATGAAGGTGCTGTCGAGGTTTTTGAAGGCGTTCAGATAAAGATGAAAATAAAGATCAGGAATGGTGTCGTCGGTGTGATTCCACCACGTCAGGACATAGTGGCCCTTGAGGGTCTTTGTAGCAGAGTCCAAAGTTGCCGATATTTTATATTGAACGATGGGATGTTCGATATGCGACTGATAGGTTTGGGCCGAAACCGGAGACGGGGTTCCCGTCACGCAGGCAATCAGGCTGCACAATAGCAAGACACAGCAGGCGCGCATCTAGTCCGCCTCACGGATGGTTTGACCAGGATTAGTTGATACAGGCCCCTGCCGACTGTGTGGCGGGACGAGCGTTATTCTACCAAAAGAGGCCCGGCAAGGGAGAAAGATTCCCTCAGCCCGCGTCCCCTGGATGTCTCAGAAAATACGCAACGGAAGGGGGTGTTGAGGTATCCAATAGATTTGTGCAGTGGAGCCGGCCAGCGGCGGCTATGCAGGATGGAGCGCGTGCGGCTATACTGAAAGGTTTGTGCCCGCTAAGTCATTGTGTACAAAGCGCCAGCGGGCCCGACCGAGGGATCTCTCAGAGAGATCGGGTTACATTCACGACAGGAAGGACAGGAAGAGTTTTTGCAGACTGACGCGCAACGCTACATACAGGCCGGGTGGTTAACCTTTTTGACCCTTGCGGGAATCCTCGGACTCGCTATCCTTGGCGGTCCCACATCCTATGCCGCGCTCCCCCAGCAGACCCAGGAGTTAAAGGGCCAGATCGTCGACGAGAACAAGGCCCCCATTCCAGGGGTTCAATGCGTGCTCCAGGGCGGCCTGCTTCCCAGCCGGGGAATCAGCGTCACCACCGGTGACAGAGGAGACTTCAGCATTCGAGGGCTTCTGCCAGGCACTTACGTCCTGACCTGCACGGCCCTCGGCTACGAGCCCTACGTGGCGACCGGAGTGGAAGTCACCGCCAGCGAAGCGCCCAACCTGCATGCCGTCATGCCGTCCCAGAAGAGACACGTCGAGCAGGTTGAGGTCCGGGCCCAGGCGGGCACCGTGGGACAGCAGTCTTCGTCGACTCCATCCACCCTGAGCTCGCAGGAACTCACCACCCTGCCTGTTGCTGAGCAGAAGTTCAAGGCGTTCCTGCCGCTGGTTCCGGGAGTGATCCGCTCTCCCAGCGGCAAGATCAGCATCAAAGGCACTTTGGAAAATCAGGGCATGTTGCTGGTGGATAGCGCCCAGGCCGTGGATCCTATCACGGGCAGTTTCGATATCGACCTCTCCATTGACGCCATCCAGTCGCTGAACGTTTACAAGGCGCCCTTTGACGCCCAATATGGCGGCTTCTCCGGCGGACTGGCCACCATCGAGACCAAGGCTCCTTCCTACCAGTGGGGATGGGACCTCAACGACTTTTTCCCCGGATTTCGCGGCCGCAGCGGCCACCTGGTGGGCATCAACGACTGGGAACCGAGGCTCAGCTTTACCGGCCCGATCTGGAAGGACCGCCTCAACTTTTCCGAATCGTTTATCTACGACATTCTGAAAATTCCGGTTCGCGGACTGGCCTGGCCCAACAATGAGACCAAGAAGGAAGGCTACAATTCGCTCACCAGGCTGCAGTACGTCTTTTCACCGCGGCATATCCTGTCGTTCAATTTGCACGTGTTTCCGCGAAAGCATGAGTTCGCCAACATCGATTCGCTGATCCAGCAGCCGGCCTCGGCCAATCTATCCGAGCGTGGATACTCCGTGCAGGGCAACGACAGCTACCAGTTCACATCAGGCGCCATCCTGAACAGCCTTTTTAAATACACCCGGTTTGACGCCAACTCGCACGGCCAGGGCCCGGAAAACATGCTGGTGACCCCCAACGGATACGGCGGAAACTACTTCAACACCTGGGCAAGAAAAAGCGACCAGGAAGAAGGCATCCTGAACTACCGCTTCCCCGGCTGGAACTGGCTGGGCAAGCACCAATCCGAAATCGGCGGAGACTTCATCTACCGCGCTTATACCGGAGCCAGCCAGTCGCAAACCGTGAGGGTCACCCGGCAGGATGGGAGCCTGGCGCAGCAGATTGATTTCCTGGGCCCGGGGGGAGTTCCTTCCACTCAGTCCCCGTCGCTGTTTTCGACCAGCAATGCCGAGGGAGCAGCTTACGTCGGCGACCACTGGATGGTCACGGACCGCGCCGCGTTGGACTTTGGATTTCGCTATTACGGGCAGGCTGTGGGCGAACTCGCCACCTTTTCGCCGCGCCTGGGCATTGTGTTTTCGCCGGGGAAAAGCGGCCGAACCGTCATCAGGGCCGGGGTGGGCGTCTTCAAGTCGCGCATCCCTCTGCTGGCGGCTGACTTTGACAGCAATCCCAGCCGGGTGGTGACGCTGTTTGACCCCCAGGGCAACGTTGTGGGGAATCCCATCACCTACACGGCCCGGTGTGCAACCAGAGGGCCGGCGGGGCTGCTCATGCTCCCTGATTGTTCCGACCTGGATGCCACGCCCTACAACCTCACGTGGCGGGCCGAATTCAACCGCCAGATGACCAATCATATTGCGGTCCGCGTCAGCTACCTGGGCAGCGGCACCTACAAGGAATTCGTTGTCAGCCCCGAGCAAACCTCACCAACTCTGGGCACGTTGTTGCTTTCCAACCGCGGCGCGGCGCGATATCACGAACTGGAAGCCATGGTGAGTTATCGCGACCAGAAAGGGAACCAGCTGAACGCCTCCTACGTGCGCAGCGGCACCATCGGCGATCTGAATTCGCTGGCCCAACTCTACGTCCCTTTTGAAAATCCCGTCATTCGCCCCGATGCTTATGCAAGCCTGGCGGCGGACGTGCCGGACCGCATGATCGCGTGGGGGATCTTTCATCTCCCCAAAAAGGTCACCTTTGCTCCGCTGGTTGACCTGCACACGGGTTTCCCGTGGTCAAAGGTGGACGAGTTCCAGAACTACGTGGGCACACCCAACAGCAATCGCTTTCCGACTTTCTTCTCCTTCGACTTCAAGGTATGGAAGATGTTTCCGCTGCCCCACTGGCTTCCCTGGGGAGGCGGATTCAAGTTGCGCTGGGGCATTGGCGTCCGCAACCTGACGGATACGAGCGATCCGCGCGATGTTTACAATAATATAACCTCCCCCAACTTTGCCCACTTCGTGGGTTACCAGCACCGGGTGATCGAAATCAACGTGGATACCGGCGAGTGACAGCAGCCCATCAGTCTGCGCCGCCGGCACAGGGTTTCCCTGTCGCGTCGAAGTTCACGCCTGAAAGGTTCCACCCGTTATTGCGTGGAGAGGCTAAAGGCAACCTGGCGAAGCAAAGGGAACAAGGAAGGCTGTTTGCGGCAATCGACCCCATAGCCCGCTAGACGGGGCATCCGGCGCGGTCTCGTGGCACCATCCGGCCGCCGGAAATCAGCCGATATCGCTCACCGCGCCAAACGATCTCCGACCCCGCAAAACTTCCACACCACAGGACGAATCCCAGCAGGTCACGGAACGGATAGAGCCAGCAGTAAAGGGCTGAATAGCGGTCGCGCGTGACACCCCACCCAACCACCAGCGCCTGAACAACGCGGTTGGCAAACGCTGTACCCAGCAGACCCAGGCCCAACGACCAGTTGCCCGACATCCAGCCCGCCGCCAGGCCCAGCAGGCCGAAGGGCATGGCAAACGTCAACCCCGTGCCCAGGTGGCCCAGGCGGCGCGAAAAACGCGAACTCTTCATCCAGCGAAGCTGATGGAGCAGCGACTGCCGCGCCGTGCGGTTCAGGACGATGTGGTCAATGACATGGCGCGAGAGAACGACGGTTTTACCCGATTCGGCGGTCAGAGCTCCCATGACGAAATCGTCGGCGCAGTAGTCTCGAAGCACTCCGAACCCGCCCCAGCCTTCCAGAACGTCCTTCCGGATGACCATGGTGGGCCCCAGCGCGAACTTCATACCCTCCAGAAGGTCGGCCACCAGCACGCCGGACGACATTTCAATGGACATGCCCAGGGCTTCGAGCCGCGACCAGAACCCTCCCGTCGAAACTCCCCGGTAGAGACAGGTCACCATGCCGACGCTCGCGTCCAGCATCGGCCGGACCACTTGTTGCAGGTAGTCAGGCGTCACCCGCACGTCGCTGTCAGTAATCACCAGCGTAGGATAGGCGGCCAGTGGAGCCATCTTCTCCATCAGGTAAACCTTGGCGTTCGGATAGGCCGGCTCGCCCGAAAGCACAATCGAGGCGGGAACCTGCGGATATTTCCGCCTGAGCGATTCAACCACGGCCAGCGCCGGGTCAGACCCGGTCCGCGCGCCGAAGATCAGTTCGTAAGCCGCGTAGTCCTGGCGGAAAAAGCTTTCCAGGCACTCTTCCAGCAAGGGCTCCATGCCGTGCAAGGG
>JBAUWE010000247.1:0-2318 GCA_049583595.1 Terriglobia bacterium
CGCCAATCACCAATGTTCACGCCTTTTCCAGCACCAGCCCGATGGCCGTGGAGAGCCGTCGCCAGTTGGCCTCTTCCTGTTCGAGATACCTGCGGCCGGCCGCCGTGAGTGCATAGAATTTGGCCCGGCGGTTGTTGTCCGACTCGCCCCACTTGGCCCGGATCCATCCGTTCTGCTCCAGCCGATGCAGCGCCGGATAGAGCGCCCCCTGGTTCACCTGCAGCACCTCGCCCGACACCTGCCGGATGCGCTGCGCGATGCCCCAGCCGTGCATGGCTTCACGCGTAAGGGTTTTGAGAATCAGGAGGTCCAGCGTTCCCTGCACCAGGTCACTCGGCTTGCTCATCTTCGCTCCCCTCAGTCATCGACAATAGTAGATATCACAGCTCCTGTCAATAATCAAGGGGAGAGTTTTCCGGCGCCCAGGCAGTGGGCGCTTCGTGAGACGTCATTCTGAGGCCACTTTCTGGCCGAAGAATCTGCTTTTCGGCTCAGGCGCAAACGCCGGCGCTTCTCCCTCCACTCGTCATCCTGAGGAGTCCTGCTACGGCCCAGCAGGACGACGAAGGATCTGCTTTCCCCTGCCCACCGCTCCATCTAAAAAACAGCCAAAGCAAATTCCTCGTCGCCCCAAGCCTCCTCGAAATGACGGGGAGCGGGTGGCCTTTCATTAACTCGAAATTCGGGCATCCCCACGGAGGGCTCAGACGTCGCACGGGTGGCACAGACGTCGTGCCCTATGCGATGTATGCGACCCTTCTTTCACAACATGATCGAATGTCGCAACGTCACTGATGTAGAATGGCGCAGTGCCCCGGCAGAAGAATTATTACGGCGAGAACCATCTTCACTTTCTGGCCCGGCACCGGCGCATACATTCCAAACTGTGGAACGCAGGCGCCACCCGCGTTTGACCGAGAGGAGACCATGATCAACCGTCGCGAGTTCCTTGCCGGCAGCATTGCCCTGGCAGGCCAGGCCAAACTTCTTCGCTCCATGGGGACAGCCTCGACCGGCGGGCAAGCGAAGCCGCCGATGGGCGCTCCGCAGAATCTTCTCAGCACGACCTTTCCTGAATCATTCCTGGAAAGCAAGCTGATCCCTGCGGACCGATGGCGCCCCTACCCCAAATGGAGCGACCGGGGCGGCTGGGAAGCGGTGCCTCGTGACATCGCGGGAGCCTTTGTCGAAAAGGCGGAAGACGACCAGAAGCTGGGGTGGAAAGCGTTTCCGGCCACGACCTTTATGGAATTCAAGCGGAACGGCAACCGGACCCACTACGAAGCCGACAGCTTCGGAAGGCGCGCCAAACTGCTGCACTACGTTCTGGCCGAGTGCCTGGAGGGCAAAGGGCGCTTCATGGACGACATCATGAACGGCGTCTGGCTGATCTGTGAAGAGAGCTTCTGGGGTGTTCCGGCACACCTGGGCATGCAACGCGCAGGCGTGGGGCTGCCGGACGTCACCGAGCCGGTCGTCGAGCTGTTCGGCGGGGCAACGGCGCAACTGATGGCGTGGACAAAGTACCTGGTGGGAGAACAACTGGACAATATCTCACCCTTGATTGGCAAACGCATCACACTCGAAACGGAACGGCGCATCCTGAAGCCGGCACGCGACCGCAACGACTTCTGGTGGATGGGCCTGGACGGCGAACACCGGCGGCTGAACAACTGGAATCCGTGGATCAATTCCAACCTGATGGTGGCCAATCTGATTCTTGAGGAAGACCCCAAACGGCGCGCGCATGAGACGGGAAGGATCCTCAAGAGCCTCGACCAATACCTCAACCAGTATTGGCCCGACGCCAGCGAGGAAGAGGGGCCGGGCTACTTCAACGTGTCGCCGTTGTGCTACTTCGAAGCCGTGAGCATGATCGATGACGCGACCGGCAATTCTACGAACGTCCTCTCCCATCCCTTTATCGACGCGATGGGGCGATATATTCTGGCGGCCCACGTTGCCGACGACAGCTACTACAACTACGGCGATGCGCACGTCCATCAGGCTCCGAACGGAGACCTGCTCTACCGCTTCGGCAAGGCGGTTCACGATCCGCAACTCGAGGCTTTCGGCGCCGGGTGCGCGGTCCGGTACGGATGGTCGTCCACCGGAATTCACCTGACCCACGCCCTGGATGGAGAGCTGGTGAGCATGTCACGGGCGTTGCCGGCGGTGCTGGAAGCCCGCGAGGTCCGCCAGGCAAAGCGCCAGGGCGCGCTCCTGCGCGATGCGTATTATCCCGCCCTGGGCCTGGTGACAGCGCGCCTCAAGGCCGGTTCTGTTGAGGGCATGTATTTCGGCGACCTGGCGGCGAA
>JBAUWE010000248.1:0-3561 GCA_049583595.1 Terriglobia bacterium
AACCCAAAGCACCATCACAAATCCCCGCAGGATTCGGTGCGGGCGATGGCCAAGATTTATAAGGAAATCTTTGAAACCACGCGCTCCCTCAAGCCCGACAGCGTCACCCAGAGCTGCCCCTGCGGAACGCCGCCCAACTTCGCCTGGCTGCCCTACATGGACCAGGCCGTCACCGCAGACCCCGTGGGCTCGGTCCAGGTGCGGCGGCGCATGAAGATGTACAAGGCCTTGCTCGGCCCGCAGGCGGCTGTTTACGGCGATCACGTCGAGCTCACCGATATCGTTTTCAAGGGCGGCGACGAAATCGACAAAGGGAGGGACTTTGCTTCCACCGTGGGAACCGGCGGGGTGGTGGGGACCAAGTTCGTGTGGCCCAATCCCGGCCCGCATTTCAAGGAGGCCTACCTGACGCCCGAAAAGGAAGCGATCTGGAAGAAGTGGACTTCCATCTACAACCAGAAGATGCTTTCCAAGGGCAAATTCCTGAACCTCTATACCATCGGGTACGACGTTCCGGAGGGCTACGCCATCAGCAAAGACGGCAAAATGTACTATGCCTTCTACGCTCCCGACCCCTCAACCCCCTGGCAGGGCAAGGTTGAGTTGCGCGGCCTCGACAAGGCCGGCCGGTACAAGGTGTTCGATTACGAAAACAACAAAGACCTGGGAACCGTGGACGGCGCGAATCCAATGCTGAGCACCCGTTTCAAAACCCATCTGCTGCTGGAAGTGAATAAGCTTTAGTGTCCTGAATTAAAAGTTCGTTGAAGAGATGATGAGTGAGACGCTGTCATTCCGAGGGCCGGTGCTTTTGATCGGCCCGAGGAATCTGCTTTGTTTTTCGGTCTTCGCGCCAAAAGCAGATTCCTCGCTTCGCTCGGAATGACGTTGGCATTGTTCAGCGAATTGATAACTCGGGACTTTAGCTCCCGGGCGCTTTACCGTTTGAACCTTCCGCTGGCCTGAAACCAACGGACCGTTTGATTCACTGGCCGGGCCAAGCGGCTTGCCCGGCGCGCAAGGGAGGAATAAACTGTTTTTCAGGAAGCGGGGGAACCAGAAAAGTCGGGGCGAATATCTATGGCTTTATTTCATCCGAAGACGTGGCGCCAGAATCGCGGGCCGGGACTGAACCGGCGGCTCGGGGCGGTGTGGATCGTGGTGGCGCTTGCCGCTCTCTCCGTGGCAGGCAGCCTGAAAGCCCAATCCGCGGCGGGCCCGGTCAGCGACATCACCGGCGATTATGAATTCCTCGAACCCTATAACACCCTGGCCATTCTGCAGGAAGACCAGATGGTGAAGGGATACATCGACGTGCTCCAGGGAGAATCGGAGTCTGACGCCATTCTCAGTTATACCCTGACCATCGGCGAGCGCAAGGGCGATCACCTGGATTTCCGGACGCAGACCATCCACGCGATGTACTACCGTTTTTCGGGGACCGTGCAGCGCGGGCAAGGAAAGAAGAAGGGCGATCCCGACTACCTTGAGCTGGTGGGAGAACTGCAAACCATCGAACATAATTCTGTGACCGGCCAGGATAAGATTGACCGCCAGCAGGTGGTCTTCAAGTCCAAAGGGAAAAACAATAGAGAGCCTTAAACCGCGCAGAGAAGAAAGCTGCCCGGGCCGCTTCATAACTGAACCGATCGATTTTTCGCCTGCCCTATGCCAGAAAACAACCACACTTTCAAAGGCCGTGTCGCCATCGTCACCGGCGCCGGTTCCGGAATCGGCAAGGCCATTGCCCTGGACTTCCTGAAGGCCGGGGCTCAGGTGGCAGGCCTGGGACGCCGTGCCGCAACCGCCGGTTCCCTGCGGGAGTTCCGCGAATACGGCGAACAATTCCTCTGGGTCCGCGCCGACGTTTCGCGCGAGGCGCAAGTGGGGCGCGCCGTGAAGCGGGTGCTGCAAAAGTTTGGCCACATCGATTTCCTCATCAACAACGCCGGCCGGCGCGGACCCACAGCGCCCGTTGAGTCCCTCAGCACCAGTGACTGGCACAAGGTTCTGGAAACCAACCTGACCGGCGCCTTTCTCGCAGCACGCGAGTGCGTGAAGGCGATGGCCTCGCGAAAGCAGGGCCGGATTATCAATATTTCCTCCATGGCGGGCCGCGTGGCCTATCCCTTCCGGGCGTCATATGCCGCCTCAAAGTGGGGGCTGATCGGGTTCACGCTGACGCTGGCGCAGGAAACGGGCCCCCATAACATCCTGGTGAACGCCGTCTGCCCGGGACCGGTGGAAGGGGAGGCCATAGACGAAGTGATCGAGGCCCGAGCAAAAGCGCTGCGGCTTCCCATCAGAAAAATGCGCGAGCAGTTCGTCGGCTCCACCGCGCTGGGCCGCATGGTCACGGCCGAGGATGTGAGCGATACGGTCCTGTTTTTGTGTACGGACCGGGCGCGCAGCATCACCGGACAGGTGATTGACGTCAGCGCCGGATACGGCCTGATGCAGAAGTCGGCGAGATGAGAGCCGGGCGAAAAAATCTCCTCGCGCAAAAACATCCACAGAAAGGATATTCAAATGAGTGATAAAGGGCTTGAAATGCTGCACCAGATGCTGGGCAAGGAGAGGACCGATGAAGTCCGCGAAGCGTGGTCAAAACTTTCGCCGGATTTCACCAACCTGGTGACCGATTTTGTGGCCGGAGAGGTCTGGTCGCGGCCCACCCTGGAACTCAAGACGCGAAGCCTGATTACAGTTTCTGCGCTCGCTGCCCTGGGGCGAACGAACGCTCTTCGCCTGAATATTGAGATGGCGCTGAACAACGGAGCCACGCAGCCCGAGGTTCTGGAAACGATTCTTCACATGGCCGTCTACGCGGGATTCCCGGCCTGCTGGGACGCCCTGGTGATCGCCGACGAAGTTTTCAAACGGAAACAGGCGGGCCAGGCCTAACAGGATGTTGAAACATCCGGCTGAGGAGCTGTAGCGGCGGGTTCACCCCGCCAAAAGGTCGGCGTCTCCGTCGTGGGGTTGGCGGCGTAAAGCCGCCGCTGCTGACTTTCGCAGCAGGCGCTCGCGCCGATGTGATAGACGTTGCTGGCGGAAACGGGGTCCGGAAATTTCCTGAAGGTGGTGGAAGGCGGCCTCGGCAAATTCCAGGGCCTTGTTCGCGTCGCGCACGCGATGCTCGTAATGGATGGCAAGCTCCTCATACGCCTCCACCGCGTACCTTGACTCCAGATGGATGATCTTCGTCCAGATTTCCACGGCCTCCTGATACCGCCGCTCCCTCTTGTGCTGGGCGGCAAGCTGCCACAGGGCCTGCGGCTCAACCGATTCCGGCAGGCCGCGCGCAATCGCCTGCAGACAGGTCGTTCGCGCGAGTTCCGATGCGCCTGCGCGCTCCAGCACGCGGCTCAAGCTGAACAGATCGCGGCTGTCGCAAGCGGCGCCGTCGCCCGCCCCGGCAATGGCCCGGCCCACCTCAACCGCAACCCCGGCAAGCGTCACGATATCCAGCGCATTGTGGAAAAAGACCGGCTGCAATCCCTTTGCGCTCCGTGTGCGAAGGTAATCAAAATAAATCTGCGGAATTTCGGACCCTGGAAC
>JBAUWE010000249.1:0-9720 GCA_049583595.1 Terriglobia bacterium
GTGTAGCCCTCCCCCCACGGAGAGGGCCATGAAGTTTTGGTTGGGGGCTGGTTTGCGGCACGGATGAATCCGTGCCCTTTCCCAAAAGCGTCCATCTTCTCTCCACGGGAGCGGGCGATGAAATTCACGGTTGAGGCTCGGTCGCTACAGAAAAGCCGCGGACCTCGACAGCGCGCGCGCTTCCAGAGAAATCGCATTTGTTAAGATGAAAGCGTATGATCAGGGCATCGGGCGAGTGCCGGGCCGGGCAAGGCCAGGCGATCCCAGGAAGCGCTGATGGAGGAGATTTTGGAGAGGGCAAAAAGCAGGTACGGCTCGCGGGGATTTGTGGGCTGGAAGATAACCGTAGGCTTCCTGCTGGGTGCGGCGGTGGCGGCATTACTCATCGGCTGGATTGCCTCCTGGACGCGGAACGCCGGCCCGGGAGTTCGAAAGATTGACGTTTCGCAGCCCGCCATCCTGAACAAGATTCAGCAACTGGAACGGCTGGAAACGGTCCGCTTCTACATGGACAAAATCGTAACGGGCGAGAGGGAATCGCACTACCTGCCGGAATTTCTTTCGGGAGACCGATTGTTGCTGATCGTCCATGGGGAAGTGATCGCCGGCATTGACCTGAGCAAGGTGAAGGCTGATGACATCATTGTGCGGGAAAAGAGTGTCACGGTCAGAATTCCTAAAGCGGAAGTTTTCACCGTGCGGATTGACAATGAAAGAACTCGCGTCTATTCGCGTGCGACCGGGCTGTTCAGTAGCGTCGATCCCAACCTGGAAACCGAAGTTCGCCGGGCGGCGGAGCGGCAACTGCGGGAAGCTGCCATGGAGGAAGGGATTCTGAAAATGGCCGACAAGAACGCGCATGCTACTTTGACCCGGCTGCTGGAAGGTCTGGGCTTTGAGCGTGTGGAATTGCAATGATGATTGTGCTTGCCAGAGTTCGGAAGAAAAGGGGTTGGCGCAGACCGTCCCGCCCGGCGGGGTCTGCGGTGTTTCTCTTTGTTTATTGAAGAACCCTCGGACCTCAACCCCGGAGGATCGCGCTACCAGCTCCATCCCCTGCGCGGGCGCCCCAGGGGGATTCAAGATTTCAGATGGCCAAAGAAAAGGGGCGCAGAGTAATGCGCTCGGCGCACAACTCTGCGCTACCGGGTCTCTCGCTGCGCGAGATCGTCCCGATAGATCGGGACGCCAGCCGCCAAATGGCGGGATCAACCCGCCGCTACAGAAAATCCGCGACCTCAACCGCGGAGATTAGCGCTACCAGCTTCGTAACTGCTGCCTTTGGAGAGGGTTACAACGCCAAAGCCGCCGCCTCTCAGACAGGGCTTGCGACCCTCCTGCACACCTGAGATGACCTCAGAAGGACATGGGTACTAGAACTTTAGTACCATTGCCGGTTAATAACCAGAAAGTTATTATTGGCTGGCTGATGAGCCACCTGGAGGGGGGGAAGTGGAAGGCACCGGATGTGGGTTGGTGACAGGCAAGTTCTGAAGATTGAAGACCTCCCTCTTGTCGTCGAGGCCCTGAATACGCTCTCGGCGGACGTTCAGCACCAGGGCGGAGAATCGCTCCGCACCCTCACCAGGCTTCAGGAATTCGTGCAAGAGGGCTGCGGCAGACTGGTTCTGAATCTGAACGCCATCGAAGGACCACTGAGCGGGCCGCCTGACGGGCCGCCTCAGGAGGTTCGAAACGTTGAGGCCAGTCTTGTGGCAGGAGTGCTGGTCGTAACGTGTCAAGTCACCTCGCGGGAGTTGCTTCGAATCAAACTGCTGGCACGCCGTCAGACCTTTCCAAAACACCTGATCTCAAGTTTCGACGCTCTATTTTCATCCACCGCTGCCAGGATCAGGAACGCCCTTTCGCGTATGGGCAGGCCCAAAGCGAACTAGGAGGTCCCGGGCCACGTTCACGCTCGATAGAAGAAAAGCTTTTTACTTTGGGAGACCCGCCCGTTCGGCGCTGCCCGGCCCCGGAGCTGAACGATCGGGTGCAACGTCATTGCTTTATCGGAGGTTTCTATGCGCCTTGACTTTTTGAAACGGAAACATTGGCAAGGTCTCAAAGCCGTGCCGAACGAGGAAATCGTTGCCTTTCTTGAACCGGGAATCGAGATTGAAGGGCAGTTGAGAGTTGCCGCTGGAATGGTCCGCCTGGACTGCCAGTTCAAAGGCACGATTTATTCGCCAGGGACGATTATCGTCTCCAGCCAGGCAGACATCGAAGGCGATATTGACGCGATGCAAATCAGCATTGCAGGCAAAGTGAAAGGGAACGTCCACGCCTCGGAACAACTTGAAATCACGGAACACGGGATCCTCCTGGGCGATGTGGAAACCCCTTCACTGGTTTTGAATCCCGGCGCCTACTTCACCGGCCACTGCGATATGCCCACTCACCGGCTTGAGGAATCGGCCCCGGACGAAGTCGCTCCCGACGAGAGCCAGCATAACTCGCATACTTCCGGATCCTGAAGATTACTCGAACGCGGCTGACCGGGCCGGTAGCATCAGCACCGGACTTGTGCCGGCGGCTTTTTGCGCGCGGGAATTCAGGAACTGGAAAAGGGCAAGAGTTGGAAGTAGGGGAAGTATGAAGGTTGAAGTATGAAGGATGAAAAAGGCGGTGAGGAGTGATGGGTTGCGAGTGACGAGCGTGTAGCCGTCCGCAGGCATCGCAAAGGGAGCGACCGATGCGCGCCCCGCTTTTTCCCGGCCTGCGGTTGATTACTGCTTGCCTTGCAGGCTCAATTGCAGCTCCCGAATCTTCCGGTTCTTCTCGTGCATCGCGGCCAGATAGGTCCTTTCCTGCATCGCCACTCTCTGCTCCAGAATTCTGATGGTCTTGTGGGCCCTGTCCAGGCGATCCAGCAGGTCATCTTGCGACGAATGGACATGTTGTAACTGGAGATCTCCCATTTCAAGCTCCGAAGTAGTGTTGACGGCAATCGCACATGCTCGTCGTGTTCATCCAACACCTCTTAACGCCGTTGACAGTCGACCAAGTAGCGTTCCACTCGCGAAAGTCGTACGGAGCTCTGACAGGACGTTTCAGTCCAGATGGCCCGGATTTGAACCGCGGGCGGCAAATCCGGCGCCCATCGGCCTCGTGTTTCAGCCCATCTCTATGCTGAGCGGGCTGACGTTGCCAATGGTATCGGCTGGAATCGGCGCTTCGGACTCGATTGGCGCGTGAATCCGGCTCTCATGGCGGCGGACTTCCTCCATCACGCATTTCGGACAACCGTGATATTGGTGCACCCTCGCGCCGTGCCGCGGGCAGATCTGCTCGTATGTGCTGATTTCTGTTTCGTTGCAGTCGTAATCTATTGTGTCCATCATAACATCCCCCCCGAATGTTGGACCCTGTTGCTAACCTAACGCGGCCGCCCCAGTCCGACAATGGCTCTTTAGTTCCAGAGATGTGGACACAGGTTCTACCTTGCCTGCCGGCGCGTGCATGGAATGTCACCTGGCCACGGCGCCCAGGAGCCAGTGGCCACAGCTCCGGTGTGAACGGGATGCAGCGAAAAGACGCCATGAGCTTTTCACTTCCGGATGGCGCAACCTTCCCCTGGTCCTTCTCATCAGGGGTAGAGACGGGATGGGGCAGGCGTTTACATAGCGCGGGAAGTCAGTCAGAATTAACCCGAGTTCCGGAGGGTGCGCCGGCGGACGCAGGGACGCCGAGGCCTGCAAGGGCTTCAACTCAGTGAAGCCCGGCAAGGAAAATATGAAGATAACTCAAAGATTGACGGAAGTCGCGCTGCTGGCACTGTTGGCGGCGGCAATGGTGGGATTGTATCTGACCTCCGGCGTGACATCTCCTGAGTCTTCCAGCCCGGGACCCTCTTCCTCGACGGGCGGGACTCTGTCCATTGATACGAATTATCTGGAAAGCGCGCGGCGACTGGCGCTGACGGCCGAAACGCCCGAGGAACAACACGTGGCCACGAATGCCCTGGACGCCGCCGACCGAGAGCTGGACCTGGCCTATGGTTACGACCTGCAGCTTGAGGCCGGTGAGCCGGTCCGGGAGACGCCTCAGATTCAGGCCATTCAGGAACGAATCGCGAGAATCAAAAAGGCCATTCAAAAGCACCAGGCGGAAACCGATCAGCTGAAGAGCGCCATGAATCGGGTGGGAGGATCGCGGCGGGTGGCTCTCAAAGAACAATTGGATGTGAGCGAAGCCGAGCTGAATCTTTCCCAGGAGGTTCTGGGTGACGCGAAAGATGAACTCGTTCGAGCCGGAGGCAGTCCGCAGACCGTTCTGGAGACGCTCAAGGCGGAGCATGCCGCGGCATCCAGGGAGCGCGACAACTTTAAGTTTCCTCCACATTCGCAGCCGGGGCGTTCGGGCAGCCTGCTGGCAAAATGGTCGCGATGGAACACGGTCCGCCGCGAACAATCTCAAATCCATCAGGCGCGCCGGGAGGCTGCCGCCGCCGCTGCCCGCCTGACCCGGCAATACGAGGCGCTCAAAGAGCGTATTGCCACCGAAGAGGGTCAACAAAAGGCCCTGGTGAGCCACGACCTGACGTCCAGTCAGATCGCGGCGCTGGTGGCTCCGCGCCGGGGCCGGACGGCTGCGGCCGGCAAGCGCAAGGCGCCGTCGCCCGATGCAGCTTCGGCACAAGGCTCCCAAGCGGCGGCTACTGCGCCGAATTCACAAAGTGCTGCCGTGGCTTTAATCCGGGGCATTTCATCGAGCCAGACCCGGCTTCGCATTCTTGAGCGACGCATCCAGTCCATGCAGGATTTGGACTCGGCTTATGCCAGGTGGAGCGTCCTGGCGGGAACGGCCGAGCGCTCTGCATTGCACAGCATGATTGCGGGCGGTCTGTGGATTGTCCTGATCATGGCTTTCGCGTTCTTCCTGAACCGCCTGATCGAGCACTTCTTCGCCGGCCTTTCCCTGCAACGGAAACAGAAGACCACGCTGCAGGCCGTCCTCCGCATCTGCGTGCGGGTGATGGTTGTGATCGTGATTCTGATTCTGATCTTTGGAAAGCCCGATAATTTATCAACCGTCGTGGGCCTCACCGGCGCCGGCCTGGCAGTGGCTCTGCAGGATTTTCTTCTTTCGTTCCTGGGCTGGTTTGTGCTGATGGGCCGGCATGGTATTCGGGTGGGCGATTGGGTGGAGATCAACCCCAACGCTTTTACGGGTGTACGCGGCGAAGTGATTGAGATCACGCTGTTCCGCACCGTGCTGCTGGAAACCGGCAACTGGAATGAGCCGGGCCACCTGACCGGCCGCCAGGTCGCCTTCATGAACATGTACGCCGTGAGCGGCTATTACTTCAATTTCAGCACCTCCGGCCAGTGGCTCTGGGACGAATTGCAGGTGGCCATTCCACGCACCGAAAATCCTTATCCGCAGATGGAAAAAATCCGGGCCATCGTTGCCCAAGCCACCGAGAGCAATTCCCAACTGGCCGAACTCGAATGGCAGCGTGTGTCGAGCCGCTATGGCACCAGGCCCTTCTCCGCCCAGCCCACCGTCAACGTCAAACCCACCGACAACGGTGTCATTGCCATCGTTCGTTATATTGCCCGCGCCGACGAACGAACCGCCACGCGCTACAGCTTGAACCATGAAATCGTCAAGCTTCTCCACAACGGAGAAGAACTGATCCCCGGTGACGAGGCCCTCGCCGACACCTAGCCATGGGGTGGAAAACTTCCCTTTCTGTGCATTGTTGGAAGGGTCTGGCGCCTCAATTGGCATCCGGCAACCGGCCCGGAGGGCCAGGAAGGGCCAGGAAAGCGGCAAAAATTTCATACTACATTTAGCGATATTTTTCTGGACAAACGCTATATTTTGTGCTGGAATGGCATCCGGGGGAAATGGCGTGAACAATTTCAACCTGCAAGAGTGGACCAAGGTCCACAATCTGATCCCGCAGGGGATCAAGTTTCTTGAGCACACGTTTACGGAACCGGCATCGTTTCGCCTGAGGGTGTCGCCGGTGTCGCCGGGCATCTATGCGATTCTGGCGGGGGACCGCTCGGCCGAGGCGCCGGAATATGAGGTCATCTATTTTGGGGAATGCGACGACTTCTCGCGGCAGGTGGCCAGGACCCACGAGCTTTACCGGGACTGGCTGGAGGTCGCCGGCAGCCTGGAAAACCTCTCCGTGGCCTATTACTCAACGCCTTTTGTTTCGGAAGCGCAGCGTCGCACCATGAAGAACTCGCTGGTTGAACAGTACCACCCGGTCTGCAATGGAAAGGCCGCGAGACATTTTTCCTTTGGCGCGCTGCTGGGGATTGGCCGCTGAACATCGGTCTGCGGGACCCGGGCCATAGCGTAAGCGGGACGCTGTTGTTTGGCCCGGGATATGATGGCGCTCGATGGTGAAAAGGCCTAATGGGGGCCGGGCAAGACTGAGAGGAGAATAGAGGCAGACTGACCGGCAGCGGGGATGCCACCTCGAGCGCCATCTCCAGAAAATTGTAATCTCAAGGAAATCATGCGCCGCACGCGCGCTCGTCTGCACCACCCCTCTTTCAATCGTTTCATTCCTTCAAAGTCTGCTCAGTTCAGCGCCTAACAGGCTGTTGAAAGAGTCCCTCTGATACGTCATCCTGAGCCCGTTCACCCTCAACTTGCGAACGGCCCTGATCCCGCAAAGCGGGAGAAGGGGCTCAGGGTAAACTCCGCGAAGGATCTGCTTTAATCATTTTCAGTGAGATCCAGCAGATGCTTCGCTTCGCTCAGCATGACGGTTGTTTTTTTCAACAACCGCCTAATCCTGAATCAACTCTTCCAGCTTCTGGCCATCGATGTCGGTGGAAATCTGCATCCAGAGCGGGAGATGGTCGGAGAGCTGAAAGGTAAATTTTGTCAGGCTCAGGCCGGCCGGGAAGAGCTCCTTGATGTGCGCCGCGTCGATGTAGAAATCGAGCACGCCGCCGGCGTTGGTGAAGTTTTCAGGGTAGTTGGCGTATTGAAGGATCTGGTCGTAACGCTTGTTTTTTTGCAGGTTGCTGCCGTGATCGAGTCCGAGCAGCGCCTTGGGGATCTGCAGCCCGTGGCTGGTGATGGCTTTGAAAAGCGGGTCCTGGCGCGACGGAATGTTGAAGTCGCCCATCACCAGGAGGTCATGGTCCTCGCAATATTTGTCGCGGCGCTTGCCCTCCACCCAGTCGGCCAGCATTCCAATCTCTCCCCGACGGGCCTCCAGGCTGCTGCCCCAGCGAATGTGGGTGGTGAGCAGGATGAAATCAAAATTGCCGGACTTGAACGACGCCAGGTAGGGGCTTCGCCAGAAGGATGACTGCGGCAGGTATTCCAGTCCAACTTTCTTGCGAGGCGCATCCGCTTCCGCCGCCAGGCCGTTGAAGGTGACGGCACGCCGGTCGTAGACGTAGGCCACGCGTTCGTGGTTGCCGCCGGGGTCGGGAATCATGTCGGAATAAACCGCCCGCCAGTAAGGTCCGAGAATCTTGATAACGCGGCTCAGGTCCTCAAGACTGTCGCGCAGCTCCACAATGCCGATCAGGTCAAACTGTCCGAGGATTTCGGCAATGTAGTGAACGGCCGCCTCGGTGCGGCGCTTCTTTCCAAACTCGCGGATGTTCCAGGTGGCAATGTTCAGAGTTTCGTCGAGTTTTGAAGACGGGATTTTGGCGGCGTCGATTCGCTTGCGGAGGGCTACGAGCCCCCGGGCGATGTCTTTTGAGATTTTTCCGTGGTGCATGAAATCGGTTCCTTTCTCTCCGGCCATCCGCCGCATAGATGAGGCTCGCCGGGCAATGGCTTCGGGGCGAGACTCACTGTAACTCGGAAGCCATGTTGCAAGATTTATACACCGTAGGACAGGTTGGTGCAAGAGCCGGCGCTTCTGAAGACGGGGGAGCCTCAGTGGCAGCAGAGCCTTGACGCAGTAGCAAGGGCGCGAGCGTGAAGCGCCATGCTGAGGAAAACTCGCCTGGCGAATTGCATTTCCCTCAACCCCTGTGTCATTATTTGTTGGGCACTTATCCAACAGATAAACAGAGGAGGCTTCCAATGGCTATGATAGTGGATGAGAAAAGTACCTTTTTCCGAATCCGGGAATTTACCAAGAATGAGTTTGTGGCCGTGGGTGACAACGGCAACATTCTCCGATGGGGCGAGACCAAAGGCGATGAGCAGGTCTGGCTGGTGATTCCCGTGGGCGAGCGGTCCTACCGGATTATGACCAAACAGAACGGGGAGTACATGGCCGTTGGAACGGACGGAAACATTCTGCGGTGGGGATTCGAGGACAAGCCGACCCAGGTGTTCCGCCTGGTGAACGGAGACAATGACACCTTTAACATCCAGGAAGGAACGAAAAACGAATTTGCCACCGTGGTGGGGGAGATGTTCGGAGCCAATGTGAGACGCTGGGCAAAAACCAACAAGGACGACCAGAAGTTCAAGTTCGAGCCCTGGGGTGAGAAGCCGAAACCCAATTTGCCAAAGCCCCAGGCGGAGCCCGGACGCATTGGAGACGTGCCGAGGTTGACGGGCTTTGACTTCACGGAACTGCCCATGGCCACCAAGCCGAAGACGGTTGCCTATGCCACCGTCCTGGCCACCTGCGTGTACGATCCGGCCTTCAGCGACAAGATTGCTCAGATGAATGGGAATCCGTACTACGTGATGGAGCGTTCGCAGTACTGGTCCAGGGAAGCTGACCACGGTTATGCCTACGAGCACCAGCCGGGAGACGCTGCTGAGTTCCAAACCAAGGTGGTGCATGAGGTCACAACAAGTTCTTCGCAATCCATCGAGCACACCATCGGAACAAAGTTTTCAGTGAAAGGCGGTTTTTCGGTGGGTGGGGAACGGGCGGGAATCAAGGGAACTATGTCGGGCGAAATGGCCTACGAGTTGTCAGACCAGCTCAAGACGTCCCTGGTTTCTTCCACAGGTGTAACAACCAGGGTAGAGAAAACAGTCACGCATACTTTTGATAAGGACCAGCACTACACCATTTGCGGATGGTCGCTGATTGATGTCTATACGCTCTACAGAAGCGACCTTAAGACCGTGGTTTCTGTGGAGAAGGTCGGCAACCTGGGCGAATCAATCAAAACCGACCAGTACCCTTCAGACGTGCCGAAACCGACCTTATCGTGAGGATGCAGGTTTGACGCCCGGGGACCTGCAGATGAGATGGCCCGAATCCGCGCCGGCCGCCTTCGCCGGTTGATGACCATACCGCCTCCTGAATGAAGTATGGAGGGTGAAACGTGAACTGCCTATCACGGGTGCGAAGGCTGCCGGCCTTGCCCCTTGTTTTGGCCTTTTCACGCGGATGCCCAGCCGTGCCATAATGGCAACTGCGGCCGCGGGCGGTCGGGTGGCGCGCACGTTGCGGTTTTCGTGATGTGTGCGATCGACAAGGTGGGGCAGAGTTTCCGTTGTCAGGAGATTCTGTGGCCGGTCCGCTTTTCAGGAGGGCGTGGCTTCAGCCGCGCCATAAGAGATTGGCGAATGAGGGCGGCTTCAGCCGCTGAAGTTGCACGAAAGGGAAAAAGTCTTGAAGTCTGCTTCAACCATAACAACCTCTGCCCAGGCCCTGAGGCACGACTGGACGCGCGAGGAAGTTCGCTCCATTTATGACCAGCCGCTGCTGGAGCTGGTGTTCCAGGCGCAGCAGGTGCACCGGCAGCACCACAATCCGCAGGAAGTGCAGACCTGCCGGCTGCTTTCCATCAAGACGGGCGGCTGCCCGGA
>JBAUWE010000250.1:0-2656 GCA_049583595.1 Terriglobia bacterium
GTGATGGTGCTCTCAGACGAAATCTACAGCCGGTTGATTTACCAGGGTGAGTCCGTAAGCCCGGCGTCTTTCGCGGAGTTTCGCGACCGCGTGATCATCCTCGATGGGTTTTCAAAGACCTACGCCATGACGGGCTGGCGGCTGGGTTACGGCGTGATGCGCGCCGACCTGGCGCGGCAGATCGCGCTGCTGATGACCAACTCGAATTCCTGCACGGCCAGCTTTACGCAGATGGCCGGAGTGGAGGCGCTGCGCGGCGACCAGAGTTCGGTGAGCGCCATGCTGGAGCGATTCCGCGAGCGTCGCGAAGTGATCGTGGACGGATTGAACGGCATCCCGGGATTTAATTGCTTGAAGCCCCGGGGAGCGTTCTATGCGTTTCCGAATATCAAGGAGACCGGGAAATCTTCGACTGAACTGGCCGACGCCCTGCTGAATGAAGCCGGCGTGGCGTGCCTTTCCGGTACGGCGTTCGGCCGGCAGGGCGAAGGGTATCTGCGCTTTTCCTTTGCCAACTCCGTTGAGAACATCCGGAAAGCTCTGGACAGCATCGACACCTGGATCAGAAAGCATTCGTGACAAGCTTATGAGCGAAACCAGGAACAACACCCGCATTTTTGCCACCTGCGACATCGGCAGCGAGGCGCTGGACCGGCTGCGCGAACGCGGTTATCAGGTGGAAGTCTACAGCGAGTTGGAGCCGCCGCCGAAAAGCCTGATCATTGAGAAGGTGCGCTCGGGAATCGGCGGGCTGATCACCACGCTGCGCGATCCCATCGACCGTGAGGTTTTTGAGGCCGGCAAGGGAACCCTGAAAGTGGTGGCGCAGGACGCGGTGGGTTTCGACAATATCAACCGCGCGGACGCCAACGAATACAAGGTTCCTTTCACCAACACGCCGGAAGTGCTGACCGAAGCGACGGCGGAGTTTGCGATTTTCATTCTGGGCGCGGTGGCGCGCAAGCTGTATCCCAGTGAGCGGCTGGTGAGGGAAAACCGCTGGGGCGCCTGGCATCCCTACCTGCCGTTCCTCGGCGACGAGGTTACCGGCAAGACGGTGGGCGTGGTCGGCCTGGGACGCATCGGGCAGGCCTTTATCAAAAAGGCGCTGGGGTTCGATGTGAATTTCCTCTGCTACGATTCGGCCGCGGCGCGCGAGGGTTTCCTGAAAGGTGTGCAGGAAGAGATGGACTTGCGCCACCGCAACGGCTTCTCGACGGAACGGCGGACCATCCGCCTGGCCGGCCTGGAAGAAGTTCTGGCGGGATCGGACTTCATCTCGCTGCACGTGCCGCTGGTGCGCGAAGGAGCAACGCCCACCTATCACCTGATCAACCAGAAGACCGTGAGGATGATGAAGCGCACGGCTTACCTCGTCAACACTTCGCGCGGGCCGGTGGTGGATGAAGCGGCGCTGGCACAGGCGCTGAAGGAACGAGTGATTGCCGGCGCGGCGCTCGATGTGTTCGAGCAGGAGCCGCTGCCGCCCGACTCGCCGTTGCGCGATCCGGAACTGCAAGACCGGGTGCGGTTGTTCCATCACTTTGCCAGCGCGGGGCGCATCACGCGGCTCTCCACCGATCCCGCGCGCGGCATGGCGGGGCGGACCGTGCAGTCGCTGATCGACGTGCTGGAAGCGAAGGGCAGCCTGGCCGATGTGGCCTGCGTGGTGAACAAGGAAGCTTTCCGCTGAATTTTGAAAGATGGGCTAGCGAACTTTTTACACGCTGTTTCAAAATCGGACAACTTTTTCAAAAATGGACTTCAATTTGCGCCAATAAATTTTTAACTATCTTATAATCAATAACTTACAATTAGAGAATAAAAAGCGAATGAACGTCCCAAACGTCCCATTCGGGGGTCTTTTTCCCCGTAAATAGCCTACTTTACGACGCTATCTCAGGGCGGGCCCGCCCCGCGCGCGCAACGGCAACCCGCCAGCCGTGGCTCCGCCGTATGGGGAATGCGCCCGTTTTGTCTCTGGCGGACGTCCGCCCGTTCCTGCTGCCGCGGCCTGTTTTTCTGGAAAAAAGGCGCCCGGTTGCGGCGAACCGGCAATAAAGTTTCAACCCCGGAAGCGCGAACACTCCCCTTCCGGCTGATGGCAGGATGATGAGCCCAGGTTTCACGACCAACACGCGCACAACAGAAAATCCTTTTTCTCTTCTGCACGAAAATTTGGCGCCTGGCGCCGCACGACTACTGCTTTTGTTGGCGGCGGGTGTTTTGATTTTCGTCCTGCCGGTGCGCGGACAGCAGCCACCGTCGTTATTCAGTTCGACTGAGTTATCAGTTGCTCCGTCTCCGGCAAACGCGCGGCGTCTGGCGCTCGAGCCTGGCGAGCGGGTGGCGCATACGGCGCGCCCTTTGCGATGTATGCGGCTCTTCTTGCAACACAAACGGATGTCGCAACGTCAGTGATGTAGAATAGCGCCATGCCCCCGCAGAAGCATTACTGCGGCGAGAACCATCTTCGCTTTCTGACCCGGAGCACGTATCGACGGACCCGCCTCTTTGATTCCGATAGATTCCGGCAGCGTTGGTGTGATCGCATACATTCCAAACTGCGGAACGTATGCGCCACCCGCGGATGTTTTCCATGGAAACAGTGCTCATGGCCCAGTTATCGGTGGTGGAGTGACAGCAGGAGCTGGGG